>JAAYPT010000031.1 GCA_012519695.1 Clostridiales bacterium | reverse complement strand
TAGACACCTTAATTTTACCATAACAAAAGAGTAAGTTCCTTATATTTTGGGCATTTTCTTAAAGTTGTTTACTACTAGCCCAGAAAAAATAGGGGTTGTGGATAAAAGTACGGAAACTCAAGAAAGAGTATAATCTTGACTTTTTGAAAAAAATAACCTATAATGCGTAACAGAGTGTGAAGCGTAAGCCACACGAAGGGGTACACCACCACGGGCGTAGTTCTCTTCGTGGTGGCTTTTTTTATGTGTAATAGGAAATTACGTCTTATTATATAAAAAACGCTCCGTCCTAAAATAAAAAATCAAAGGAGAGGGAAAATGGTAATCAATGGAATAGAGAAAGATTATGCAGAGGGGATTACCCTGTCAGAAGTACTGGCAAAGGAAGGATATAAGCCGGAACAGATTGCAGTGGAATGTAATGAAGAAATCGTACCCAAAGCAGAATATCAAACATATATATTAAATGCTACAGATCATTTAGAAGTTGTAAAATTTATGGGAGGCGGCTGATAAGGGACAGGTACCAAAACGGAAAAACCTTATACATATCATGTATAGAAATAAAATGCTATTGGAAATAAGAGGAAATTAAATACAGCAACACAGATGAAAATATCAACAGGAGGAAACAAGATGAAAAACGATAAACTGGTACTCGGTGGACATGAGTTTGAGTCACGATTTATTTTAGGCTCAGGAAAGTATAATGTAGAGTTAATCAAGGCAGCAGTAGAGCAGGCAGGAGCAGAGATTATTACCTTGGCAGTTCGCCGTGCAAATTCAGGAGGAGCAGAGAATATTTTAGACTTTATTCCCCAAAACGTAACCTTGTTACCAAATACTTCAGGTGCAAGAGATGCAAAAGAGGCTGTGCGAATTGCAAGACTTTCCAGAGAACTTGGATGCGGGGATTTTGTAAAAGTTGAAATTATGAGAGATTCCAAATATTTACTTCCGGATAATCAAGAGACAATCAAGGCAACGGAAGTTTTAGCAAAAGAAGGATTTGTAGTTTTACCATATATGTATCCGGATTTGAATGTGGCAAGAGATTTGGTGAATGCAGGAGCAGCAGCCGTTATGCCATTGGCAGCACCAATCGGTTCCAACAAGGGATTGGCAACCAAAGAATTTATTCAGATATTAATAGATGAAATTGATTTACCGATTATTGTAGATGCAGGAATTGGTCGTCCTTCTCAGGCATGTGAAGCAATGGAGATGGGAGCAGCGGCAGTTATGGCAAATACCGCCATTGCAACAGCAGGAGATATTACCGTTATGGCATCTGCTTTTAAGAAAGCAATAGAAGCAGGAAGAGAAGCATACCTTGCAAAACTTGGAAGAGTGTTAGAAAAAGGTGGGACAGCATCCTCCCCAATGACAGGATTTTTAAGGGATTAGAAGAGAAAGAAGGAAGAACATGGAACAGGATACAAGACCAAGAGTAAACCATATGGAATATATGGAAGGAATGGAACAAATAGATTCGGATATTATGGATAAAGTAATTTCTGCAAGAAATGCGTATTGTGCAGAAGATTATACCGGGGCAGATGTAAAACGTGCATTAATGAAAGACCATTTAGAAATCCAAGATTTTGCAGCCCTGCTTTCTCCGGCAGCAGAACCATATATTGAGCAGATGGCGCAAAAGGCAAAACAGGAAACAGCAAAACATTTTGGAAATTCCGTGTATATGTTTACTCCGATTTATATTTCTAATTATTGTGAAAATTACTGCGTATATTGCGGATTTAACTGCCACAATCATATCCATAGAATGAAGTTAAATACCGAAGAAATTGAAAAAGAGATGGAAGCCATTGCTAAGACCGGATTAGAAGAAATTTTGATTTTAACAGGGGAAAGCAGAACACAGTCAGATGTTTCTTATATTGGTGAGGCATGTAAGATTGCAAGAAAATATTTCAAAATGGTTGGAATTGAAGTATATCCAATGAATTCCGATGAGTATGCATATTTGCAAAAGTGCGGTGCAGATTATGTGACAGTATTTCAAGAAACATACGATTCCGATAAATATGAGACATTGCATTTAGCAGGACATAAGCGAATTTTCCCATATCGATTTAATGCTCAGGAGCGAGCACTAAAGGGAGGAATGCGTGGTGTAGCATTTGCTGCTTTGTTGGGATTGGCAGATTTTAGAAAAGATGCGTTGGCAACCGGACTTCATGCTTACTACATACAACGAAAATATCCTTATGCAGAAATATCATTTTCCTGTCCGAGACTGCGCCCAATCGTAAATGATGCCACAATCAATCCTAAGGATGTACATGAAAAACAGTTACTTCAGATTATGTGTGCATATCGTTTGTTTATGCCGTTTGCAGGTATGACAATTTCTACCAGAGAACGTGCTGAATTCAGAAATCATGTTATTGGTATGACAGCAACCAAGATTTCAGCAGGAGTAAGTACCGGAATCGGAAGTCATTCTGATGAGGTAGAAGAAAAAGGTGATGACCAATTTGAAATTGCAGATAACCGAAATGTAGATGAAGTATTTGCTGCAATTAAGGAGCAGGGATTACAGCCTGTTATGAATGATTATGTTTATGTCTAGGTCTTCATTTAAACGAATTGCAGTTTCTAACTGGGGACTGTATCGAAAATATCACGGCACAGGAAAAATAGAAGATTATGTTGAACATCTGGCAAAATTAGAATATGTTGGTAATCCGCCGGATAGATTGATTTTACGGGAAAAAGATTTATCAGAAGAAACATATGTCAAGTTATTGGAAATGCTCCGAAAAAAGTCAGGTCAGAGTAAGGTAGAACTAATTCCACATACTTACCTTTTAGCAGCAAAAAGTCTTGGAATGGATAAAATCCACTTGCCATTTCCAATGTTAAAAAAATATAGAAATGAAAGTGGCATGGAGGAACAGGCGTTGAAAGAAATGCGTATAATCGGAACGTCCATTCATTCGGTAGAAGAAGCAAAAGAGGCAGAACAGCTTGGGGCAAATTATGTTACGGCAGGGCATATTTTTACCACAGATTGTAAGCCGGGGTTACCGCCAAGAGGTTTGGAGTTTTTAGAAGAGGTATGCGAAAGTGTAACAATTCCGGTATATGCCATTGGTGGAATACATCCGGAAAACATAACACAAATAGAAAAAAGCAATGCATCAGGTGCATGCATGATGTCAGAGTATATGAAAGAATCTCAGAGAACTTAGAAATAGGTTTTCTGAGATTCTTTTAATGTAACAGGAAATTGCGTCCTATTACATAAAAGGCGCTCCGCAAGGAAATACCATGTTACATTAGCGTGTAAATGCTTTGTTTATATTTTGGAAAGAAAATCCTTACAGAATTGTAAGAAAAGTGTAAGGTAGAATGAGGGCAGATTTTACATTGGTACGGTACAATAAGAAAGAATGAAAAATTAGTTGAAGAAAAAACGGAAGTTCTTTCGTTAAAGAGAATGAAAAGAACAAGTGAGGAGGAAAATTTATGAAAGATATTACATTTACCGTACCCTGTTATAATTCAGAGAGTTATATGGAGCGTTGTATAGATACTTTATTAAGTGGGGAAGAACGAGTGGAAATTATCATTGTAGATGATGGTTCCACTGACCGAACCGGTGAAATAGCAGATAATTATGCAAAAAATTATCCGGAGATTGTAAAAGTGATTCATCAGGAAAATGGTGGACATGGTGCCGGAGTAAATGCCGGATTGGAGCATGCTACGGGCAGATATTTTAAAGTGGTGGATTCGGATGACTGGTTGGAAGAATCTCAGTTGCAGAAATTGTTGCAAACAATAGAACAATGGGATAAGAGCGATACAAGAGTAGACTTAATTGTATGTAATTATATTTATGATCACTTATACGAAGGAAAAGCAAAACGGATGACTTATGGAAATGTTTTTAAAGAAAACGTGGTCTGTGGTTGGAACGACATCGGAAGATTTCGCCCCTCTCAGTATTTAGTGATGCATGCGTTGTTTTATCGGACAGATGTACTACGAAGAGCCGGGGTCAGACTTCCAAGACATACTTTTTATGTAGATAATATTTTTGCAAATCAGCCGCTTCCGTATGTACATACCATATGTTATTTGAACTTGGATATGTATCATTACTTTTTGGGAAGAGAAGATCAGTCTGTGAATGAAAAAGTATTGATGCAACGAATCGACCAGCAAATTCGTGTGACAAAATTAGTGTCTAATTGCGCAGATATCGGAAAGGTGGAGAGACGATACCCCAAGCTTGCAAATTATTTAACCAGAAACATTTCTATTATGATGGCAATTTCCTCCATTCATTTATTACTCATAGGAACTTCAGAAGCAATGCAAAAGAGAGAAATGTTGTGGAATTATATCAAGAATCACAATCAGAAATTATATTTCAAATTGAAGAGAAGAACTATAAGCGGATTGACTTATCTTCCGGGAAAGTTCGGAGCGGGAATTACACTTGCGGGATATAAAACAGCACGAAAGATATATCAGTTTAATTAGAAATAAAAATACAGAGGAAAAGAGGCAAAATAATGGAAAAAATATATTTTGCACTGGTAGATACACCGGGACTGTTTGCATCCATTATACGAAGAGTCACAAAAAGTAATTATATCCATGTGGTAGTGGCATTGGATCAGGAATTGCAAAGGGCATATAGTGTAGGAAGAAGAAATCCGTTTATTCCATTAAGTGCAGGATTTGAAAGAGAAAATATATATCAGATTGTACAGGCATTTCCTACAGCACGTTATCGAATCGTGAGCATGGAATGTACCAAAGAACAGAAAGCGCAGATAGAGCAGCAGTTAGAAGAATGTTATCAGCAGAGATTTCATTATCATTATTGTATCGTAGGATTGTTATTTATTCTTTTACAAAAGCCCTTCTATCAGAAAAATCACTATACCTGTTCTTCATTTTCTGCTAAGCTGTTAGAAGAAAACGGAATGAAGTTGTTTAAAAAACATTTTTCACTGGTAACCCCGAGAGATTTTTATGAGTTGCCACAAACCCATGTAGTGTATGAGGGAGCATTGCGGGAATTTATTGGAACAGTGCAGGCAGGAAACGCATATTAGGAGAAATAGAAACGATGAATCGAAAGAATCTGATAAGTGCAATAATTTTATTGTTATTAATGTTATTAACCTTTCGGGTAATTGCAAAAGGAAATGATATGGGAGCAGTTGCTGCGGCTGTACAGAAGCTAAATACAGGCTATCTGGCAGCGGCGGCCATTGTTGCATTGTTTTTCGTTGTAGCAGAGGGAACCATGATATGGTACCTGTTACATGCCCTACACGAACAGGCAAGTCTTTTTCGCTGTGTGGGATATTCCTTTGTGGGGTTCTTTTTTTCGGGAATTACCCCGTCTGCCACCGGCGGACAGCCTGTGCAACTATATTATATGCAAAAAGATGGGCACAAGGTATCAAATAGTACCGTGGTGCTTATGGTAGTAGCACTGATTTATAAATTGGTACTGGTGCTTATGGGACTTGGTATCTTACTGTTTTATCATGCACCATTGGAAGCCTTTTTGAAAAATTATATGTATCTTTACTATTTAGGATTGTTGCTGAATGTATTGCTGGTAGGAATTTTATTGTTTGTTATGATAAGTCCAAGCTGTTTTAAGAAACTTGTGGTAGGTGGGGAGAATTTATTAAAAAGACTGCATATTTTGAAAGGTTCAGGAGAACGAACAAAAAAGTTAGTGGAAATGGCGGATCAATATCACGAAGCGGTAGTATTTTTAGGAAAAAATAAGAGAAAAATAGCAGGGGTCATGATTGGCACCATCCTACAAAGATGCAGTGTGTTTTTCCTTACTTATCTTATTTATCGGGGAATGGGGATGGAAGGACAGAGTATGCTTACGGTAATGATTGTACAGGCATCGGTGTATATTGCGGTAGATATGCTTCCATTACCGGGAGCCCAGGGAATCACAGAAATGATGTATAAGACCGCATTTGCACAGATTTTTCCGGGAGCGTATCTAACTGCATCTATGTGTGTGACCCGTGGACTCAATTTTTACTTTTTATTGATAGTTAGCGCAATAGTTGCCATTGTATATCATGTGGCAGGAAAGAAAATTATAAATTGCAGACAATCTCATAGTCAGCTTCTGTAAGTCCAAAAAGGTTTGCAATCATTTTATCCAGTGCATCATACTTTAACTGAAATGTGACAGAATCCTGTTCCGTAAGAAGTTCATTCACAAGTGGGAGGATTTCCTTCTGCTCATTAAAAGAAATTATCGGAATAGGAATCTGCTCTATGTGAGAGCGTAGCACCTTTACGGAATCAAACTGTTTTGCAAATAAAAAAGCTGTAATTCTGGAATTTAAAACCGCCAGAATATATTTGATATCCAGTCCGTCAATGTGCGGAATGATAAGATTACAGCTATTCAGGGAAAGGTGCTGCCCATTATCATAGGCAAATATCGGATGCTTACAGATAAAGGGATAAACCAGTTTTTCCGGTGCACGATAATATTTTTCCTTCGCAACCTGTTGGAAACGTTCTGGATGAAACGTGATGTAGTTTTCACTTTTTTGTATTTGGTATCTTTTAATATCAGCACCTTTTAAAATAATTTCATTGTCAGAAGTTTTTCTATGGGAGACATATTTCTTATTATCTCCGGTAACAATTCCAAGAGCAAAATCAGCCTGATTTTTTAAGGTGGTATGATGAGGATGGTTTTTTATTTTTTCTAAAACATCATATTCGCTATCTGTAATGAAAAGGCTGAAACAATCCGAAGTTAAGGAACGTTCCTTTTGTATCACAAAAGAACTGTTTGGGTCAGAAACAGTCATGCCAATACAAGTATGTACTTTTTGTGTACGAACAAGCTGTAAAATAATGCTTGGACATTGTACGTTATCAAAAGTATCTCCTAAAAAATCCAGTCTGGAAATCAAAGTTTCTTTTAACATAAACTCACGAATGGCAGTGTGACTTTTTACATTCAAAATTGCCTTAGGAACAACAAAAGCAAGTGTGCCATTTTCTTTTAACAGGGAAATGGCACGTTCTGTAAATAGGTCATAAGATTCCACACAATTACCATTGGCACATTGATAGGCTTCGCAGAGTTGCTTTTTCTCATCCTTAGAATAAGAGTACCCCCAAGGCGGATTCCCAATAATGAAGTCATAAGAAGGATGCGCCTGGGGAGTTAAAAAGTCAGAAACAGTAATATTTTGATAAAGTAAAGCCATGTCTTCTACCTGAAACTTCAAAGCCATATTGAGGCGGGTAATGGTTACACTCACAGGGTCAATGTCGTTGCCGTGTACCTGAGAAAAGTCTAAGGTATCAGGGAGCTGTAACAGGAAGTTCCCCGTTCCGCAGCAAGGGTCTAAAATCTGTTTTCCCAAAAGATTTTTTGGTGTATCTACCAGGTGGCGTATCAAGTGTAATACCGTTTCTGTGGGGGTATAATAAGAACCGGTAGCTTTGCGGGAAGTCATATTTTTCAGAGAAATATATAATAATCCCAAGATGTCTTCGGAAGGTACATACTTATAGGAGATGTCAAATAATGTGGGATATTCTGCTATAAAGGTAAGGGCAGAGTTACCACAGGAAATGAAATCATCCAATAAGGAAGTATATTGTTCCACACATAGCTGTTTGGTTACATATAGTTTTAGAAAAGACTCCATGGAAGAGTAGGTGTCGGGAGGTACAAGTCCGGTTCGCTGGCAAATAAGTTGTAGGGCACATTCTGCCAGTAACAGGTTTATTTGCTCGGCGGTGAGTGTTATATCGTATTCCGAAAGTGCCAGGAAAAGCTGGCAGACGCAAGCGGTATTGGGTGAATCAGGAGAGATATAGGAACGATAAATTCCGTTCCCTGTAACAAAACGTTTGTTGCGTCTGCTTTTAAGGGCAGTATTTTTTCCGGTCGTGAGTTCTTTTTTGAAACGATTCACATAAGACTTGGAAAAATAAGTCTGCTTTCCTATGGTTTTAGTTGGAACAAGTTTCTCTAATCTTATCCAGTTTCTTCCGGTAGCAGTAGAAACAGATAAGAGATGGCATACCTCTTTTAATGTTAGTAGGTCGGACATAGTTGCTACTCCTGGCCCATCTCATTTAAAATCTGACGTTTCATTTCATACAATTTATCAGATAAGTCTACATATACTTTATGGGGATTGACAAAACGCTTTGTTTCATTCCAAAGAGTTTCTTTTTCCTTGTCACAGTATTTTTGAATATCCATGACCTTTGGAGAATGATAAATGCATGTTCCTTTGTCAAATACTTTTACCAGAAGTTCACGCATGGAATAACTTCCAGCTTTTAACAGCGTTTTTTTCCAAGGTTCGTGTGGGTCAAACAGTCTTAAGTCTTCATTTGTATCAAAAGTTTCGCCAACCAGACAGATAAGGTCTGCTTTTATCTTATGTGAGTCTTCCTCATAAATACGATAAACGGTTTTATTTCCCGGATTGGTAACTTTTTCTGTATTTTCAGAAAGCTTAATCTTTGGAATAAATTCCCCATTTTCATTCTGAATAGCAGCAAGCTTATATACACCACCGAAAGCAGGACAATCTTTGGAAGTAATGAGATTCGTTCCTACGCCCCAGGAGGTAATGGTTGCTCCTTGATTTTTCAAACTTTCAATTAAATATTCGTCTAAGTCGTTAGAAGCAGAAATAACTGCATCCGGAAAGCCTGCATCATCCAACATTTTACGGGCTTTTTTTGACAGGTAAGCAAGGTCACCACTATCCATACGAATACCGTAAAAAGTAAGAGGAATACCAGCTGCTCGCATTTCTTTAAATACACGAATAGCATTTGGAATACCGGAACGTAAGGTGTCATAAGTATCCACTAAAAGAATGCAGGCAGAAGGATATAAGGTAGCATAGTTTTTAAATGCAGTATATTCATCCGGAAAACTCATAATCCAGCTATGGGCATGTGTACCCTTTACCGGAACATCAAAGAGTTGTCCACAAAGAACATTGGAAGTACCACAGCAACCACCAATTACAGCGGCTCTGGCACCGTAGGTACCGGAATCAGGTCCCTGTGCACGGCGAAGACCAAATTCCATAACACCGTCACCCTGAGCTGCATAGCAGACACGGGCAGCTTTGGTGGCAATTAGACTTTGATGATTTAAAATATTTAAAATAGCCGTTTCCACTAATTGTGCTTCCATAATAGGTGCAACAACTTTAATCAAAGGTTCTCTTGGAAAAATAACAGTTCCTTCCGGAATGGCATAGATGTCTCCGGTGAAATGAAAATTGCTCAAGTATTCTAAAAAGTCTTCGTCAAAGATTTTTAAACTTCTTAAATAGGCAATGTCATCCTCGTCAAAATGAAGATGTTCAATATAATCGATTACCTGCTCCAAACCAGCGCAGATAGCATAACCACCGTCACATGGATTATTGCGGTAAAAAGCATCAAATACAACGACTTCACGATTTTTTGTTTTAAAATACCCCTGCATCATTGTCAGTTCATAAAGGTCTGTCAATAATGTTAAATTTAATGTACTCATAATTACTCCTTTCCAATACAAAATTCTAGGTTAGTGACAATATATCACATTTTCCTAAAATTTTACAGTATATATGTGATTAATTTGTGATTTCTGTTTTAGAGAGCTTTTCAATTATAGAAAAATGTGATATTCTTTATTATTGAGTATAACCATTTTGGAGTATATATTTTCATAATGGTATTTCTGGAAACTAGACTAGAATAGAAAGGTAAATAAAAATGAAGAAGAAATTAGTAGTACTATTAGCAGCAGTTTGTGCAGTAGCTATGCTGGGCGGCTGTGGAAGTGACAAGAAAAACGATAAAAAGAGTGATAAGAAGGAAAGTAAATCAACAGCCAGTATAGATTATAATGCCTCTGATTATGTAACATTAGGTGATTATTTAGGAATGCAGGTGTCACTGGATTCTAATTATGAAGTAACAGATGATGATGTAAAGAGCAAGATAGAAACGTTGATAGCTTCTTATCCTGCATACGAGGATACAGATAAGACAACCGTAGAAAATGGTGATTTTGTAAACATTGACTACGAAGGATTAAAAGACGGAGTAGCATTTGACGGCGGAACAGCGAAGGGAACAGTTCTTGAAATAGGTTCTAATAAGTTTATTGACGGATTTGAATCCGGACTCATTGGTGCCAATGTAGGAGACACGGTTTCTTTGAATTTGACCTTCCCGGAAAATTATCAGAGTACAGAGCTTGCAGGACAGGCAGTAGTATTTAACGTAACAATCAATAAAATTGTAACAAAACAAGATATTAATTATGATAATATAACAGACCAGTATGTGGCTGATAACTTTAGCAGTCAGGGATATGAGACAGTACAGGCATTAAAAGACGGAGTTAAGGAACAGTTGACAAAGAGTAACGAATCTACAAAAGAGACAGATACTCAGAGTGCGATTTTGGAAAAGTTACAAGAAGTATGTACGGTAGACAGTCTTCCGGACGGAGTATTGGACCAGAGAGTCAAGGATTATAAGGACGAAATGGAAAAGACTTTGAAGGATAAATATAACATGAGTGTAGAAGATTATTTATCCTCTATGAATGAGACACAGGAACAGTTTGATACAGAAGTAAACGATTATATGCAGAAGAATCTGGAAGTAGAACTGATTCTTACAGCAATTGCAGATAAAGAAGGAATTGAAGTAGACGAAGACGGATATAAAGAGTATATCAATAATATTATCAGTAACGGAAATTATGCAGATGAAAATGCATTGATGGATGAATATGGCGAAGATTATGTAAAAAACATCTATCGTAATAATAAGGCAATGGATTTGATTACAGAAAAAGCAGTGGTAACTTACGGAAATACTGCTACAGAATAAATAATAGGAAGAATAGGAGAAAAGTTATGGAATTGATTAATATCAGAGACTTATATCGGGAAAAGGAAAAATATTTAGACCAGAACATTCAGATTGGCGGATGGGTTAGAAGCATTCGTAATTCTAAGAACTTTGGTTTTATTGTAGTAAATGATGGTACCTTTTTTGAGCCATTGCAGGTAGTATATCATGACGGACTGGAAAACTTTGCAGAAGTTGAAAAGTTAAACGTAGGTGCGGCAATCATCGTAAAAGGAAAATTAGTAGCAACTCCGGATGCAAAACAGCCATTTGAAATTCAGGCAGATGAGGTGCAGATTGAGGGTCAGTCAACTCCGGACTACCCATTGCAGAAAAAGAGACATAGCTTTGAATATTTAAGAACAGTATCTCATTTAAGACCACGCACCAATACTTTTGAAGCTGTTTTCAGAGTACGTTCTTTGATTGCCTATGCAATTCATAAGTTCTTTCAGGAGAGAGATTTCGTTTATGTGCATACTCCATTGATTACCGGAAGCGACTGTGAAGGTGCAGGAGAAATGTTCCAGGTTACCACATTGGACTTAAAAGATATTCCAAAGAATGAAGATGGTTCTGTCGATTATAGTCAGGATTTCTTTAATAAGCCAACCAATCTTACTGTAAGCGGTCAGTTAAATGGTGAGACTTATGCTATGGCATTTAAAAATATCTATACTTTTGGACCGACTTTCCGTGCAGAGAATTCCAATACAACCAGACATGCAGCAGAGTTCTGGATGATTGAGCCTGAAATTGCATTTGCAGACTTAGAGGACGATATGATATTGGCAGAAAGTATGTTAAAATATGTAATTTCTTATGTATTAGAGCATGCACCGGAAGAAATGCAGTTCTTTAATAACTTTGTAGACAAGGGATTGTTAGAGCGTTTAAATCATGTAGTTAATTCTGAATTTGCCCGTGTTACTTATACAGAAGCAGTGGAAATCTTAGAAAAACATAACGATAAGTTTGATTATAAGGTAAGCTGGGGCTGTGATTTACAGACAGAGCATGAACGTTATCTGACAGAAGAGATTTATAAGAGACCGGTATTTGTAACTGATTATCCAAAGGACATCAAAGCATTTTATATGAAATTGAATCCGGATGGAAAAACAGTAGCAGCCGTAGACTGTCTGGTACCTGGAATCGGTGAGATTATCGGTGGAAGCCAAAGAGAAGATGATTACGATAAATTGTGCCGGAGAATGGATGAATTAGGACTGAAAAAAGAAGATTATGACTTCTATTTAGACCTTAGAAAGTACGGAAGTGCAAGACATGCAGGATTTGGTCTTGGATTTGAACGTTGCGTTATGTATTTAACAGGAATGGGAAATATCCGTGACGTAATTCCATTCCCAAGAACAGTAAATAACTGCGAATTATAGAAAATACAGAAGGAAAGGGTCCCTAAGGGGACTCTTTTTCATGTAATAGGAAATTGCGTCCTATTACATGAAAAACGCTCCGCTAAGGAAGCGCACCTCGCGGAGATGAAATTAGTCATAAATGACACCGCTCGGGCGCGAAAGAGTCCGACAAGCGGACTCTTTTTGGTGCTAAATTCACAAATTCATAAAAAAACAACATAATAACACAAAAAAACAACACAATGATTTTTCACATCAAGCTATAATATTATTAGGGGAAAATTGATAAAGAAGAGTAAAAGGTGAAGGAGGAAGCAGTGTGCGTGAGAGATATCTGAAATATGTAGATAGTTTTATACACACATTGATTTCCGGTATTGGGAGAAAGAGAAACAACTATCTTGCAATTAAACACTATAATAGATTTGATATCCCATCCGAGGATATTGAACAGATAAGAAATCAATACCCGGACATTGATGTGTTTTACCACAGCTTTTATGAAAAAGAAATACCAGATGCATATGAGCCATTTCTAAGCCTGATAAAAGAGCTTTATCAGCAAAACCGAGAAATGCTCATAGAACAATTTTTAGAGGAATGTGGTGTGTACAGCCAACAGTGGGAACTATTCCGTTCTTATATGACAGAAGGAATTTGCAGAAGAAAAGAAGAGATTCTGTTAAGCGAAGTAACTTATGAGCAGAAGCGTATGATAGACTCTTTGATTAACGCAATGATTTATTGTTCTCGTAAACGACCGTTTTTGTTAGTATTGAATGGATTTCATTTAGCAGGCGGGGCAACGGTGTATTTGATGAAACAACTTTTGCATTACGAAGATACAGAAAACTTCTGTGTGTTATTAGCATATAATAGTCTTCATACAGTTCCTACGCATATAGCGCAAATTTGGAATGAGTATATAGAAGTATTAGAAGAAAACGGATGCATTATTAATGGAGAAATGATGATGAATCCGGGAGAAACAGAAGAGGAAGCAGCCGTCTTTCATTTTGAATCAGCTCATATTACCCAGTATTTGAAGTATCTTCATAATATGTATGAAACTCTGGATTTAGAGCAGGCAAAGTATTATTTGAAGATTATTTACCATAAGCTGGAAATGGAAAATCTGTATTTAAAAGAAACAGATAAATTTCAGGTATTAGAATTATATGCCAGAGTCTGCATCTTGTCGGATGACATACCAAATGCTTTAATGGTATGTGAAAATTTACAAAGTGTGGAATGGCAAAAAAGAACAACAGGAAGGTCAATATCTTTATTACTATCTGCTGGGGGTTACGCAGATGTATAGCGGTAATTTAAAAGAAGCCATTTCCTGTGCAAAAAAATGTGATGCAATAGCCCAAACCATGAAAAATGATTTTTATAGTTTTAAGGCAGAAATGCTAGAGGTTATGGCGCGAATGTCAGGCTGGCATAACATTTTGTTCTGTGTAAATGATGTAGAAATCAATCCAGGTTTTTTGGAGAGAGCCGAAAAGTATGAACGTTGGAATCATTTAGCATATACTTATGTGTTTGCTTATGATAATTCCAAAGAACTTTTTCAGGGAATTACCGGAATTGAAGAACGATTGGTACATTATGCAAAGGGATTAGAACTTGCAGAAAAAATAGATAACCAGTATCTGATGGTAGAGGCATATCGTAAGAATATTATGATTGCGTCTGTACACGGATTATTTGAAATATCAGATTATTACTATTATAAATGGAAAGATTTAATCAAAGACAGTGATTCTTTTGCCATGGCAAATATTTATAACGGATTAGGATATAACTGTTGTGCCACAGAAAAGTACGAAAAAGCCAATGAATGTTATAACAAGGCATTGAAGATATTTTATGATCTTGAACGAGTAGATTATATGGGAGAAACTTTTTATAATCTGGCGTTAAATTGTATTTTGGCAGAGGACTTTGAGTCTGCATACACTTATTTGACATTGTGTTTAAAGATTGTACGCAAGAAAAAATTAAATGACCTTCGTATCTGTAATATTTCAAAACTGTTTGGCTTGTTGGCATTGTGCAGCTTTAAATTAAATATGGTATACAATGCCAAGATGTATTTAAAGAGCAACAAACAGTTTTTAAGCCATATATTAGAAAAGAATCAGAAGGAAATAAAAGATAATTTAGACCCGTCGTATACTTTGTGTGATGATGATATTTTCTTGAGCTTTTATGTAGAAGGATTGATTGATACCGAAGAAGAGCATTATGAAGAAGCGTTAAAAAACTTTGATTTAGCAAATCTGTATGTGGAAAGATCCAAGGGATTTCAGTTTTTCAGTTATGTGCAATATCATACGGCAAAGGCAAATCTTTTCTACAAGATGGAAAGAAAAGACCTTGCGGAAAAAGAACTGGGATTGGCACTTGAATATGCAAGAGTACACAAAAATGTGCAGAAGGCAATACAACTTCAAAACTTGTTAGAAGGACAAAACAGTATTGCAAATCGCTATGACTTACGATTGCAAAGGCTTACCATGGAAGAAATTACGCAAATTATCAAACAGGCAGGAATCTTGCGTGATTATCAGGATTTGAAAAAGCAGATGCAGTTTTTGACAATCTGGCAGAAAATCATTGCCATTGATGGAAAAGAAAGAGACACATTAGTAGACAATGCGCTGAGTGTGTTTTCAATTAATGCAAACTTAGATGGAATTATTTTTATTAAATATTACAATGGAAAACCACAGATTTTATACAAGAACACACCAATTCCGTTAAGTGATGAAATGATTCCAATCTTAGAAGAATATTTTTCAAAGCATAGAAGTGGATTTGTTACTTCCAAACTTCAGGCAAATTACAATGAATATCATCGTGTGATTTCACTGTTTGGAGCAAGTAAGGTATGCTCTATGTTGTGTACACCGTTTTATGTGAATGAGAAATTGGATAGTATTTTTGTTTCCTACATATTGATGAAGGACAACTGGAGTTCCCCAATTAACCGTTATATGTTAGATGAAAGTGACTATAATATGTTTACGCTGGTGTTCCAGCAGCTTTTGGATGCGTTGGCAAAATTGGAAAATGACAGAAAAATTCAAAAAATCAATGCCAAGTTAGAACGTTCTGCGGTTACGGATTTCTTAACCGGATTATATAACCGGGATGGATTTTTCCAGAATGTGGAGACAATGTTGGAGCGCAGTCTAAAAGAAAAATGCAGCATGGATATGGCACTGATATATTTGGATTTGGATAATTTCAAGTATTATAACGATACCTTCGGACATGACGTAGGAGATATGGTGCTAAAAGAAATCGCAATTATTTTAAAGAAAATTTCCCGCAATAATGGATTTGCCACAAGATTTGGTGGGGATGAATTTTTGGTGACTCTCATGAGTGCGCAGCGAGAAACGGCACAAAAGACAGCAACACAAATCATGGAAAAAATTAAAGAAGCACAATGCTTTATTCCAATGATTGAAGAATTCTTAGGAGAAGAAGTTGTAATTCCGGAAAATAAAAAAGTTTCCTGCTCCATGGGAATTGTATTAAGAGAAAACATTCGTGAAAAGCAGGAATTTGGGGATATCATCAAGGAAGCAGATAAAGCCTTGTATGATATAAAGCGAACGACAAAAAATAATTATCGTTTCGCAGATGAAATTAATTAGGAGTATTTTTTAAAGTCTCCGCAATGGCATTCATAAATAAAGTATGGATGCGGTTGTGGAGATTTTCTCCCAGAAGCTTAATATTGTCTTTGGGAATAATTCCACCGGACATACTGGGATGTCCACCACCACTACCAAGACCATTCAAAGTACGGGAAATTAACGTACCTGCATGGATACGAGTTTCTTCACTACGGATGGAAAAACGAATACCGTCTGTCTGCATTGCATATACGATTGCAATATCTACTACATCTAAAGAAAGAATAAAATCAGAAATAATCGCAATTAATGCCTGAGCACAGTTAAAGGGAATATAAGCAAATCCGGTACGGTCATAGATACAGATATTTTGAATGGCAGCACCATAGGCTCGCAAATCGTCAAATTCCATAGTATTGGAATACATATAAGTAACCAGACTCCAGTCAGACTTTGGGAATAGAAAAGCCAGCATATCGGTGTCAAGACGAGTAGTGCCACGGGTAAAATCAGCAGTATCCATTTTGATACCGTAGGCTAAAGCGGCTGCACATTTGGGAGAAATAGGAGTATCGGTACTGGCATAGTAAGAAGCAATGATAGAGGCACAGGCTCCTACCGGCTGAATATCGCTGTATTCATAATGATACGGAAAATAAGTAGGGTGGTGGTCGATACATGCCACTTCATCCCCAATAAAATCGGTAACATTACCGTTCTTTTTCTGAGAATCCACTAAAATAATAAAGTCAGATTCCTTCATATGAGACAGTTCTTCCTTGGAAAACATAGTGATTCCAAAAGTATCTAGCATTTTCTTAGAACTTAGACGGTCAATTCTTCCATCATAGCAAAGAGAAGACTCAATGCCATAATAAGCCAAAAACTGCTGTAATCCGAAAGCACTGGAAATGGCATCCGGATCTGGAAAATTGTGTGCCTGGATAAAAACTGTATGATTTTTTAAAATGGAAATCAATGTTAGTGGATTCATAAAATACCCCGTTTCTGTAATGTATAATTAACACCATGTTATCATAGTTCCTTGAAAAAGTCATTATATTTTGCTATCATGCAAGAGGAATAAAATACATGATTTGATAGCAAAGGAAACAGAACGTGAATCAAAATTATAAATTAACCATACAGTACGATGGTACACGATACAAAGGTTGGCAAAGTCAGAAAAGCACAGATATTACCATACAGGGAAAGTTAAATGATGTTTTTTCAAAATTGGAAGGAAAGCCGGTGGAATTACAGGGTTCCGGCAGAACAGATGCAGGAGTTCATGCGGTAGGACAGACGGCAAGTGTGCATTTGTCTGTGGATATGTCTATTGCTGAAATACTGGGGTATGTGAATCACTATTTACCGGAAGACATCGGAGTTGTGGCAATGGAAGAGGCACCGGAGCGGTTTCATGCCAGATTGTCGGCAGTACGAAAGACATATGTATATCGGATTTTTAACAGCAGTATGCCCAATGTATTTGAACGAAAATGGATGTATACCATAGAAAAGCCGCTGGATATAGAGGCTATGAGACAGGCAGCAAAATATCTGACGGGAACCCATGATTTTGCTGCATTTTGTACGAATCATGGGAAAAAGAAGTCCACGGTACGAACCATTTATCAGATTGAGATTGTAAAAGAAAAAGAAGAGATAGATATTCAAATAACGGGAAATGGATTTTTGCATAATATGGTACGCATTATGGTAGGAACACTGACAGAAATAGGACAGGGAGCGCGAAAACCGGAAGAAATACCGGCAATTTTAGATACCAAGAAAAGAGAAAATGCAGGAATTACCATGCCCGCAAAGGGATTAACCTTGTGGAGCGTAGAATATTGACAGAATAGGAAGAAACAGAAATGGAAAAGTGGTATGTTGCAACAAAAAGAGCGGACTTTAAAGAGCTTTCCAAGCGTTTTGGAATTGATCAGGTAACAGCTCGAATCATACGAAACAGGGATATTACAGACGAAGGGGAAATCGATAAATATTTGAATGGAACCATTAATGATTTATATCCACCGGAAGAATTAAAAGACGTAAAAAAGGCAGTTTCTATTTTAAAAGAGAAAATAGAATCCCAGAAGAAAATCAGAATTATCGGAGATTATGATATCGATGGGGTGCAGTCTGTTTACATTTTATATTCCGGATTGAAAAAGTGTGGAGCAATGGTAGATTATGCCATACCGGATCGAATCGCAGATGGATATGGTGTAAATAACCGACTGATCGAACAGGCAAAGGAAGCGGAAATAGATACTATATTGACCTGTGATAATGGAATTGCGGCAACAGAGGCATTAGAGCTGGTAAAACAATTAAATATGACGGTAATTGTAACAGACCATCATGAGGTGCCATATCAGAAAGAAAACGGTGAAAAGAAATATTTGCTTCCGCCGGCAGATGCCATTGTAAATCCCAAACAGGAAGATTGTCCATATCCCAATAAGGGATTGTGTGGTGCAGCAGTAGCCTTCAAACTTATACAGGTGCTCTATCCGGCAATGGGAATAGAGGCTGCAAAAGCAATGGAATTTTTGGAAAATGCGGCATTTGCTACCGTGGGCGATGTAATGGATTTGACAGGAGAGAATCGTATTCTGGTAAAAGAGGGATTGAAGAAGTTAAATCATACTACGAATTTTGGAATGCGTGCATTGGCAGCAAAAAATAATATCCCCATGGGAACACTTAAGTCCTATCATATCGGATTTGTATTAGGACCTTGCCTGAATGCCAGCGGACGATTAGATACTGCAAAGCGTGCATTGGAGCTTTTATTGGCGAGAAATGAGGCAGAGGCTGCAAGCTGTGCAACCGACCTGTATGATTTGAATGCCAGCAGAAAGGAATTAACGGAAGCAGGTGTTGAACAGGCAAAGGCATTAGTAGAAGAAACAGAATTAAAAAAGGATAAAGTATTGGTGATTTATTTACCGGAGTGTCATGAGAGCTTAGCCGGAATTATAGCAGGAAGAATTCGAGAGCGGTATCATCGTCCGGTATTTGTACTTACCAGGGGAGAAGAAGGGGTGAAAGGTTCCGGGCGTTCCATTGAAAGTTATTCCATGTATGATGAAATGGTAAAGTGCAGTCATTTGTTTACAAAATTTGGCGGACATCCTATGGCAGCAGGGCTTTCCATGCCGGAAGAAAACGTAGATATTTTTCGGCGGCAGATGAATGAAAATACAACACTTACAGAAGAAGATTTGTTGCCTAAGATTATGATTGATGTGCCTATGCCACTGGATTACATATCCAAAGGATTGATAGAGGAGTTAAAATGCCTAGAGCCTTTTGGAAAGTCCAATGAAAAACCGGTATTTGCAGATAAAAATATTCGACTTTTATCTATGCGAATTATAGGAAAGAATCAGAATGTATGTAAAATGCAAGTGGAAAGTCAGGCGGGAACCAGAATGGAAGCGGTGTATTTCGGAAATATACAGGAAATGTTAGCTTTTTATAAGGAAAAGTACGGAGAACAGGCATTAGAGCAAACACTTCGCGGAAATGGCGGAATGATGCTTGCATCCTTTGTGTATTATCCGGAAGTAAATGAATATAATGGAAGAGAAAGTTTACAAATAATTGTGAAGAATTATTGCTGATATAAGGGCAATGGTGTTATACTTAAAGGAAGATTGCAGAAAGGGGCAGGAGAGATGTTTGGTGGACGAAAGAAACAGGGTGAATCCAAAGAATTAGAAAAAGAATTATTAGCAAGACAAGTAATGCTGGATCGTTATTCACAAGTATTTGCAGATATTACCCAAAAACAAAGCGATACAGATGAGAGAATGGATACTTTGAAGAAAAGCCAGGAAAAGATGGACCAGCAATTAACAAGAGTAATAGATGCAGTAAATTGTGCAGCAGACCATACAGAAGAACAAAGACAGAAGAATCATCATATTCAGGAAGTTGTGGAGAGAATTTCCGGTGGATTAGAGCAATCAGAAGATTGTTATTGGAAAATCGTAGAGGAGTTAAAGCAACAACAGGAGAATATGTTAGAAACGGTGGAGCAGAACAAGCATTTTACTGCACCGGCAGAGTTTTTAAGTAAAGTATCATCAGAGTTGCAGGAAGAAATGAAAGAAATTACATCCCATATGACAGAGTTAGAAGATATGGGAAAACAGATGGGAGTTCTTTCTTTAAATGCCGCAATTGAGGCAGGACGTATGGGAGAGAGCGGAAGAGAATTTGTGGCAGCAGCAGAAGATGTGCGTGAGTTAGCAGGTCAGTATCAGCAGATTACAGGTTCTTTTCAAAAGGCGATAGAAACCATAAATGAAAAGTTAGAAGAGACAAAATCCCAGGTAACACATTTGAATGGATTATTAAAGGATAACAATGTCCGAATGGGAAAGAGTACCAAAGAATTTTCCGATAGTCTCTATCGAATGGAGCATTCAGACATACAGAATTTTAGTCCACAAGTGAAGAAGTTACAGGAAGAATTAACAGGAACTGTTGCAAAAGAAGAAGAGTTGGTAAAACAATATGCGTTAGCAACGGATGCTATGGAACAGGCCGGAGAAAGTTTTATGAAACAACAGGATGCATTAGAACAGCTAAAGGACGGTCAGCAGGAGATTCGGGAACAGATAAAAGCAGCAAAATTAGAAGCAGCAGGAAGATAAATTGGGAAAGGACAGGAGAAAAATATGAAGAAGAGTACATTTGAATTTTTATCCGCCGATAAAGGAACCAAGATTCATGCCGTAAAGTGGGAACCGGATACGAAAGAAGTAGTCGGCGTTTTGCAGATTGCACATGGAATGGTAGAATACATTGAACGTTATGATGCCTTTGCCCAGTTCATGACTCAGAAGGGATTTGTAGTAGTAGGTCATGATCATTTGGGACACGGAGATTCAGTGGTGTCTTCTGAATACTGGGGATATTTTGCACCGAAAAATGGCAGTGACATCTTGGTGGAAGATATGAATAAACTTCGTACCATGACACAAAAAGAATATGCAGGGGTACCATATTTCATGTTGGGACACAGTATGGGTTCCTTTTTGTTAAGAAAGTATTTGTCCAAGTATGGAGAAAATCTCCGTGGAGCAATTATTATGGGAACGGGAAGCCAGCCGGATAAAAGAGTAAAATTTGGAAAAAGAGTATGCAAAGTGTTAGCCTTTTTCCGGGGATGGAATCATCGAAGTAAGTTCGTAAATAATTTAGCCTTTTCTGAAAATAATAAACGATTTGAATCAGAAGGGGGAGGCGCATGGCTTACTAAGGATAGAAAAATTGTAGAGGCTTATAACAGTGAAGCAAAGTGTAGTTTTATCTTTACTTTGAACGGATTTTACAATCTTTTTGATACCATATATTATATCAATCAGCCAGAGCATATAAATGCAATACCAAAAGAACTTCCACTGTTTTTGGTGGCTGGCGAGGATGATCCGGTAGGAAATTATGGCGAAGGGGTAAAAGAGGCTTATGAAACATATGAAAAAGCCGGAATAGAAGATATTACATGGAAACTTTATCCTACAGACCGTCATGAAATTTTAAATGAAACAGATCGAGAAAAGGTATATGAAGATATTTATGCATGGATAAAGGTGCGCATGGAATTAGTATAGAGACAGAAAGCGAGGACAACATGAAAAAGCACATTAAACAGGCTATGAGCCTATGTCTGGCAGGAACCGTATTACTTACAACACCAAGTACAGTAAAAGCGGCACAGGCAACAGAGACACAGGAGAGTCAGGAGACACAGGAAACTACCGAAGTACAAGAAAACAACAAGGAAGCAGAAACAACCAATAATGCAGAAAGTACCGAGAATACCACAAATAGTACTGATGCAGAAAGTGCAGACAAAGTTGATAGTAATTCTAAAGAGCAAGGCACAAACACAGAGCAGAATACAAGTACCGATGCCAATACAGAAACACCGATAGATACCGGAGCAATGGAAGAAAAGGGCGAAGTAACAGAACCTATTACAAAAGAGGATAAGCCATATCTTGCATTGGGAGCCAATTTGACAGCAGAACAGCAGGCAACAGTCTTGGAACTGTTAGGCATTAAGCCGGAAGAATTAAGCGATTATGATGTGATATATGTTACCAATGATGAGGAACATCAGTATTTAGGAAAATATGTTTCTTCGGATAAAATTGGAACAAGATCTCTTTCCTCTGTATTAGTAGTAAAAAGGGAAGAGGGACATGGAATTAACATTACTACAAAAAATATTTCCTATTGTACCATAGGAATGTATAAAAATGCGTTAATTACTGCCGGTATTACAGATGCAGATATTATCGTTGCAGGTCCAACACCGATTTCAGGTACAGCAGCATTGGTAGGAGCGTTAAAGGCATATTCTGTTATGACGGGAGAAGAAGTGTCAGAAGAGAGTATGGATGCGGCACTAAATGAGTTGGTTGTAACAGGTGATATTGCTCAGATTGTGGGAGACTCTGAAAAAGCAGAGGAACTTTTGGCATACTTAAAGCAGGATATCATTGAAAACGGATTAGATTCCAAAGAAGATATTCAAAAGGCAATCAAAAAAGCCTGTGATAAGTTTGACATTACATTAAATCAGGATGAAATAGACCAGTTGACCACTTTGTTAATGAAGATTAAAGATTTGGACTTGGACTTAGATACCATGAAGAGTCAGGCACAGTCTTTGTATGATAAGTTGGCAGATATGGATGCAGAAGGATTATGGGATAAAATCGTAGCCTTCTTCCAGTCCATTATTGATTTCTTTAAAAATTTGTTTTAGAAAAGAAGTAAGCCTATAAAAAGTCCCAGTAGAAGTATTTATTCTACTGGGACTTTTTATGCAATAGGAAATTGCGTCCTATTGCATTATATTAGTATAATGCCGGGTCTGTTACACCATTTAAAGCAAAGGCGCGTTTACGGTCAATGCAAGTACCACAGACACCGCAAGGATGTTCGCCACCGGCATAGCAACTCCAGGTCAATTCATAAGGAACCTGCAAACGAAGTCCTTCTTTTACAATTTGAGCTTTGTTTTTAGCAATAAACGGAGCCAGTAATTGAATCTGCTTTCCGGAGCCTTCCCATACTGCATGGTTCATAGCGGCGAAAAAGTCTTCACTACAATCCGGATAAGCATTTCCGGCAGCGTCATCTCTATGAGCACCATAATAAATGTAAGAACAGTGCTTTGCCAGTCCAATGCTTGCCGCAGCGGAAAGAAACAAGCCATTTCGAAATGGTACATAAGTAGATACAGGCTTTCCGTTAGTGCTTTTTAACTGCTCCTCATAGGATTCCTGAGGAATCTCCATGGCTGAGTGAGAGAGTAAGGAACAGTCACTAAAATCAAACATAGCGGATAAGTCAAGTTCCATACCGCTAATTCCATAAAAGGAAAGAATTTTTTTTGCGGCTTCTATTTCTTTTTTATGTTTTTGACCATAGAAGATACTTAAGGGTTCTACATTTTCCTTCCCGAAACGTTCTATGGCAAGGGCAAGACAAGTGGTACTGTCCACTCCGCCACTGAATAATACCAGAGCTTTTTCTTTCATCGGTTATCCACCTTCTCCGGGTACATATCATGCTCACTCAGACGCTTGAAAGCCATTTCTTCCCATTTTGTATCAGGTTTTCCGTAATTGCAGTAAGGGTCAATGGAAATTCCTCCTCTTGGAGTGAATTTGCCCCACACCTCTATGTATTTAGGCTGCATAAGCTTAATTAAGTCCTTCATAATGATATTTACGCAATCCTCATGAAAATCTCCATGATTACGGAAACTGAATAAATACAGTTTTAAGGATTTACTTTCTACCATTTTTTCTCCCGGAATATAGGAAATATAGATAGTAGCAAAGTCAGGTTGCCCTGTAATCGGACAAAGACTGGTGAATTCCGGGCAATTAAACTTTACAAAATAGTCATTGTCTGGATGTTTGTTGGGAAACCATTCCAAAACTTCCGGTGCATAATCATCGGGATACTTTACTTTTTGATTTCCAAGCATTGTCACATGTTCCAATTCTTCTTTGTTTCTTCCACTGCTCATACCATAGACTCTCCTTGCTGTGTTAATTTAAAAAACCGTTTTTCAAATAATAAAACAATTGCGGTTCCGCAAATTGCAGGTACAATCTGACCGATGCATAAACTTACGGCAAGTGCACCATAAGGAAGATGCAAAAGGTATGAAAGCCAGATTGGAACACAAAGTCCCGGAACAAAAGTAATCGGTAATACAATCAGGAATTTAGGCAAATGGAATTTTCGTATAAGAACGATAATACCAGATGTAACAATGCCTACCAGACAGCCACCAATCATGTCGGGAAGTCCCAGACCACCAAAAAGTGTGTTCGCGATAAAGTTTGCAAGCCCAAGGGGAAAAACTAAGAACGGACAAAAATAAGATAACGCATACATAGATGTTGCAATTCGAATTTGATATGCGCCAAAAGAAAAACTTTGCGTAAAATAAAGTGCTACAATATAAAGTGCCATAACCATAGCGGATATTGTAAGCTTTTGTGTTTTACTGAAATCTTTTTTATTCATATGTCCACCTCCAATGTTTCACAACGATACAATAAGTTACAAGTCTCGTCCCTAGTTTTGATTTGAATCATGTAAATGTCTTGTATGATTCGGACAGGATGGTTTCGAACTGTCCACATTAAAAGGTTTGCTACTGCATTATAAAATAATCGTTGGGGAAAAGCAAGAGAAAAATTTTTTACTTTTTCTATGATAGAACGTTTTTTATGCAATAGGACGCAATTTCCTATTGCATAAAAAAGACCCGTAAGTGTATGAAAACACTTACGGGATGCTGTTAAATTCTTCGTTTTAAGAAAGCAATGAACTTATCGAACTGCAAACCATGATTTTGCAATTCCTGAACCTTTAAACGGTTCTCTTCGTTAAATCCCACCAGAATATCATGGTTGGCCTCAGCCAGATAATCCATGATACCGTCAATATCGGACTTTATATTTTTCGGACACTGAATGTACAGATATTTATTGGCTGTAATATGCAGTGTGTAAGAAATACTAAAGTGATACCATAGGAACTTGTGCAAGGTGGAATGCTTATATATCCAAATCATTTCCTGAATTGGAACAATGGCAATACCATAATTGGCAAGCTCAATAAAGTAATGTTCTGTAATAAACATATCCTCTGTTGCTAACTGAGGTAAGGTAGCAAGTTCTTCCTCTGCCTGAGCTAAAAGCACCGAAGGCTTACCAAAGCGAGAAAGCTGACGGCAGGCAGGAGCCAGTACAGGGAAAAAGATATACAAGGTATCTGCAATCAAACGAATCAGTGCATAAATGCCGGTTGCAAAGTAAACAACCATCAGTATCGTACTGGAAAGAGATTTAAAAGCCGGTTCGCTGATGAGATACGGACTGATTTTGCCGGAAATCCCTTTGGAAGTCCAGTCTAAATCCTTTGCCAGAGAATCCAACAAGGTGTTAAAAGCCTTATTTCCTGAAATTACACGTCCGCGAATGTGTGCGGACTTTATGGTAGGAAGTCCTTCCTCACAGGTTTTCGGAGATAACAGTACAACAACGCATTTGTCATCCCACATAGTGTAATAGTAGTATCCTGTTTTTTGCCCAAGCAAGGTGTTGGTATATCCGGTAAAATATAAATCTTTTAACGTAGTCTGAACGTAAGAATCTCGTTGGCGTTGATACTTGCTTAAGTCGGAAACACTGCTAATCTTTTGTGGAAATAAAAGATGTTGCAAAGGTAAAATAATCCAAAGAATAAGCAAAATCACCAGATAAATAATAGGAGATAACAGTCTTCGTTTATATACGCTTTTAATATGCTTTGAAATATAATGTTCGTAGTTTTGTGTCATAAATACTCCTCTAAATTGATGATACTCATAGTATACGGTTTTTAAAAGAAATAATCAAGAGAGTTTCGCGGCAGGAAACTTGATTTTTTGTGATAAACTTGTTAGTATTAGTTACATGGCACATATAGGATTGGCATAAAAAATGGGAGAAAGAGATTATGGAAAAGAAACGGAAAATAAGCAAGGCAACAGTAGTAATCGTAATTACAATTCTTTTGCTTGCATTGGGAATTGGATTTTTGGTATATAGTTTTGTAGAAATGCACAGATATCAGAAGTATATGATGGTGGTGTCTTATGACATGGAGTCACCGGAAGTAAATAACCGTGTGGAGGTTGATGGCAAAAGTGTCTGTGTTACTGCACAGAATCTGAAAGGTGTAGAATATTATCTGTGTAATGAGGCGCATAAACCTTATATATTTGGGGTGAAAAAGGGCGAATGTATCAAAATGAAGTTCATTAGAGGAAATGGTGCCATTTCTAATGTGAAGGTATACCAGACCAATAAGGATTATGTTTATTTGGAATATGAAAGTGAACAGGGAAATTGGAATTATTATATTAGTGGAAAAGATACCTTTGCAAATATTAAAAAGGCAGTGAGTCCCGAAGGAAGAACGGAACCCAATACTGTCTTAAAACACTAGAGTAGGAGCAAACATGGAAGCATATACAGGTTTTGCAGAAGTTTATGATATGTTTATGGATAACGTACCGTATGAGGAATGGAATACCTATCTCACCGGTTTGTTAAGGGAATATGGTATTAACGAAGGAGTTGTGCTGGAATTAGGCTGTGGTACCGGGAAAATGACTCGGTTGCTGGCAAAGTCCGGATATGACATGATCGGAATCGATAATTCCGAAGAAATGCTGGAGATTGCCATGGCATCGGGGCAGGAGGAAGATGAGATTCTTTATTTGCAGCAGGATATGCGGGAACTGGAGCTATACGGAACAGCAAAAGCGGCAGTAAGTATTTGTGATTCTATGAATTACATTTTAGAGGAAGAAGATTTACTGGAAGTATTTCGAAGAGTAAATACCTATTTAGATCCGGGTGGAATATTTATTTTTGATATGAACACCATATATAAATATCAGGAACTGCTGGGAGAAACTACTATTTGCGAGAACCGTGAAGAAGGAAGTTTTATCTGGGACAACTATTATGATGAAGAAGAACAGATAAATCAATACGACCTGACACTTTTTATAAAAGAAGATGATGAATTATATCGTAAATATGAGGAAACACATTTTCAGCGGGCATATGAAGTAGAAACCGTAAAAAAGTTACTGGAAGAGGCAGGCATGGAATTTGTGGCAGCATATGATGCCTTTACCCATGAAAGTGTAAAGCCGGATAGTGAACGTATTTATATGATAGCCAGAGAGAAAGGAAAAAAGAATGAGTGATTATATTGTAAGAGCAACAGCGGCAGACAGTCAGATTAGAGCATTTGCCATTACATCAAGAGATTTGGTAGAGCAGTCAAGAATTTACCACAATACCAGCCCGGTGATAACAGCGGCTTTAGGAAGATTACTGACAGGCGGAGCTATGATGGGAGCAATGATGAAGGGAGAAAAGGATGTATTAACTCTTCAGATTATGTGCAGCGGTCCGGCGAAGGGATTGACGGTAACGGCAGATTCTAAGGGAAATGTTAAGGGATATCCACAGGTACCGGATGTAATACTTCCTGCCAATGCAAAGGGAAAACTGGATGTAGGCGGAGCCTTGGACCTTGGTGTATTAAGTGTTATTAAGGATATCGGAATGAAAGAGCCTTATATTGGACAGGTACAGTTGCAAACAGGAGAAATCGGTGATGATTTGACCTATTATTTTGCAACATCCGAGCAGGTACCGTCCGCTGTGGGACTTGGCGTTTTGATGAATAAGGATAATACGGTAAAACAGGCAGGAGGATTTATTATTCAGTTAATGCCATTTACCGATGATGAAATCATTGAAAAATTAGAGAAAAAAGTAGCGGAAGTAACTTCTGTCACAGATTTGTTAGAACAGGGAGCGACACCGGAAAGTCTCTTAGAGCAGATATTAGGAGAATTCGGTCTTGAAATCAATGAGACATTGCCGGTACAGTATCACTGTGATTGCTCCAAAGAGCGTGTTACCAGAGTAATTGCAAGTATTGGGAAAAAAGATATTCAGGAAATGATTGACGATAATGAACCAATCGAGGTAAACTGTCAGTTCTGTGATAAACATTATGTATTCAGCACAGAGGAATTAAAGGAGATTATAAAGTGAGAGACGGGTATATCAAGGTAGCGGCTGTGACTCCTAAGGTAAAGGTGGCAGACCCTGCGTATAATGGACAGGTAATTTTTCAAAAGTTAAAAGAGGCAGAAGAAGAAAGAGCGGTTGTAGTAGTTTTTCCGGAACTGTGTATTACCGGTTATAGCTGTGGCGATTTGTTTTTGCAGGAAACATTGTTAAGAAGTGCCAAGGAAGAGCTGATAAAAATTGCAGCAGATACCAATGGAAAAAACATGTTGGTATTTGTAGGATTGCCAATCTCCTGGAACGGTAATCTTTACAATGTGGCAGCAGCTTTGTGTCAGGGAAAAATTTTAGGACTTGTGCCGAAAATGCATATTCCAAATTATAATGAATTTTATGAGGCAAGACATTTTGCAAAAGGAATGGAAGAACCTGTCAATGTACGTTTAACAGAAGAAATTACAGTACCTATGGGAAGTCATCTTCTATTTTCTCCGGACACTATGCCGGAATTAAAAGTTGGTGTAGAAATCTGTGAGGACGTGTGGGTGCCAAATCCACCAAGTATTTCCCATGCATTAGCAGGAGCAAATCTGATTGTAAATTTGTCAGCCAGTGATGAGATTACCGGAAAAGACATTTATCGGGAAAGCCTGATTGCAGGGCAGTCTGCAAGACTTTTGTGCGGCTATGTGTATGCCAGCGCAGGAGAAGGAGAATCTACTCAGGATGTGGTATATTCTGCTCATAACATGATAGCGGAAAACGGAACTATTTTAGGGTCTGCAAAGCGTTTTTGCAATGAATCCGTGTATTCCGAAATTGATGTGCAAAAGATTAATGCAGAACGTAGAAGAATGTCTACGTTTGAGGGCAATACAGGAGATTATCAGGAAATTACATTTCCATTAAAAATAGAAGAAACGGTTTTAACACGCTTTATTGACCCATCTCCATTCGTTCCGGGAAAAACAGAAAAAAGACAGAAGCGTTGTGAAGAAATCCTTATGCTTCAGTCCATGGGATTGAAAAAGCGTCTAGAGCATACCGGATGTAAATGTGCGGTCATTGGAATTTCCGGAGGACTGGATTCTACATTAGCACTTTTGGTAACGGTAAAAGCATTTGATATGGCAGGAATTGACCGTAAAGGCATTAAGGCAGTAACCATGCCGGGATTTGGAACCACAGACCGTACTTACGATAATGCAGTAAATCTCATTAAGAGTCTGAATGCAGATTTCTTAGAAATAGATATTAAAGAGGCTGTGCGTGTACACTTTAGGGATATCGGACAGGAAGAAACCTGCCATGATGTGACTTATGAAAACGGACAGGCAAGAGAGCGTACACAGATTCTTATGGATGTTGCCAATAAAGAAAACGGAATGGTAATCGGAACAGGAGATATGTCCGAGTTAGCGTTAGGATGGGCTACTTATAATGGGGATCATATGTCTATGTACGGCGTGAATGTTTCTGTGCCAAAGACGTTGGTGCGACATTTAGTACAGTATTATGCAGATACCTGTGAAGAAGAGACGTTAAGAAAAATTTTACTGGATGTGTTAGATACTCCGGTGAGCCCGGAATTACTTCCACCGGAGGAAGGAAAGATTTCTCAGAAAACAGAAGATATTGTAGGACCATATGAACTACATGACTTTTTCTTATATCATATGTTGCGTTCCGGTTTTGGACCGGCAAAGATTTATCGTTTGGCATTAAGAGCATTTGAGGGTACTTATGAAAAAGAAGTTATTTTAAAATGGTTAAAAACATTTGTAAGACGTTTCTTTTCACAACAGTTCAAGCGTTCCTGTTTGCCGGATGGACCAAAGGTTGGTACCGTTGCAGTTTCTCCAAGAGGAGATTTGCGTATGCCAAGTGATGCCAGCGGACAAGTATGGCTGGCACAATTAGAGGAAATTTTATAAAGATTTAATAGAAACTTCCCTGTTTGTTAATTGCAATTTTTTCCCAAAGGATTAGAATAGTGCTTATAGAATATTTAATCCTTTGGGAGTTTTTATATGTTTGGATATATTATTGTAAATAAACAGGAAATGAAATTCAAGGAATTTGATTTGTATCAATCCTATCATTGCGGGTTCTGTCAGAAGCTGAAGGAACAGTATGGGAAAAGAGGTCAGCTGACATTAAGTTATGATATGACGTTTGTGATATTGTTGCTTACCAGTTTATATGAGACAGATACCAAAGAGAGTGCTTGTAAGTGTATTGCACATCCTTTTGAAAAACATCCCACCAGAAGTAATGAGTTTACAAAGTATGCAGCAGATATGAATCTGTTGTTGTCATATTACAAATGTATGGATGACTGGCAGGATGAGCACAAGGTAAATAAGCGAATCATGGCAGGAACATTGCATGGGCAATGCAGAAAAATAGCAGAAGAATATCCTCACAAGGCAGAGGTTATGCAAGACATGCTTGCAAAGATTCATGAATGTGAGAAAAGGAATGCAACGGATATTGATGAAATTGCCGGATATTTCGGAGAAATTATGAGTGAAATCTTTGCCTGGCGTGAAGATGAATGGGCAAAGGAACTTCGACGCATGGGATTTTTCCTTGGAAAGTTTATTTATCTGATGGATGCCTATGAGGATTTAGAAAAGGATAGAAAAAAGGGAAACTACAATCCATTTTTTCAATGGAAAAAAGAACCTGATTTTGATGAAAAAGTGGGAAATATTTTGACTATGATGATGGCAGAGTGTTCCAAATCATTTGAGTGGTTACCCATTGTAGACAATACAGAGATTTTGCGAAATATTTTATATTCCGGTGTATGGTGTCGTTATGAAATGATAAAAAATAAACGACAACAGCAGGAAAATAAGAAAGAAATGGACAAGAATCTAACAGCTTAGAGCGGAAAGGAAACAATATGTACGATCCATATGCGGTGCTTGGAGTAAGTAGAAATGCGACAGATGAAGAAATAAAAAAGGCATACCGGGCACTAAGCAGAAAATATCATCCAGATGCCAATATTAATAATCCAAATAAGGATCAGGCAGAGGAAAAATTCAAAGAAATTCAACAGGCATATCAACAGATTATGTATGAAAAGGAGCATGGAACTTCCAGCGGTTACGGTCAGAGTGGCTATGGCGAAAGTGGCTATGGCGGACAGTCTTCACAGTATGGCGGCGGAGGCTACTGGGATTTTGGAGGATTCGGTGGTTTTGGTGATTTCTTTGGCGGCTTTGGCGGTCAAGGTCAAAGACAGAGTAGAGCCAGTGGTATGGACGAGGATAGTACATATAAACAGGCAGCCGCTAATTATATCCGAAGCGGATATTATAAAGAAGCATTAAATGTATTAAATGGAATGAGTCAGAGGGATGCACGTTGGTACTATTTAAGTGCCATTGCCAATTCCGGAATGGGAAATAACGTAGTGGCTATGGAACATGCCGGAAAGGCAGTACAAATGGAGCCTGGAAATCAGGAATACCAGCAGTTATGTGCACAGCTTCAAAACGGTGGAAGTTGGTATCAGGGACAGCGTCAGACTTACGGAAGCAGCATGGGAGGCAGCGGAAGTTTCTGCATGAAGCTTTGTGTTGCAAACCTTATTTGTAATCTATGTTGCGGAGGCGGCGGTCTGTGTTGTGGCGGCATGCCTTATGGAAGATATTATTAGGAAAGAAGAGAGGTCTTTGAGTATGGATTATATGGTTGTTTATTCCAGTAAAACAGGAAATACCAAGCAGGTGGCTACCGAGATTTTCAGTGCACTTCCGGGAATGTCCAAGGATATGCAGGATTTAGAGGAATATAATGGAAAAGACGCAGATACCTTTTTCGTAGGATTTTGGACCAACCGAGGCACTTGTGATATGTCAGTCATTGATTTTATTTCCGGGCTTCACGGAAAAAAGATTGCACTGTTTGGAACCTGTGGGTTTGGGGGAGATAAAGAGTATTATAAGTCCATAGAGCAAAAAGTGAGTGTCTGGATACCGGACGATTGCGAATATTTGGGAACTTTCATGTGTCAGGGAAAGATGCCAATGCATGTGCGGGAAAAGTATGAGATTTCCATGGAAGACCCGAAACAGGAAGTTTGGAGAAAGGAAATGCTTCAGAACTTTGATGAAGCGTTGTTGCATCCAAATGAGACGGATTTTGAGAATGCAAGAAATTTTGTGAAAAAGACAATAGAATAAATAATAGAAAGCTCTGTATCATATAAAAAATGGTACAGAGTTTTTTTTCTGTAATAGGAAATTGCGTCCTATTGCATAAATTAAGGTTAAGTTAAGGAAATAATTGTTGACAAATAATATTATATGACATATAGTATTGATTAAGAAATAGTAATACATTTCAAATAGTAATGTGTAATAAATAATATTTCATAAGGATAAGGAGTGGTGGCATGGTATTTAATACAGGTGCAGCTCTTCTGGATGCGATTGTATTAGCAGTTGTTTGTAAGGAAGAGGAAGGCACATATGGCTACAAGATCACTCAGGATGTCCGGCAGGCAATTGAAGTATCAGAATCAACATTATATCCGGTTTTGCGTAGACTTCAAAAGGATGATTGCTTGGAAGTATACGACGTGGAGTGTGGCGGACGAAATCGGAGATACTACAAGATAACAGAACATGGCATGGATCAGTTAGATATGTACCGGGCAGAGTGGAAAAGTTATTCTTCTAAAATTACAATGTTATTTTCGGAAGGAGAGTCGGCATGAGCAGAGAAGAATTTATGAAACAATTAGAAACGCTATTAAGCGATGTACCTGAGGAAGAGAAGCGAGAAGCATTAGAGTATTATCGTGGTTACTTTGAAGATGCAGGAGAAGAGAATGAGGAAAGAATTTTAAAGGAATTGGAATCTCCGGAAAAAGTAGCCCAGACCATTAAGGCGGACTTAGGTATGGAAAAAGACGATAGTGAGAGTAATAGTGATAAGACCGAATTTGCTACACAAAAGGAAGCAGGGAAGCAGGAAAATAATGATAAATCCGGAAGAATTCTCTTAATTGTAATTCTCGCAGTGATTACCAGCCCTATCTGGGTAGGAGCTGTAGGTGGACTGCTAGGTGGAGCGTTAGGACTTGCAGGAGGAGTTCTGGGAGTTGCAATCGCAGCAATCGCTGTAGCAGGTGCTTTATATATTACAGGAGCAGCCCTTATTGGTATTGGAATCAGTCAATTGGTAGTAGGAGGCATTGCAACCGGAACTGCTATGTTGGGAGCAGGACTTTTAGTATTAGCATTAGCTGTTTTGGCAACTATAGGATGTGTGTGGTTGTATGGAAGATTTATTCCGTGGTTGGTACACGGATGTGTAACATTATGTAAAAGAGCTTTTTCAGGAAAGGGGAGAGCAGAATGAAAAAATTTACAAAAGGCGCACTGATTACGGTATTAGTGCTGGTGATATTGGGTAGTGGACTGTGTGCTACAGCAGCAGGAATTGGATTTCATTACACATCCATTCCGAAAATGATAAGTGAAGGGATATTTACCATAGGTCCTAACTTTGGCAATTTTAGCAAGTGGAGTCAAAAGTGGAGTGAAAACTGGAATGAGGCATGGAATGGGAATGACTGGGATGACGATTGGGAATCCTGGAATGTCGGAAATACACAAGAGTATGATTTTTCAGCAGAAGATTGTGCTAATATCCAAAATCTAAAATTGTCTGTAGAATGTGGCGTTGTTGATATCGAAGAGGCATCTGCATCTCAGGGAATCCATATAGAAGTAAAATATAAAAAAGGAAATTCCAAACGAGACATTAATGTAAACAATAGCGAAAATACATTGGAGATAAAAGAAAAGGATGCTAAGAAACTGGTGACAAATGATAATGTACATGTTTTGTTGCAGATTCCGAAAGATATGACATTTGAAACAGTAGAATTGAAAAATTCAGCAGGAGAAGTCAATGTGGATTATGCATTGAAGGTGAAGGATTTTAGTGCTATAGTAGGAGCAGGAGATTGTACAATTAACAAAGATTTGCAGGTTTCCGGAAAACTGTATGCAGAAGTAGATGCAGGAGAAATTGATTTTTCTAATATAAATGCAGAGAAGTTAGAATTAAATGCCGGAGTTGGCGAAATAAATGTGGATTATGCAGATGCAAAGGAAGTAACCTTAGACTGTGGAGTCGGAGATATTGATATTACGCTGGCGGGTAAGCAAAAAGATTATAGTTACAGTATCGACTGTGGAGTTGGCGACGTAGAAGTTGGCGATAGTGATTACAGTGGATTAGGAGCTACCAAGGAGATAAAAGGCGGTGCGAAAACCGTGGATATTGATTGCGGAGTTGGCGATATCACCGTAGATTTTGAAAAGTAAAGGAGAGAAACATATGGAACCAAAAAGATTGTATAAGTCAAGAACAAACAGAGTGCTTTGTGGAGTATGTGGAGGAATAGGAGAATACTTGAATATTGATCCAACCATTATTCGATTGCTATTTGTATTATTGGGATGTACTACAACTGGAATTATTATATATCTGATTGCAGCAATTATCATACCGGAACAGGTGTAAAGAGAATTGGTTTTAGGGATTGCCACAATTTTTAACATCCACCAACGATTTATGTCAAAAATAGTTGGTGGATGCTTTTATTTTCCTTTGCTATAATTGTAAAAAAAGATAGCAAAGGTGGGAAAAATATGAGAAAATATTACATAGATAATATTCGTTCATGGACAATTATTCTGGTGGTAATCTATCATGTGGTTTATATGTTTAATTCAGTAATAACAGGCGGTGTGATAGGCCCGATTACAAAGGCAAATGGTGTAGATGTGGTACAATATCTGCTGTATCCGTGGTTTATGGTTATTTTGTTTATCATAAGCGGTATGTGTTCTAAATACTATTTGGAAAAACATACGGAAAAGGAATATATCAAGGCACGAACCAGAAAATTATTAGTGCCGTCTACCATTGGCTTGCTGGTTTTTGGATGGATACAGGGATACTTTAATATGGCAATCAGTCATGCATTTGATAATATGCCAACTAAAATACCGGGAGTTGTTTTGTACTTACTTATGTGCGTATCCGGAACCGGTGTACTTTGGACCATTCAGGTAATGTGGATTTTGTCCATGGTGTTATTGTTAGTACGGAAAGTTGAAAAGGGTCGTCTTTTGAAGATAGGCGAGAAAACTGGAATTATTCCACTGATTTTGCTTGGCATTTTAGTATGGGCATTTGCGCAAATATTAAATACTCCAGTAATTGTGGTATATCGTTTTGGTATTTATGGCATTTCATTTTTGTTGGGATACTATGTATTTTCCCATGAAGCTGTGACCGATATATTGAAAAAGTATTGTGTTCCACTGCTTATTTTTGCCAGTGTATTAGGAATTATCTATGTTTGGATGGATTATGGAAAAAACTATGCAATGGTACCAAATGTAAATAATCCTCTTGCCGTTACATATTGCTGGATGATGTGTTTAGCAATACTGGGATGTATGAAAAAATGGGGAAATCATAGTAGTAGCGTGAGTAGGTTTTTGGCAGAAAAAAGTTTTGGACTCTATGTATTTCATTATTTGACCTTGTCGAGCTGTGCATATTATTTAACTACCAATACAGAGATACCGGGAGTAGTGATTTATCTGCTTACTGCTGTGTTTGCCTTTGCAGGAGCCCTTATACTGTACGAAATCATTTCACGCATACCGATATTACGATGGTGCGTATTAGGAATAAAAAAGGAGAAAAAGTATGTTTCATGAAAATTTGGTTTCACTTCGTAAAATAAATCAAATGTCCCAGGAAGAACTTGCTGAAAAAATCGGTGTGAGCAGACAAACTCTATCAAAGTATGAGACAGGAGAGGCTTTGCCTGATATAGAAAAATGTAAGATTTTGGCAGACATTTTCGATGTTTCCATGGATGACTTGGTAAACTATGACAAAGCAGCTAACGGACTTGGCGTTCCACCAAAGGGCAAACATATTTTTGGAATGGTAAAAGTAGGAGATAAAGGGCAGATTGTCATTCCAGCTAAAGCAAGAAAAGTGTTTGGAATAGAACCGGGGGATAATCTTATTATATTGGGAGATGAGGCACAGGGGTTGGCGATTCTTATGGAAAAGAATTTTTTGAAGTTGATGCAGGGGGAGGAGTAAGTATACTTCGGCTAGTGTGGATGGTACGTCCATATTGGTCGAAGTGTTTTTTATTGAAAGTATTTAATAAGGTAAAAAACAACACAAAAATAATACATTTGCAAAAAAAATGTGAGTATGAGATACGTAACTAAGAAATAATTGAATCGGGGATGCGATAGAGGATTAGGATCAGCTTATGCTGGTCCTTTTTCAATTGCATCAAAATAATTTTAATTTAGTCATTTTAGCAAAAATGATGAAGTTAAACTTGATTTTGACGAAGTTGAGGTGTATAATTCAATTAAGTCATTAAGAATAAAATGATGAAGTTGGATTTAAAATGAGGCAATTAAAATGAGACAATTTGATTATACGGAAAAATGGAAAAAACTGCTTACGCCAGAAATCGTAGGTTACCTTACAACAATTCATGAATACAAGGGGGAACAACGCTTAATTGCTGAACGCCATGCTGATGTATTAGAAAGTCTTGTTGAGGTGGCTAAGATTCAAAGTACAGAGAGTTCTAACAAAATAGAGGGGATTTATACTTCTGATGAACGTTTGAAAAAGATTGTTTTGGATAAGACAATGCCAAAGACAAGAAGTGAGCGTGAGATTGCAGGATACAGGGATGTGCTTAATACGATACACGAGAATTTCCCCCATATTCCAATCCTTGATACATTCATATTACAGCTTCATAGGGATTTGTATAAATTTGAGAATTCCGCTAATGGTGGCAGATTTAAGACTTCTGACAATATAATTGAGGAAGAAGATGCAAGTGGTAATAAGTTTGTTAGATTCAAACCTTTACCGGCATGGGAGACTCCGGAAGCAATTATAAGCCTATGCACTGCCTATAATGAGGCAATTAACAGAAGCAAAACAGATCCACTTTTAATAATACCGATGTTTATTATAGATTTCTTGTGCATTCATCCGTTTAATGATGGAAATGGAAGAATGAGTAGATTGTTGACTTTATTATTGCTATATCAGAATGACTATATTGTTGGAAAATATATCAGTTTGGAAAAACTGATAGAGCGAACAAAGGACAGTTATTATGATGCTTTGCAGGAAAGTTCGCAAGGATGGATGAAAGACGAGAATAACTATGAGTCTTTTGTAAAATATATTCTGGGAATTATTACGGCAGCATACCGCGAATTCTTTGATAGAGCGCAGATTGTAGAAGAAAAGAAAGTGCCTAAGCCAGATAGGATTGAGGAACTGATAAAAAATCATTTGGGTACAATTACCAAAGCGGAGATTGTTGATGCTGCACCAGGAATAAGTACAACGACGGTACAGAGAACCTTAACGGATTTGGTTAAGGCAGAGAAGATAATAAAGATTGGAAACGGTCGTTATACAAAGTATAAATGGAACTGGAATAAGGAGAATTAAAAGATGATTACAGGCGAATTAAAAAACAGAATCGACAGTTTATGGGAGATTTTTTGGACCGGTGGTCTTACAAATCCATTAGATGTCATTGAACAGATGACATATCTTATGTTCATTCATGATTTAGATGTATCTGATAATACACATGCAAAAGAAAGTGCTATGCTTGGTCTTACTTATGAAAGCGTATTTGCTGAGGAGGTAAAAATCGGTGAGAGAACTATTGATGGAACACAACTTAAATGGTCCGTTTTCAGAGACTATCCGGCTGATAGAATGTATTCTGTAGTGCAGGAAATGGTATTCCCATTTATTAAGAATTTGCATGCTAATAAGGATAGTGCGTTTTCAAAATATATGGATGATGCAATCTTTAAGCTTCCTACACCTTTAATGCTTTCTAAGGTTGTGGATGCAATGGATGATTTATATACACAGATGGCAAAATTGAATGATTCAGATGCAAGAGGAGATGTGTATGAGTACCTTCTTTCAAAACTTGCAACAGCAGGTGTAAATGGTCAGTTTAGAACACCACGTCATATTATTAAAATGATGGTAGAACTTATGGATCCTAAGGCTGATGATATTATCTGTGATCCGAGTTGCGGTACAGCTGGTTTCCTTGTGGAATCAGGAGAGTATTTGTGGACTAATAAGAAAGATGAAATTTTCTACGACAAGCAGAAAAAAGATCATTTCATGAATCATATGTTTCATGGCTATGATATGGATAGAACTATGCTTCGTATTGGTGCCATGAACATGATGAATCATAGAGTAGAAAGTCCGTTCATAGAATACAGAGACAGTTTGTCTGATCAGAATCCGGATAAGGATAAATATTCACTGATTCTTGCAAATCCACCTTTTAAGGGAAGTCTTGATGCAGATATTGTATCAGCAGATTTGTTAAAGGTGTGCAAAACAAAGAAAACAGAACTTCTTTTCTTGGCATTATTTGTTCGTATGCTTAAAGTTGGCGGTAGATGTGCTTGCATCGTTCCTGATGGAGTATTATTTGGTTCTTCTAAGGCTCATAAGGATATACGAAAAGAAATTGTGGAAAATCAGAGATTGGAAGCAGTTATCTCAATGCCTTCCGGTGTGTTCAAACCATATGCTGGAGTATCGACAGCTATCTTGATTTTTACAAAGACCGAGCATGGTGGAACAGACAATGTATGGTTCTATGATATGCAGGCAGATGGATTTAGTCTGGATGATAAGCGATCTCCAATTGCTGACAATGATATTCCAGATATTATTGAAAGATTCCGTAATCGTGATGCTGAGTTAGAAAGAAAACGTACAGATAAGTCATTCATGGTTCCTAAGCAGGAGATTGTTGATAATGCTTATGATCTTAGTATTAACAAGTACAAAGAGGTTGAGTATGTACCTGTGGAGTATCCGCCTACATCTGAGATTATGGCTAATATCCGTGAGATTGAGATGGAGATTGGGAAAGAGATGGAAGAGTTGGAAAAACTGCTGAATTTGTAATGGGAGGAAAGATGACAGTACAGGAACAACTGATAGATAAATCAAAGGAGGCTTTTGTATTAGCAATTGAAATATACAATAAACCGTCAATTAAGTATAGGTTAGAGGGATTTAGCTTTTTTATTTGTAATGCATGGGAATTGATGCTTAAAGCACATATGATAAATAAATTTGGCGAGAAATCCATCTATTTTACAGATAAACCAAATCGAACAATTACTCTAGAACGTTGCGTTAAAGAGATTTTTACAAATGAGAAGGCTCCATTGCGAAAAAATCTTGAAAAGGTAATAGAATTGAGAAACACAAGTACACATTTTATTACAGAGGAATATGAGGCAGTATATGTGTCTGTGCTACAGGCATGTGTTTTCAATTTTGTAGATAAAATGATGGAATTTCACAATGTTGATATGACGCAAGTAATTCCAGAAAATTTTATTACATTATCAGTAAGACTAAAATCATTAGATGAGACTGAAATAAGAGGAAAATACGAAAAACAGGTTGCCGAGCGATTACTTGCGTCGAATGACGCTTTACAGCCACTTATGGAAGAAAACAATAGTGCATTTGCGATAAAAGTGGAACATTATCATTATGCAACGAAAAAAAGAGAAGAAGCAACAGAGTTTTATCACATTGAAAAAGAGGCAACAGATGGTGTAAGACTCATTAAAGAAATGAAAAATCCAAATGAAACTCATAAATATAATGCTAAAGCTTGCATTAAAGAAATAAATAAGCGTTTAAAAAAGGACAAAATAATTTTACTATACAATGGTGCTGCTACAGAACTAAATAGGTATCATTTTCAGAACTTTACATCATATTTTGGAATAAAAGAGAATGAAAAAATGTGTTTTACATATCAGATATCTACCCAGCCACAGTATAGTTATTCACAACAGGCGATAGATTTTGTTTATAGTGAAATAAAGAAAGCACCAAGTACAATTCTTGATGACCTAAAGCAAAAATTGACAAAAAAATAGTCAACCCCAGGAGCAAAGGATTCTAAGCACAGCGTGCCTACTCCCATTTGGGAACCCAGCTTTAATCCGTCACAAGTTGACTATTATTAATATAACACAACTGTATTATATGTCAAGATGTTAGAAATGATTCATTATGTTAAATGTGGAAAAAAGTAGATAGAAAGGAAATACAAATTCGGATTTGTAGGGATGATGTAGATGACTGAAAAAGAGTTAAAGGTGCCATTTTCAGCACCATTGAGT
>JAAYPT010000030.1 GCA_012519695.1 Clostridiales bacterium | reverse complement strand
GAAGGAATGGGGATTACGGATGGCATAATCCAAGGGGAAAATTCCTCTTTTCAACACAAATTTCATAGATACTAAGAAAAAGACTCCGAGAAACGTAAGTTTCTCGGAGCACTTTGTCTACAGTCTGCAACCACCAGTATTCTGGTGGTTTTTTTGCAAAAATTTAGGAGAAATGAGATTAACAATACATGAGTTATTTGCAGTACAGAGGGAGGGTATAGAGTTGACAGACTTAGAGGAATTCAATCTATATAAGGAAAATTCAATTTTTGATATGCTGAAGGGGAATAAAGGAAAAACTTCTCTGAATGGTATTTAGAAGAAAAAGAACGTATTGAGAAGGATATAGAGTAAAAAGAGAAATCGAAGGAGGATAGAGGTTCTGTAAATATATTTATAAAAGGCGCTCCATATCTTAAGTGTGAAATAATATGGTATAAAGTATTAAATAATCTTGAGTGGGAGCAAATAGGAGAATTGTTATATATAAATAGCAGGACTACATCAAGAAAATTTTATGATTATATGAAAAAAGTAAATTTGCTAGCAAGGAATGCTATAGTATAAAATGCAAGGAAGTACAGATAAGGCATCCAGTGAGTGGAGGCCTTTTTTGTGCAATAGGAAATTGCGTCCTATTACATAAGAAAAGAAATATATGGGAACTTTTTACAGATTATGCTATAATAAGCACAAAGGGTGAGTAAGGAGAAGGCATGGAGAAAAAAGAGAAGATAATAGAAGGATTCTATTTTGATGATGCAAAGGTAGCAGAACAGGCAAAGAGAGAAGCGGATGGAATTCAATATATCAGAGAAAATACAGATATGGATAATCCGGAAATTGTATTGCAGTTATACCGCAAACTTATAGGAGAAAAACTTTTTGAAACCCCGGTGGGAATAAGTTTTTTAAAAGAATTGCGTGATTATCTGTTGCGGGTTCCAACCATACAGGAACAAGAGTTAGAGCCAATTCATTTCCAAACACCGGAAGTAGAAGCAGAAATGCGTAGCATGCGAAGAGAGAAAACTGCTTTTAAGGGAAGAATGGAAAAAAAGATAGAGCAAGGGAAGAAGCGTCTTAGAATAAGTTTGATAGTAAACTTATTTTTAGCAGTACTGGTAATTGGAATGGTGATTATTACCTTGACAAGCGATCAACCCAATATTGTTAATTATGAAAATAAGATTGTGGACAAGTACGCCCAATGGCAGCAGGAATTAGAAGAAAGAGAACAGGCAGTTCGTGAAAAAGAACAGGAACTTCAAATCAATCCGTAGGATTCACAAATTTACCATATTTTTATGTTAAGGTAAAAATGAAGTGAAAGGTGTGAAATAGATGGAAAAGTTAAAAATACTCGTGGTAGACGATGAAAGCAGAATGCGTAAGCTGGTGCGAGACTTTTTAGTAAAACAGAATTTTGAAGTGTTAGAGGCAGCAGACGGAGAGAAAGCACTGGATAAGTTTTATGCAGATAAAGAAATCGCATTAATTATATTAGATGTCATGATGCCTAAGATGAATGGATGGGATGTTTGCAAAGAAATCCGTGAGACCTCTAAGGTACCTATTATCATGCTGACAGCCAAAGGGGAAGAAAGTGATGAGCTGTTAGGATTTGATATAGGCGCAGACGAATATATTTCTAAGCCCTTTAGTCCGAAGATATTAGTTGCAAGGGTAGAAGCAATTTTACGAAGAACAGGCAAAAAAGACGATGAAGAAGTCTTGGAAATTGGCGGTATTGTTATTGACCGTTTAGCACATCAGGTCAAAGTAGACGGAAAAGAATTAGATTTAAGCTACAAAGAATTTGAACTGCTGACTTACTTTGTGGAAAATAAGGGCATTGCACTTTCCAGAGAAAAAATATTAAATCATGTATGGAATTACGATTATTTCGGAGATGCAAGAACGATAGATACACATGTGAAAAAACTGCGTAGTAAGTTAGGTAGCAGAGGCGAATACATAAAGACCATTTGGGGAATGGGCTACAAGTTTGAGGTAGAAGAATGAAACATTCCATAACAAGAAAAATTACAACAATTATGATAGCTATTGTAGCCGGCACAGTATTACTGTGCTGGTTTATTAATACCACACTTTTGGAGGATTACTATATTTCTCATAAAAAAGATATTTTAATCGACACCTTTAAAACTGTGGATGAAGCATATGCTAACGGAAATGGAAATACAGAAGACTTTGAAATTGAATTGGAAAAGCAATGTGCGAACAGCAATATTACATTGATGGTGATTAGTTCCGACGGAACCATTATGCAGTCCAATGTTTCCAATAAGGACATGCTGTTAGAACAGTTTTTAGATATTATGTTTTCTACGAGAAGTCAGGATGCGGTAGTAGTAGAAAATACCAAGGATTATACGGTAGAAAAAACGCCGGATACCAGATTAAAATCAGACTATCTGGTATTATACGGAACATTGCAAAACGGAAATCAGATTCTTTTGCGAACAGCATTAGAAAGCATTAAAGAAAGTGTAGAAATCGCAAATCGCTTTTTGGCATATGTAGGAATCCTGTCTGTTATAGTATGTGCGGTGATTCTGTATTTTGTTACAAGAAAAATCACTAATCCAATTTTAAAGTTAGCAGAAATATCACAAAGAATGACCAATCTTGATTTTGATGCTAAGTTTGAAAGCAAGGGTGAAAATGAAATTGATTTTTTAGGTGAGCACATGAATCAGATGTCAGAAACCCTAGAGCACACAATTTCAGAATTAAAAAGCGCCAATAACCAGTTAAAAATAGATATTGAGAAAAAAGAACAGATTGATGAAATGCGGAAAGAATTTATTTCAAATGTATCCCATGAATTGAAAACACCAATTGCATTGATTCAAGGTTATGCAGAAGGATTACAGGAGTGTATCAATGATGATGCAGAAAGCCGTGAATTTTACTGTGATGTAATTATGGATGAAGCGGACAAAATGAACCGAATGGTAAAGAATTTATTGACCTTGAATCAGTTAGAATCAGGAAATGAACAGGTAGTATTTGAAAGATTTGACATTGTAGAATTAATACAAGGAGTAATTAATGCAACGGCAATTTTAAGAGAACAGGAAGGAATAACGTTAACTTTTGAACAAAAAGAGCCGATGTATGTATGGGCAGATGAGTTTAAAACCGAACAGGTACTAACAAATTACATTAGCAATGCAATTCACTATGCAGCAAATGAAAAAAGAATCAATATCACAGTTACCAAGAAGGATGACATTGTAAGAATTGGTGTGTTCAATAGTGGTAATCCAATCCCGGAACCGGACATAGAACATATCTGGGAGAAGTTTTATAAGGTAGATAAGGCAAGAACCAGAGAGTATGGAGGAAATGGTATCGGGCTTTCTATTGTGAAGGCAATCATGGATTCTTTTCATCGGGAGTGCGGAGTGAATAACTACGAAAATGGTGTAGAGTTTTGGTTTGAACTGGATGGCAAGAGTAGTTAAAAGAGTTGCGGGAGAACCAAAATAATGATAAAATAAAGGTATATTTTAGAAAAGACAGCGTAGAAAAGGAGAGGGCCTATGAAAGGATTCATGAAAAAGGGCGCAGTCATTATAGCAGCAGGGATGCTTATGACAGGCTGTGGAGATAGTCTGAAAGTATTGACAGAAAGTGAAGAAGCAATCATTGTCAATTATTCAGCAGGTACAGTGGCGAAGTTTAATAAGCACCAACAGGATGGACTAACAGTTATTGCGCAAAAAGAAGATGCGGAGAATGACGAAGATGTGACTTCACAGGACGAACAGAAGGAAGAACAGCAGAATCCGGAAGACGTACAGGAAGAAAACACTACGGCAGATACTACACAAACAGAGGCAAATCAAACAGCCCAGACGGTAGAGAGTTTAAGTCAGGTATTAGAGATACCCGGAGTAGAGATTCAGTATACGGGTCAGTATGAGGTGAACAGTAATTATCCTCAGTTGAATCCACCAAAAGAGGGATATACTTATTTTGTAATGAATTTTACAATTACTAATACGGGAACAGAAAATGTAGATTGTAATATTACGGATAAGTCTCCGGTTTTTGCAGTATCATTGAATGGTGGTTCTTCATATAAAAATGAATTTACGATACTTCCCAATGACTTGTATACATATGAGGGAAATTTAGCACCGGGGGTAAATGCAGAAACGGTACTTGTTTTCCAGGTTCCGGAAGCAGATGCAGCAAATATTACGTCGATACAGTTACAGGCTCAAGTGAATGATGTAATTGCAAATATAGCTTTGTAAGAGACGAAATAACCAAAAAAGTAAGAAAAAATGTGAAAAATGTTATATATTTTTTGAAAATAATATGCTATAATACTAGTAAATATTTCGATACGGATAAAAGCGGTACGAGTAAAATGCCGGAGAGGAGAAGGAATTATGGATACAAATATTCTTTTGGAGAATGGTACAAATGAACTGGAGGTGTTGGAATTTACCTTGGCTGGAAACCATTATGGTATTAATGTTGCTAAGATTCGTGAAATTTTAACATATCAGCCGGTAACTCCGATTCCGAATGCGCATCCAAGCGTAGAAGGTATCTTTATGCCGAGAGATACCATGATAACAGTTATTAATCTGAGAAATTGTCTTGGAATTCCGAATATGGAACAGGACGGATTGTTTATCATTACAAACTTTAACAAATTAAATATTGCATTTCATGTAGATGAGGTTTGTGGAATTCACAGACTTTCCTGGGCAGATATTATTAAGCCGGACTCTACAATCAATATAGAAGGAAGTGGAGTATCTACAGGTGTTATCAAGTTAGAAGATCGTTTGATTGTAATTCTTGATTTTGAAAAAATCGTAACAGATATTAGTCCTGAGACAGGATTGCAAGTATCTGACATGGCAGAGATTGGAGAACGCGATAGAAGCGGCTCACCGATTTTGATTGCAGAAGATTCACCATTATTGTCTAAGTTAATTACCGATTGTCTCAGAAAGGCAGGCTATACACAGTTGATTGTTTGCGCAGATGGACAGGAAGCTTGGGACAAGTTATGCGAATTGCGTGATGGCGGTGATTTGGATAATAAGGTTCATTTGATTATTACAGATATTGAGATGCCGAGAATGGATGGACATCGTTTAACCAAGTTAGTAAAAGAGGATGAAACTTTAAAGCATATCCCATTGGTTATTTTCTCATCTATGGTAAATGAGGATTTACGCAGAAAGGGAGAAGCACTGGGTGCAGATGCACAGCTTACTAAGCCGGAAATCGGAAAATTAGTAGATGCAATCGATAGTCTTTTAGATGAAAGAGAAGGAAGATTGGCAGCAAAGGCAGCAAAGGGTAGCATTGCTTAATCAGTAAAATGATAAGAGGATTCTAGTTCACAAAGGTGGAATAGAGTCCTCTTTTTACAATAGGAAAATGCGTCCGATGGTATAAAAACAACGTTTATTAAAATGACTTATAATACATAGTAGATTTTTTAATATTACTTATATGAGCCTTTTCTTGTCAGCAGGAAAAACCCATGTTACAATAAGAAAGATGTAATAGCATATCGAAGGAGGATATCAGGAATGAAAATGTTGTCATTGGAAACTGAATTGAAGGGAAATTCTTATCCAGGAAGAGGAATTGTAATCGGTAAGTCAGCGGATGGAAAGTACGCTGTTACCGCTTATTTTATTATGGGAAGAAGTGAAAACAGCAGAAATCGTGTATTTGTAGAGGATGGCGAAGGAATTCGCACACAGGCATTTGATCCATCTAAGCTGAGTGATCCAAGCCTGATTATTTACGCTCCGGTAAGAGTTTTAGGAAATAAGACCATTGTTACGAACGGAGATCAGACAGATACGATTTATGAGTTGATGGATAAGCAGCAAACCTTTGAACAGGCGCTTCGTACTCGTGAATTTGAGCCAGATGCACCAAACTATACTCCTCGTATTTCAGGTATTATGCATGTGGAAAACGGAAATTACAATTATGCCATGTCTATATTAAAGAGTAATAACGGTAATCCGGAGGCTTGCAATCGTTATACTTTTGCATACGAGAATCCGGTTGCAGGTGAGGGACATTTTATCCATACATATATGGAAGATGGCAATCCATTACCAAGTTTTGAAGGTGAGCCAAAGCTGGTTGGAATTGATGGCGATATTGACAGCTTTACAGAAAAAGTATGGAATAGCTTAAATGAAGACAACAAGGTATCTCTTTTTGTAAGATATATTGAAATTGAAACAGGAAAATATGAAACAAGAATTGTAAACAAGAATAAATAATCATCATACGATACGGAGGAAAACATGAAGGAATTAGAATTAAAATATGGATGTAATCCGAATCAGAAACCATCCAGAATTTATATGGAAAATGGTGAATTGCCAATCAAAGTATTAAGTGGAAAACCGGGATATATTAACTTTTTGGATGCATTTAACGGATGGCAGTTGGTAAGAGAGTTAAAGAAAGCAACAGGACTTCCGGCAGCAACTTCCTTTAAGCATGTGTCACCGGCAGGAGCAGCAGTAGGACTTCCGCTTACTGACGTAGAAAAGAAAATTTACTGGGTAGATGATATGGATATGGAATTTACTCCACTTGCAAATGCTTACACAAGAGCAAGAGGTGCAGACCGTATGTCCTCTTTCGGAGATTTTATTTCATTATCCGATGTCTGTGATGTAGCAACTGCTAAAATTATTAAAAGAGAAGTTTCCGATGGTGTAATTGCACCGGGATATGAACCGGAAGCACTTGAAATTTTAAAGGCTAAGAAAAACGGAAATTACAATGTAATAGAAATTGATCCGAATTATGTACCGGCACCAATTGAACATAAAGAGGTATTTGGTATTACCTTTGAACAGGGTAGAAATGAACTGAAGATTGATAAAGATTTCTTTGACAATATTGTAACAGAGAACAAAGAAATTCCAGAGTCTGCAAAGATTGACCTTGCAATTGCAATGATTACATTGAAGTATACACAGTCTAACTCTGTATGTTATGCAAAAGGCGGACAGGCAATCGGAATCGGAGCAGGACAGCAGTCCAGAATTCATTGTACCAGACTTGCAGGACAGAAGGCAGATAACTGGTTCTTACGCCAGTCTCCAAAGGTACTTGGTTTACAGTTTGTAGATGGAATCAGAAGAGCAGACCGTGACAATTCTATCGACTTGTATATCGGTGATGATTATATGGACGTATTAGCAGATGGCGCATGGGAAAAAATCTTCAAGGTAAAACCAGAAGTATTTACCAGAGAAGAAAAACGTGCATGGTTAGATCAGATGACAGATGTAGCACTTGGTTCTGATGCATTCTTCCCATTCGGTGACAATATTGAACGTGCACATAAGAGTGGCGTAAAATATATTGCAGAGCCAGGCGGATCTATTCGTGATGATAATGTAATTGATACATGTAATAAATATAATATGGCAATGTGCTTTACCGGAATTCGTTTATTCCATCACTAAGCACAAGACAAAAAAAGCGTTTTACCAATTTTGGTTGGTAAAACGCTTTTTTGTATAATAGAAAATTATGTCCTATTGTATAAAAATGCTTCGCTAAGGAATATCATAGTATGACAAGCGGATGGCGATAGTCGTTTAAGGTATCATTCGTAGCAAACATCATATGGTAAATATCAGAGGCAGTAATATCCTTTTGAAGAAGTTCCATTGCCTTGAAAGACAGTTGCTTTTCGCCATTCGAAACACTGGTAAGTAATGGAACAGTTGCATTTTCCTTAATAGCAGAAAGAAGTGGAGCAGAAGATTTACGGAAGCCTAACACGCGTAAGTAAGGAATCTGCATAGTGCCGTTAAAGGAAACATAATCTTCTGATTTTAAATTCAATATCATATGCAAGAGCAAACGACTGATTCTGGTGTAAGTGGTATTTTTTGCTTTTAACAGTTCGCAAAATTGTGTCCAGGAAGCAAAAGAATGTTTCCCATGGTACATGCGGTTGGCGAGGTCAATAGAGCTGTCTGCATAAGTGGCAAGTGTGGCGGAATCTTCCGTTAAAAGTTTATAGTGTACAAGTTGTGAAAAATCATCCTCAAATAAAAAGGGATGTGGATAATTTTGGAGTAAGTCAAAACAGGCAGCAGGCATAGAAGATGCCACAAACGTATTAGCTGTTAAAATTTCAGCTTCATTTTTTAAGTGTGCACGAATAGCAGAAGCAGAACAAAAGCCCTCTGCTATGTCTGTGTCATGGTATCCTTGTCCTTTTCGTGAAAGGGGAACAGGGACAATAGGAGAAGAAAGAGAAGCTAAAGCCTTCAGATATTCAATTCCTAAAATATTATTAGGTGAAGCCAAAACACAGGAAATATCTTCTGTCCCTTGTAGTGCCATGGTAGAAAGTACAGATGTTAAAGCCTTGGCACGAGCAGATGGAAAGGAAAGTCCTTCTTTCAGATAGGATTTTAGCTGTATTTCCAATTCAGGGGGATTTTCGATTAAAGCATCGGAAATCTGTTGCAAGAGGGAGAGGTTGGCGTGTTCTGCACCAAATCCCAAATGTGTAACAACACCTGTATTATTCAAAAGTGAAACCCCGCCCAGAGCAAAATATTCAGCACTGGCAGTCGCAGACAATACCGGAAGTTCTAATACAAGGTCTGCGCCACCTGTCAATGCCATATGAGTTCGGGTGAACTTTTCTACAAGGGCAGGAGCACCACGTTGAACAAAGTTTCCACTCATGGCAATGATGACATAGTCTGCCTGTGTTTGTTTTTTTAATGTTTCTATTTGATATGCGTGTCCCAGATGAAATGGGTTATATTCTGCAATAATTCCTAATACCTTCATGGGGTACCTCCGAAAAGTCCATAGTAACTAAATTATATGTGTTTCCTAGAAAATTATCAAGAAAATAAAAAATGTTATTGTATACAAGGTTGGATTGGTTTATAATAAGAGTAATGAATTAGTAATAGCGATGGTAAAAACGTCGCTATTTTGCTTGTAAAAACAGCAACAGAAAAGGAGATATAAAATGAACGTATTAGTAATCAATTGCGGAAGCTCTTCCCTGAAATATCAGGTAATCAATTCAGATACAGAGGAGGTTCTGGCAAAGGGACTTTGCGAAAGAATTGGAATTGATGGAAGACTGGTTTACCAGAATAAGAAAAATGGTGGAGAAAAAGAAGTTTCTGAACCAGCAATGCCTACTCATAAGCAGGCAATTCAGTTAGTGCTGGAAGCAATTGTAAATCCAAAGACTGGAGTATTAAAGGATTTATCTGAAATCGGCGCAGTAGGACACAGAGTTGTACATGGTGGAGAAAAATTTGCATCTTCTACCATTTTAAATGAAGAAGTACTTAAGGTTGTAGAAGAGTGTAATGACCTTGCACCATTACATAACCCTGCAAACTTAATCGGAATCCGTGCGTGTCAGGAATTAATGCCAAATACACCAATGGTAGGCGTATTTGATACTGCTTTCCATCAGACAATGCCGGAAAAAGCATATCTTTATGGAATTGATTATGATTATTATGAAAAATATAAAGTCAGAAGATATGGTTTCCACGGAACTTCTCACAGCTATGTATCCAAGAGAGCAGCAGAGATGTTAAATAAGCCATATGATCAGTTAAAGACAATCGTATGCCATTTGGGAAATGGAGCATCTGTATGTGCAGTTGAAAATGGAAAATCCGTAGATACTTCTATGGGATTAACACCGCTGGAAGGATTAATCATGGGAACACGCTCCGGAGATATTGATCCGGGTGCAATGGAATTCATTGCAAAGAAAGAGAATTTAAATATAGAAGAAGTAGTAAGTATTTTGAATAAAAAGTCCGGATTAGAAGGATTATCCCATATTTCCAGCGATTTGCGTGATGTAAGATCCGCAGCAGAAGCAGGAAAACCAGAAGGAATTCGTGCCTTGGAAGCATTCTGTTATCATGTAGCAAAATACATTGGTGCTTATACAGCAGCAATGAATGGTGTGGATGCTATCTGTTTTACAGCAGGAATTGGTGAAAATGCCGGTGGTATTCGTACTAAGATTTGCAATTACTTAGGGTTCCTTGGATTAAAGATGGATGAAGAGGCTAACAAAGTTGAAGGCGAAGAGCGCATCATCTCTGCGGCTGATTCAAAAGTAAAAGTATTATGTATTCCAACAAACGAAGAACTTGCTATTGCAAGAGAGACAGTAGCCCTTGTAAAGTAAAATAGTTGCAAAAATTTATTGACAAACGGAATTTACATATGTATAATATATCGAGTGTGGATAGGAGACTGCCATGATAGTAGAATTAGCAGACGTTATTTCCTGTGAGAATAAGGAAGTATCAAAACAGGTAGAAATTGAATTAATGTCTTTTAACTCAAGACTGGGAGAGTTTCCCATCGTTAAGAAAGCACCATTTGTACTGAAGTTTACCAATGAAGAGAATAAGCGTTTGTTTATTCAAGGCGAAACAGAAGTTACAATTGCGATTCCGTGTGACCGTTGTCTTACAGATGTAGACAAGGAGTTTTCGATTGTGATTGATAAGGAATTAGACCTTACGAATCAGAATGAAGAGAAGCGCATGGATGAGACAGATTATATGGTAGGTACCAATCTGGATGTAGATAAACTTATTTTTGGAGAAATTTTGGTGAGTTGGCCAATGAAGGTTCTGTGTAAGGATGATTGCAAAGGTATTTGCAAACGGTGCGGAGCCAATCTGAATATCACAGAGTGTCAGTGCCAGAAAACAGAACCGGATCCAAGAATGGCAGCAATCCAGGATATTTTTAACAAATTTAAGGAGGTGTGACCATGTCTATATGTCCAAAAAATAAATCTTCCAAAGGAAGAAGAGATCAGAGAAGAGCAAACTGGAAAATGACTGCTCCAACATTAGTAAAGTGCAGCAAATGTGGCGAATTAATGATGCCTCATAGAGTTTGCAAGAACTGTGGAAGCTATAACAAAAAAGAAATCATTCCTCAGGACTAATTTCAGACAGTGGAGAACCGTTAGAGATAACGGTTCTTTTTTGTGTAATAGGAAATTCCTCAAATCGTCAGAAATAGTGTATAATGAACTAGAAATAAAAAATGACATGACAAAAGAGCGAATGGTGGATTCGCCATGACGTTGTTTATGAAGTTTTTTG
>JAAYPT010000002.1 GCA_012519695.1 Clostridiales bacterium | reverse complement strand
TATACTTATTATTTTCAGGCAGATGGAACAGCAATGACAGACCGACTGACCTATCACCCGGACGGGGAACACATTATATATTTTGACAAAAAGGGGCATGAAGTATTCAATAGCTTCCAGTATTGTCAGAGTGTAGGATATACCTGCTATTTTGATTCACAGGGATATCTTTATAAAGATCAGATTACTTTTTTTGGGAGACAAAGTGTATTACTTAAATGGAAACGGAAAATTGGAGTGTGAGGGATGGTTTCGGTTTGCAAACGGTGTAGATTTTGGCTGGGCGAACAGTGACGGAACACTTAGAACAAATGGATTTTCCTATGACCCGTATGGAAGAGTAGTCTTTTACCATTGGAATGGAATGGTAGCCAGAGGGTTAATTACAGATGGGGTATATTATTACAGTATGGATATGACAGATGGACATTATCTTGGACAGTTCCCGGTAAATTAGAAATCTGTGTATGTTACTACAAAGAGCGTGAATGATAATACCCGGAGAATCGTAATACAACTATATTGACGGCAGACAACTGTCAGAGTATAATAAAGGCAATAAAAGTTGAGAAGGAAAGAGGTAAAAGAATGAAAAGTGATAATGTAAAAAAAGGAATGCAACAGGCACCACATCGTTCTTTGTTTAATGCATTAGGATTTACCAAAGAAGAAATGGAAAAGCCGTTAGTTGGTATTGTAAGTTCTTACAACGAAATCGTACCGGGACATATGAATCTGGATAAGATTGTTAATGCAGTAAAAATGGGAGTTGCGGAAGCAGGTGGTGTACCGGTAGTATTTCCGGCTATTGCAGTCTGTGATGGAATTGCCATGGGACATGAAGGAATGAAGTATTCCTTAGTAACAAGAGATTTGATTGCGGATTCTACAGAATGTATGGCATTGGCACATCAGTTTGATGCATTAGTTATGGTACCAAACTGTGATAAAAACGTACCGGGGCTTTTGATGGCAGCAGCAAGAATTAATGTTCCTACCGTATTTGTATCCGGTGGACCAATGCTTGCAGGTCATGTAAAGGGACATAAGACCAGCTTGTCTTCCATGTTTGAAGCAGTTGGAGCATATGCCGCAGGAAAACTGACAGAAGAAGAAGTCTGTGAATATGAAGAAAAGACATGTCCAACCTGTGGTTCCTGTTCCGGTATGTATACAGCAAACTCTATGAACTGCCTGACAGAAGCACTTGGTATGGGACTTGGCGGAAACGGAACCATTCCGGCAGTATATTCTGATAGACTTCGTCTTGCAAAACATGCAGGAATGGCAGTTATGGATATGTATGCAAAGAATATCCGTCCAAGAGATATTATGACAAAAGATGCTATCTTAAACGCATTAACTGTTGACATGGCATTGGGATGTTCTACCAACAGTATGTTGCATTTACCGGCAATCGCACATGAAGTAGGATTCGATTTTGATATTGCATTTGCAAATGAAATCAGTGAGAAAACACCAAATCTTTGCCATCTTGCACCGGCAGGTCCAACTTACATGGAAGACCTGAATGAAGCAGGTGGTGTATATGCCGTAATGAATGAATTAGCAGAAAAAGGATTGCTTCACTTAGATTGTATGACTGTAACCGGAAAAACAGTAGGTGAAAATATCAAAGGAGCAGTAAATAAGAACCCAGAGGTTATTCGTCCATTAGATAATCCATATAGCCAGACCGGTGGACTTGCAGTATTAAAAGGAAATCTTGCACCGGACGGAAGTGTTGTAAAACGTTCTGCGGTTGCACCTGAAATGATGGTACACGAAGGACCGGCAAGAGTATTCGATTGTGAAGAAGATGCGATTGCAGCAATCAAAGGTGGTAAGATTGTAGAAGGTGATGTGGTAGTAATTCGTTATGAAGGACCTAAGGGTGGACCGGGAATGAGAGAAATGTTAAATCCGACTTCAGCGATTGCAGGAATGGGACTTGGTTCTACGGTAGCATTAATTACTGACGGACGTTTCTCAGGTGCAAGCCGTGGTGCATCTATCGGACATGTATCTCCGGAAGCAGCAGTAGGAGGCACGATTGCATTAGTAGAAGAAGGAGATATCATTAAAATTAACATTCCGGAAATGACATTGGAATTAGCTGTTTCAGATGAAGAACTAGAAGCAAGAAGAGCAAAATGGCAGCCAAGAGAGCCAAAGGTAACAACCGGATATCTGGCTCGTTATGCAGGTCTTGTTACTTCAGGAGCAAAAGGAGCTGTATTGAACAAAGCACAGTAAAACTGTTAATATCTTGTTAAGAAACGAACGGATTGATTGACACACATGGTTCCTTAGCATATCATGGATTTGTGATAAATTTATGGTAAAGGAGCAGTATAACAGCAGATGGACGATAGTGACAGTGATAATTCAAATACCGCTACATATTATCGAAAAAGGACATATTCATATTCCTTCTATCAGGATTATGGGTATGTCTTTTTGCGTCTAAAAAGATTATTAAGATGATAACAATAGAAAAAGGTAGATGGATACGATAATAAAAAGTGGTTTTGGAGGATAAAATGATAGGACAGATATTATTACAAATAATTTTAATTGGATTAAACGCAGTATTTGCTTGTGCAGAAATTGCCGTGATTTCTATGAATGATACCAGGTTAGAACAGTTAAGCACCCAAGGAAACAAGCGGGTAATAAGGCTTTCCAAACTTACCGGTCAGCCGGCAAAGTTTTTGGCAACTATACAGGTGGCAATTACATTGTCTGGATTTTTAGGCAGTGCCTTTGCAGCGGATAATTTTTCAGAAAGTCTCACATCCTGGTTTGTAGGAATTGGAGTACCTATTCCGGAAAAGACACTGGATACAATATCCGTAGTTTTGATAACCATAATTCTTTCTTACTTTACATTGATATTTGGAGAATTGGTACCAAAACGTCTTGCAATGAAAAAGACAGAGCAGCTTGCACTTGGAATGGCAAATCTCATTTCCGCATTAGCACAATTATCTGCACCGGTTGTGTGGGTATTGACAGTATCTACCAATGGAATATTGCGACTTTGTGGAATTGATCCGGAAGCAGAAGAAGAGGAAGTGAGTGAAGAAGAAATTCGTATGATGGTAGATGCAGGAAGTCGTAAAGGTGTCATTGATTATGAGGAAAAGGAATTTATTCAAAATGTATTTGAATTTGATGATTTAGCAGTAGGAGAGTTTGCCACACATAGAAAGGATATTGTTATTTTATGGAAAGATGAAAACATGGAACAGTGGGAAAAACGGATTCATGAAAACCGGCATACCAGATATCCCATTTGTGGTGAATCGGTAGATGATGTAGTGGGAATTTTAAATGTAAAGGATTATTTCCGATTGGAAGATAAAAGTTGTGAAAGTGTTATGAAAGAGGCAGTACAGTCACCATTTTTTGTCCCAGAGGGGATTCGGGCAGATGTATTGTTTCGAAAAATGAAGGAATCCAGAAAGCATTTTGCTGTTGTATTAGATGAATATGGTGGAACAGAAGGAATTGTTACCATAAACGACCTGTTAGAACAGTTAGTAGGAGATTTAGAAGACGAAGATTCCCCAGAAGAAAAGCCGGAAGGAATAGAGCAGATAGATAATACGAACTGGAAAATTTATGGGAATTTACCATTAGATGAAGTGGCTGAGGTGTTGCAGATTGCATTGCCGGTTGAGAAATATGATACTTTTAGTGGATTTGTTTTTGCTACCTATGGTTCTATTCCAAGAGATGGAAGTAAAATAGAGGTACAAACAGATAAAATTCAGATTTTGATAACAAAGATATATGAACATCAGGTAGAAGAAGCTTTGATACATATGATATAATGAGTGCAAGTGAGAGGAGCACACTTGTGTGTTCAACGAACGACGAAACAACATTATTATATAGAAATTTACAGTGAGGAAATAAAAATGTTAAGAATCGGATGTCATTTATCTTCTTCCAAGGGCTATCTTGCTATGGGGAAAGAAGCAGTCAAAATAGGAGCAAATACCTTTCAGTTTTTTACCAGGAATCCCAGAGGAGGAAAAGCAAAGCCGTTAAATGTAGCGGATATAGAATCTTATCTTGCTTTTGCAGCAGAAAATGGGATCAAACAGATTTTAGCTCATGCACCCTATACCATGAATGCCTGTGCAAAGGATGCAGACTTGCGGGAATTTGTCTATGAAACCATGTGTGATGATTTAAGCAGATTGGAGTATTTCCCAAATGGAATGTATAACTTCCATCCGGGAAGTCATGTGAAACAGGGCGTGGAAGTGGGAATTGACTATATTGCGCAAATGTTGAACCGTATAAACGAAAAACAATATAAGACTACTGTTCTCTTAGAAACCATGGCAGGAAAAGGAACGGAAGTAGGAAGAAGTTTTGAAGAACTTGCATCCATTATAGAGAAAGTAGAGGATACCAGTCATTTGGGCGTTTGCTTGGATACTTGCCATGTGTTTGATGCAGGGTATGATATTGTAAATGACTTAGAAGGAGTATTAGAACAATTTGATAAGGTGCTAGGAATTGAGCGGCTAAAAGCAATTCATTTAAATGATAGCAAAAATGAATTAGGAAGTCACAAAGACCGACATGAAAAGATAGGAGAAGGGCAAATCGGATTTTCGGCATTTGAAAAAATAGTAAATCATCCGAAATTACGAAAACTTCCGTTTTTCTTAGAAACACCAAATGAATTAGAAGGATATGCAAAAGAAATTGAAACGTTAAGAAAATGTTATCATGAGCCGATATAAAAGAAGTAATCCAAAATATAGAATAAAAAGGGGATGGGTGAATGAGACATATTAGTCGGACAGCTATGAATGCAGCCAAAATTGTCGGTCAAAGAAGTTTACAGAGCGCACGAAGAAAAGCCAGTTCAATAGGCAGTTCCAGAACCGGTAGTAGTACGCGATTGAGCAGTACCAAAAGCAATAGTACCACCAAAAGTACAGGCGTTAATCGAAATAGTATTTTAGGAAATAATTCATTTCTTTCTAAATATCAATCAGGTACAACGAATACTGCGTTAGAAAAAAGCTACTATACAGATATGGGAGAATCAGCTGCAAGTATTCAAGATCGCGTAATAGCATTTTTAAAGCGTGGAGAGAATACGTTGTTCGGAACGGAAACAAGTAAAACCGAAGAGAGTAAGACAGAAGAGCGTAAAACCGAGGAAAGCAAGACAGAGGAAAGTACAGGCAATACTTCTCAAGTTTCCGCGGAAACACAAAGGAATAAAATTGTAAAACAGATTCAAGGTTTTGTGGATGATTACAATACGATGCGAAACAGCATGGAAAAGCTTGGAGGGCAGGTACGTCAAGTTTATATTCAGCAATTAGACAAGCAGGTTACCAGGAATGCGAAAGCATTAGAAGAGATTGGAATCACACAGAATAAAGATGGAACCCTTAGTGCAAAGAGTTCCACATTAAGAGAAGCAGACTTAGAGAAAATAAAATCACTCTTCGGAACAGCGGACTCTTTTGCAAATAAGGTAAGTGATATTAGTAACGGTGTGGAGAAAAATGCAAGAGATAATTTGTATGAATTAAAATTCCGCAGTTATAGTTCCGGTTATAGTAAGACCGGTAGCTATTCAGAAAGTTACAAGAGTACAACCGGAAGACGCTATAATGTAAGCAGATAGTGAAACTGAGAAATACGTTGGTATTTATTTGCGTATTTCTCAGTTTTTATAATAGGACAAGGAATAGGAACAAAAATGATAAAGGAAAATTATAGAGAATATTTAAAATATGTACGAGAATATCTAACAGAACATCATGGGATAAATTCTCCCAATCCTTTGCATCCGTTTCGCTCCAGATACCATCATACCATTCGGGTGTTACATTGGTGTTTTCGATTGAAAGAAGATGCCGGAGAAAATGTAGATTTAGAAGCATTATATACCGCTGCTATTTTTCATGATATCGGATATGCAGATTGTGATAACGAAAATCATGCGAAGCGTAGTTATCAGGCATTTTTAGAATATGCTAAGAATCAGAACATGGATACTGTATTTGCCAATAAAGTGGCAGATATGATACGAAAACATTCCAATAAGGAATTACTAAAGGAACCGGAAACATCCAAGGAGTTGATTCTACTTATGGAGGCAGATTTATTAGATGAGGAAGGAGCAATGGGAATTGTATGGGATTGCATGACACTGGGAAATGCCCATGTAAATAGTTATGGAAATGCCTATACTCATATCATGGAGAGTTCTAATAAACCGGAGCCCAATCCAATGGTAACTCCAAGAGCAATCCAAATTTGGGAACATAAAAAGAAAATCGCTGCCGAATTTGCAGAAGAATTAAAGGAAGACTTGATGATAGGTAGTGAGTATTTTGATATTTGATGAGGTTGTTGAGAAAAAATATTGACAACCACCTTTTCCTAAAGTAGAATGGGAAAAGCGGTTGTTTTCCGCTAAGACAAAAATATAGTTACAGAAGGTGCCTGTATTCTCCACAGGATAATAGGGAAATGGGTGAAAATCCCATACGGTCCCGCCGCTGTATGAGTGGAGCCTTATTTTAGTACAAGAGCATAACCACTGGGAAACCGGGAAGGAAGATAAGGCGAAGAAACTTGAGTCAGAAGACCTGCCTTTTGTAAAGGAATGCATGAAGTTACGAGAGATGACTGGTTGCAAAGAGCTGATTACTATGGAATTCTGTGATGTTTGGAAGAAAATAGGTAATCGGTTACTTGAAGTATCAGTTTACTGCGTGGGAAAGCAGAAATATGATACTTTTTTTATGACAAAATGAAGGAACGCCCGAAGGGACGGAAAGGAGAAATTTATGACAAAACATCAGAAGAAACTAATTGTGTTAAGCATTGCATTTGCAGCAGCATTTGGAATTGTACCACAGGTAAATGCTATGCATATTATGGAGGGATATCTGCCACTTGGATTTTGTATTGGATGGGGCGTGATTTGTGTTCCGTTTTTACTAAGCGGATTTTTTTCCATTCAGAAAAAATTAAAGGCTAATCGAAAGAATATTACACTTCTTGCAATGGCAGGAGCATTTGTATTTGTAATCTCTTCCTTAAAGATTCCATCTGTAACAGGAAGTTGTTCCCATATGACAGGAACAGGATTAGGTGCCATTTTATTTGGACCAAGTGCAGTGAGTATCCTTGGAATTATTGTGTTGATTTTCCAGGCAATTTTATTAGCACATGGCGGACTAACTACTTTAGGAGCAAATACATTTTCCATGGCAATTGCAGGACCATTTGTTTCCTACGGAATTTTTGTATTATTAAAGAAATTAAAAGTAAATCGAAGAGTCAGCGTATTTTTAGCAGCAATGTTAGGAGATTTATTTACATATTGTGTAACCAGTGTACAGCTTGCATTGGCATATCCTTCTTCCGAAGGCGGGGTTGCAGCATCAGCAGTGAAGTTCCTTGGCATATTTGCACCAACACAGCTTCCGTTGGCAATCATTGAAGGATTCTTAACTGTAATTATTATGATTACTTTGGAAAATTACGCACAGAAAGAATTAAAAGATACCAAATATTTAGAGGAGGCATAGAAGGCATGAAAAAGAAAGATAAAAAGTTAATAGCAGCAATTTTAATTGTTGTACTTTTGATGATTGTAATACCATTATTTGCCTTAAAAGGTGCAGAATTTGGTGGATCAGATGATGCAGGAAGTCAGGTAGTAGAAGAAATCAGTGGTGATTATGAACCATGGTTTACTCCGATTTTAGAAACTCTTATTGACGGCGAATTACCGGGAGAAGTAGAAAGTCTTATGTTCTGCGTTCAGACCGGAATCGGTGTAGGAATTATTGCATTTCTTATGGGACGTTTTGTAGAACGTAAGAAATGGGAAGATAAGAAACAGGAAAACTAAGAGGAATGAATATGGAAGGGCAGAAACACAGACACAAACACAGACATCATTCCCACGGCGTGCAAACCATGGACTTTTATGCATATCAGTCAGGATTGCGTCAATGGAATGGAAGTTATAAAGTTTTATCTGCCCTTTTGATTCTTATATTATGTATCGGGCTAAATGATATCTGGGTGTCCCTAACAGTAATTGTTACAGTAGGGATGTTAAACGTAATTGGAAATCGGGTTCCGTTCCGTCAATATGTGGAACTGATGAAGATTCCAATTGCGTTTTTGGTACTCGGATGTGTCGCTATTGCATTTGGAATATCTACAAAACCGGTGGGCGAATATCGTATTTATTTAAAATGGTTCTATTTCTATATGACGAAGGCGGATATATGGAAAGCAATAGAATTATTTTTTAAGGCATTAGGTGCAGTAGGAGCTATGTATTTTATGGCATTGTCTACCCCGGTAGGGGAATTGATTAATGTATTGCGCAAGGCTCATGTGCCGAAACTTATTGTGGAATTGATGAATATGATATATCGTTTTATTTTTATTTTGACAGATGTGCAAGGCAGAATGAAGCGGTCAGCAGTTTCAAGGTTAGGCTATATTGACTTTAAAACCTCTTGTGGCTCTTTTGGAAAAATTGCAGGAAACCTGTTTATTTTATCGCTGAAAAAAGCAGATACTTATTATGATGCAATGATTTCAAGAGGATATGACGGAGAAATCAGATTTCTGGAAGAAGAAAAAAAGGTAACATTTGTACAAATTGCAGGAATGGCAGCATATCTGATAGCATTAGTTTTGATTTGGTATATAGGAAGATAAAGGCGGAAAAATGGCAGAAGAGATTATAAAAATAGAAAATTTGGCATATGCATATCAGACGGGAACACATGCATTGGCACATATTGATATGACTGTAAGAGAAGGCGAAAAAATAGCAGTAATGGGTTCTAATGGTGCCGGAAAATCCACGTTTTTTTTGAATCTGAACGGTGTGTTACAGCCGGACGAAGGAACGATTGCATATCGCGGAAAAGTAATTGGAAAAAAGGATTTAAACGAACTGCGAAAAAATGTAGGATTTGTTTTTCAGGATGCAGACAGTCAGATGATTGCATCAGATGTACAAGGGGAAATATCCTTTGGACCAATGAATCTGAAGTTACCACGAGAAGAAGTAAAAAAGCGGGTAGACGAAGCAATAGAATACATGAATCTGAACGAATACAGAAACCGTCCGCCACACTATTTAAGCGGTGGTGAGAAAAAGCGTGTCAGTATTGCAGATATTATAGCGATGAAGTCAGAAGTAGTATTGTTTGATGAACCAACGGCTGCATTGGACCCACTAAGTGCAGAGATGTTAGAAGAAGTACTGGCAAAAATGTCAGCAGAGGGAAAAACATTGCTAATTTCTACCCATGATGTAGATTTTGCTTATCGTTGGGCGGAACGAATTGTAGTATTTTGCGGTGGAAAGATTATTGCTGACGGAACACCGTTAGAGATTTTTCAAAACGAAGCAGTGTTAGAACAGGCACACCTGAAAAAACCGGCAATGTTTACCGTATATGAGACTTTGGTAGAAAAGGGATTGGTAGAGGACGGAAGCTATCCCAGAGTGCCGGAAGAATTAAAAGGCGTACTGAAATAAAAGAAAATAAAATAATAGGTTACGGATTTCCGCTTTTTTATATTTGTGGTATACTAAAAAAGCAGAGATTTTTGAACGTATACTGCGATAGATTATCTTATGGTATAAGTAAAATGATATAAGTAAAATGATATAAGTAAAAAGTGGAAGGAATGAAAAACGTGACCAAAAGTATGACAGAGGGCAATCCGCTAAAACTGATGTTACAGTTTGCGTTGCCTCTTTTTATTGGAAATTTATTACAACAAACATATAACATTATTGACGCAGCTATTGTAGGAAGATTCTTAGGGCAGGATGCATTGGCAAGTGTGGGAGCTTCCAGTAGTGTGCAGTTTTTGGTATTAGGATTTTGCATCGGCATATGTTGTGGCTTTGCAGTTCCGGTGGCAAAATGGTTTGGTGCGAGAGATTATGATCGAATGCGAAATTATATTTTTCAGGCAATGATATTAACGGTTGGAATTGCAGTTGTTTTGACAGCTGTTTGTGCAATACTGTGTCCTCAGATTTTACATTTACTGTCTACCCCGGAAGATATATATGACGGAGCGTACCAGTATTTGTTAGTTATTTTCTTGGGAATTCCGGCAACACTTTTATATAATTTTCTGGCAGGAATCTTACGAAGTGTAGGAGACAGTAAGACCCCGTTTTTATTTCTTGCGTGTTCTACGGTATTAAATATTTTTTTAGACTTATTGTGCATTATTGTATTGCATTGGGGGTGTGCAGGAGCAGCAATCGCAACCATTACGGCACAGGCAGTAAGTGGAATCTTATGTTTGATTTTTATACATAAACGCTTTGAAATTTTGCATTTGGGAAAACAGGATCGCAAAATGAGCGGAGCAGTTACGAAGGATTTAATTGTTATGGGGATACCTATGGGATTGCAGTATTCCATTACGGCAATCGGAAGTATGGTAATGCAGTCAGCCAATAATTCTTTGGGAAGTGTGTATGTTTCCGGATTTACAGCAGGTATGCGAATCAAACAGTTCTTCATGTGTCCGTTTGATGCAGTAGCAACAGCAGTATCCGTATTCTGTGGACAGAATCTGGGTGCAGGAAAAATAGAACGAATCAAGAAGGGAATCCGCCAGGGAGTAATGGTAGGAGTTACCTATGGACTGATTGCGGGAATTATTTTGATTTTCGCAGGTAAAACATTATCCCTTATTTTCGTAAAATCAAGCGCAACGGCAGTATTAGACGCTTCAGCAAAATATTTACGTTGCATGGGATATTTCTTCTGGAGCCTTGGAATTTTAAATGTTTGTCGAATGACAACACAGGGACTTGGATTTTCAGGAAGAGCTATTTTTTCCGGAATGACTGAGATGGTAGCGCGCATTTTTGTAAGTATGGTCTTTGTATCAACTTATGGATTTACGGCAATTTGTTTTGCGGACCAGACAGCATGGATATCTGCATGTTTCTATATTGTTCCGGTTTGTATTTCTTGTGTAAAGAGAGTATCTAAAACAGTAAAATGATATAGAGTGGTAGTAGCTATTAGTTTGCTCATAATGGGTATTGCCATAAGCAAAAAGAATGATAGGTATAAACAAGGAGAATAAAAACGCACTTTAACGCTTTAATGTTGTTGCGCTTTACAGAATTTTTGATAAATCTTGAGTTTCCGTACTTTTATCCACAACCCCTATTTTTTCTGGGCTAGTAGTAAACAACTTTAAGAAAATGCCCAAAATATAAGGAACTTACTCTTTTGTTATGGTAAAATTAAGGTGTCTAAT
>JAAYPT010000029.1 GCA_012519695.1 Clostridiales bacterium | reverse complement strand
TTAGACACCTTAATTTTACCATAACAAAAGAGTAAGTTCCTTATATTTTGGGCATTTTCTTAAAGTTGTTTACTACTAGCCCAGAAAAAATAGGGGTTGTGGATAAAAGTACGGAAACTCAAGTATTGTAGATTTCTTCATTTTTCAAAAGTCCGTCTGCATGAATTCCGGCTCTTGTTACGTTGAAGTTCTTTCCGCAGAATGGTGTTCTTTCCGGCATATGATATCCCAGTTCTTTTTCAAAGTATTCTGCTAACTCTGTAATAACAGTCGTTTCCATACCGTCTAAGGTACCTTTTAACTGTGCATATTCAAATACCATTGCTTCAAGTGGAGTATTTCCGGTACGTTCTCCGATTCCGAACAGAGAACAGTTTACACCACTTGCTCCATACAGCCATGCAGTTGTGGAGTTGTTAACTGCCTTATAGAAGTCATTATGTCCATGCCATTCAATCATTTCAGAAGGTACACCTGCATGTGTCATAAGTCCGTAAATAATTCCCGGTACACTTCTTGGAATTACTGCTCCCGGGAAGTTTACGCCATATCCCATAGTATCACACGCACGAACTTTAACCGGAATCTGATATTCCTTACTTAACTTCATAAGCTCCAGACAGAACGGAATTACAAATCCATAAATATCAGAACGTGTAATATCTTCCAGGTGACATCTTGGGCTGATTCCAGTCTCTAAGCATTCACGAATAACACTTAAATAATGATTCATTGCTTCTCTTCTTGTCATCTTCATTTTATAGAAAATATGATAGTCAGAACAGCTTACCAATATACCTGTTTCTTTCATACCAATTTCTTTTACTAACTGGAAGTCTTGTTTACTTGCACGAATCCAACTGGTAACTTCCGGAAATTCATATCCACGTTCCATGCATTTATATACAGCATCACGATCCTTTTTGCTATAAAGGAAAAATTCACTCTGGCGAATTAATCCCTTTGGTCCACCTAATCGATGTAAATAATCATAAATGGTTACAATCTGCTCTGTGGTATATGGTGCACGAGACTGCTGTCCATCACGGAATGTAGTATCGGTAATCCAAATATTATCCGGCATATGATGTGGAACAATACGATCATTGAATGCAATTTTCGGTATCTCTTCATATGGAAACAAATTACGGAATACATTTGGCTCGTCCACATCTACCAATTGATAAAAATGCTCCTCTAACTCTAACAGATTGGTATGTTTGTTCATTACAACTTCTCTCATGGCTAACACTCCTCTTGGCTCAATCACTTTTTATACATTTTCATTGTATATTCTTTCATGTATAATTGTATACAATCATACTAATTATATTATTGTATGCAATTATACCTTGTCAAGAGAGAATTTTAACATATTTTAGGTACAAAATTAATCTTTCATCTTTTTTATCACTTTTAAACGGGTAAATTCTTCCCTTTCTTTTTCTTCTAACGACTCTTGAATACTTTTTGCTAACCCTTCATAATGGGGTATGGTAATATTCTGCAATGCATTTGCTCGTTTCTGGGTTTTCTTAATGTTATATGCCAAACGATACGCAGAGGTTTCTATCTGCGCCAGTTGGATGGTAAGTTCTTTTACCTTCTGAAACTTCTCACATGCTTCATCCAATGCCATTTTCGTTCCCCAAAAGGCATAGTGCGGTTTTAGTTCCTGTTGTTCATATTCTACCTTAGGAATTTCTGTTCCCATGACACTGCGCCTTTTAATGACAATGGATTCTTCCAGCGGAATCTTTTGGCTTATCCCCTCCACTTCATGAATTCCCATTTGAATATTCGCCTTTTGCAATGCCTGATAAGCACTTGTGAAAGTTGTATCAATTTCCTTTTGAATATCAGAGGCTTCCTCTATTAGCTCCATTAATTCCCGAATGAGAATATTTCGTTTTTTATCCATCAATTCAAACCCTTGTCTGGATAATGCAAGAGAGTTTTTTGCCAATATAAGATTACCTTTGGTGGGAAATTCTTTTGGATTCATCTGCTATTCCTCCCAATATTTCTCCAACAGCCTGGTGTCGATTCTATCCAGTTCTTCTTTGGGTAAAATGTGCAAAAGCTGCCATCCAATGCTCAAAGTTTCTTCCATAGAACGATTTTCGTTCTGTCCCTGTGCTACAAATTGCTGTTCAAATGCCGTCCCAAATTCTAAGTACTTTTTATCCGTAGGGGATAACTCTTCTTCTCCGATGACGCTTGCCAAATCTCGTGCTTCCCCTACTCGTGCATAAGAAGAAAATAACTGGTTTGCCACATCCTGGTGGTCTTCTCTGGTATATTTTTCTCCGATTCCATCTTTCATTAAACGTGATAAAGATGGTAACACATTAATAGGCGGATACACATTTTTCTGATGCAATGCGCGTTCCAGTACAATCTGTCCCTCCGTAATATATCCGGTCAGGTCCGGAATCGGATGGGTAATATCATCATTTGGCATCGTTAAAATCGGTATCTGCGTAACACTTCCCTTACATCCTTTTACAATTCCGGCTCTCTCGTACAAGGTTGCCAACTCACTGTACAAATATCCCGGATATCCTTTTCGGCTTGGAATTTCGCCTTTCAAAGAAGAGACTTCTCGCATCGCTTCTGCATAAGATGTCATATCTGTTAATATTACAAGAATATGCATATTTTTTTCAAAAGCAAGATATTCTGCTGCTGTTAATGCAACCTTTGGTGTAATCAATCGTTCTACCACCGAATCATTGGAGAGATTCAAAAACATGGTTACATGAGAAGCCGCACCACTTTCTTCAAATCGTCTGCGAAAGAACTCTGCAACGTCATATTTCACTCCCATAGCAGCAAATACAATTCCAAATTCTTCTTCTGAATCAGCCCCAAGGGATGCCTGCTCTACAATCTGTGCCGCCAATTGGTCATGCGGAAGCCCGTTTCCCGAAAATATGGGTAATTTCTGCCCACGAATTAAAGTTGTTAAACCATCAATGGCGGATATACCTGTTTGAATATAATTCCTCGGATATTCTCTGGTACATGGATTCATTGGAAGTCCATTTACATCACGCACCACTTCCGGCTTTATTTTTCCAAGTCCATCAATTGGTACACCCATTCCATTGAAGGTTCTTCCTAAGATTTCTTCCGAAAGTCCGATTTCCATAGGATGGCCTGTCAATCGGGTATGAGTATTTTTCAAAGACATGTTGTCTGTGGTATCAAACACCTGAATCACAGCTTTATCCTCTTCTAATGCCACAATTCGTCCTTTTTTTATTTCATTTCCTTCTACCACAAATTCAACCATTTCTTCGTAAAAAGCATCCTGTACCCCTTCTAGTACAATGAGCGGTCCATTGATTTCACTTAAACCTAAATATTCAATTCCCATCAGCCATTCTCCTATGCATTCAGTTCTATCAATTTCTGATAAAACTCATCTATTAACTGTCTATAGGTTTCAAATTTGTCTAACTCCTTATTTGCTACCTCATACTTGATTGCAATTATTTTTTCAAAAATATTCTGCTCTCGTAAAATTGCCATTGGCATTCCCATTCCGATAAGACTTTGGCACTTCTCATTAAGGTATAAAATAACCTCCATCATTTTCAGCTGCTTTTCCATTGGAACAAACGTGTCTTCCGCATGAAATGCATTCTGTTGTAAAAATCCCAGTCGAATGACTCTGGCAATTTCCAGTACCAATTTCTGGTCATCCGGAAGTACATCACTTCCTATTAACTTCACGATTTCATTTAAGCGGCTCTCTGTGGTAAGAATATTCATCAATTCATTTCTACATGAAATAAAGTCTTTTCCCACATTTGCAATATACCACGGTTCCAAGTCATTGAGATACTCTGCGTAACTGGTAAGCCAGTTAATCGCCGGATAATGTCTGGCATAAGCAAGAGACTTATCCAATGCCAAAAAGCAACGTACAAATCGTTTCGTGTGCTGGGTTACCGGTTCCGAAAAATCTCCTCCTTGCGGAGATACTGCTCCAATAATAGTAACACTTCCATCACTTCCATTTAAGTTTTCTACATATCCTGCACGTTCATAAAACGCTGACAGCCGTGACGCAAGATAAGCCGGAAATCCTTCCTCTGCCGGCATTTCCTCTAATCTTCCTGACAGCTCACGCAATGCCTCTGCCCATCTGGATGTAGAATCTGCCATAATTGCCACATGATATCCCATATCTCGATAATATTCCGCCAATGTTAATCCGGTATAGATACTTGCTTCTCTGGCTGCCACCGGCATATTGGAGGTATTGGCAATCAACACCGTTCGTTCCATCATAAAGCTTCCATTTTTCGGATCGATCAATTGCGAAAACTCCTCTAACACATTTGTCATTTCATTTCCACGTTCCCCGCATCCTATATAAATAATAATATCTGCATCACACCACTTTGCTAACTGATGCTGGGTCATTGTCTTTCCTGTTCCAAATCCTCCCGGCAATGCTGCGGTTCCACCTTTGGCAATTGGGAATAAGGTATCTAAGATTCGCTGACCTGTCACCAATGGTCTGTCTGCCGGATATCGTTTTTGAATCGGACGGGGAATTCGGATTGGCCATTGTTGTGTCATGTTTAGTTGTTGTTCTCCACTTTCTGTTTGAATTGTAACTAAAGTGTCGTCTATGGTATATGCTCCATCCTCAACTACCCTAGTGACAATTCCTTCTACTTTTGGTGGCACCATGACTTTATGGACAATGGCAGTGGTTTCTGGAACCTCGGCAATAATATTTCCGCCACTTACTTTATCTCCTATTTTTACCAGTATTTTTGCTTGCCACTTTTTCTGTCGGTCTAACAAATCTACGGTAACACCTCTTGGAATATAAGCACCATTTTTTTCTCCGATAAGCTGAAGTGGTCGTTCAATCCCATCAAATATATTATTCAAAATTCCCGGTGCTAACGTAACACAAAGTGGTCTCCCTGTCCCTTCTACGTTCTCACCCGGTTTAAGTCCGGTAGTTTCTTCAAACACTTGCACTGTGGTAACCTCTTTCGTTAAGGCAATCACTTCTCCTACCAGACGTTTTTCTCCCACATATACCATTTCAGACATCATAAAGCCCAGATTTCCTCTCATGGTTACAATGGGCCCATTAATTCCGTATATTTTTCCTATTATCTTCATAGATAGTTCCTCCTGCTAACACACATATGAATTCTTTTCCTGTTCTAACTTCGTAGCAAAAGATTCATCCACCAAAATATTTTTAGCAGGAATAACTGCACGGATTCCTCCGCCAAAATCAACTGTGCTTACAGTAAGTGTCACTCCTGTTCTTTCTTCCAGTTGTTGCTTTTTCTCTTTATCGTTGGAATTAATGTAAATAACAACTTCCTCCTGCCTTGCAAAAGCTATGACTTTTTTTATCTGCGCAACCAAATAGTTCTCATATGCTTCTGTTTGCTGAAATGCAAGAAGTTTTTGTTCCACCATTTTAAATGTCTTTTCTTCCTTTTCGTTTTGACATTCCTCTAAAACCTGTCTTTGCCTCATACTTTCTGTAGATACTTTTCGATTTGCTTCTCTTATTAGTCTTATCTTTTCCAATTGAAAGGTATGCTCTAACTCTTGTTGTTTCTTTTCTCGAAATGATTCTAACTCTTCTTTGTATTGTTTCTCATATTCCTCTAATTGCGCCTTACTTTCTTGCCTTGCTACCTCAATAGTAGATTGCCGAAACACTTTTAATTTTTCTTTTATCTGCATCTTTTCCCCCTATAATTTCAAGCCAATAGCTTCACTGACATAATCGGTAATAAAATCTGCCTTTCGTCCCGTTCCATGACGATCCGGTATTTCTACCACTAACGGAAGTTTTCGTCCCATTTTTGCTTCATTTACCAAATCCGGGAAATCTCTTCCGAACTTTTCGGTCAAAAGCAAAATGCCAATTTCACTATCCTGATAAACCTTTTCCAACGCTTTTTCTAACTCTTCCCGTTCATGTACCACTACACCTTCTACGCCGGCTAGTCTCATCCCTGTCTGCGTATCCCTATTATCACTAATCAGATACATCTTCATATTGATTCCTCCTAGCCTAAAATAGAGAATGAAATCAGTAATCCGTATAACGCAATGGATTCTGCCAGCGCAACAAATATCAAAGCCTTACCCATAATACCTGAATCTTCACTTAATGCTCCTAAAGCTGCGCTTGCTGCACTTGCCACCGCAATACCCGCTCCGATACAGGAAAGTCCTGTTGACAATGCAGCCGCCATATAACGCCACCCTTCACCGCTTGTAGCAGTCTGCGCCACTTCGCCTGCGGCATGTACGTCTCCCTTAAATAGTAAGATATCCGCTACTACCACCGTTCCAAAAAAGAAAAATATATTACTTGCAAGGGCTGCCTTAAGCCCGCCCTTTTTCTTTTTACTAAGTAAAAATCCACCAAATGGTATAATCATACTACATAATAAAATTGCCACAATAATAACCTTCATTACCATATTCATTTCCTCCTGTTAAATGCCACAAATGGTTTTCCATTTCCCTTATAAAAACGACTAAACATCTCATAATACTCTAAACGTAATACCTGAATTCCTACAACCAAGCCTTCCAGTCCCGCCACTAAAATATTTCCCAACACAATGACTATCCAGTTGGGATTGCCTTTTTCCAAACCTGCTAATGTCATAACTACACCCATCATTCCTGCATGGCTTAATGCAAAGGCTCCTACACGCACAAACGAAATCGTATTGGTTGCATAACTCAATACTACGTCAAATACTTCTACCAATGCCTCTACCAGAAACATAACTATACTTCCTTCCGGCATAATCGGCTTCTTCTTCTCTATAAAATGGCTCAACGGTTCCTTTAATAAGATAGCAACCAATGGAAGTCCTACTGCCAATCCTATGATAATAGTTGCCGGAAGCCCGTGTCCTGAAATAATTAAAAGCGCACATACTGCCACAGTTCCATAACAAATAATTCCCATGAGCCCACTTTGATTGAAAAGCAAGCGACCATACTCTCGGGCTCGCACAGCATTAATTACATTTAATACCATTGCAATTAAAATCAATAAAGCTCCAAATCCAATTGCCAACATCAAAACACTCATAATATTGTCCATGGGTTTCATCCAAACTGCCGGAATTAATTCTTCAAATCCAAAGACACTTCCATACATTACGCCAAAAAACATCGACCACAGTCCTGCCACAGATATAATTCCTGCTAACCGAGCTCCTTTTATACGATATAACAGAAAACCTCCAATCACTAATGCCAATCCTTGTCCCACATCGCCAAACATAATTCCAAACATCAGTGTATACGTTAGTGCAATAAACGCTGTTGGGTCCATTTCGTTATATGCCGGCAATCCATACATTTCCACAAACATTTCAAAAGGCTTTAATACCTTAGGATTTTTTAGCTTTGTAGGTGGCATGGTACTTAATTCTTCATCTGCTTCTTCCTCTACCAGATGAATCTTTTCATCCTGCTCCATCTCTTGTTCTAACTTTTCCGCATCTGCTTTTGTGAGCCAACCATATAAAATATAGTTTTCTTCTCCGTCTTCTTTTCTGGTACACGCTGCATATTTTCGTATTTCAAAATTTTCACAATAAGCAGTTACTGTATGACATGCAATCCTTATCTGTTCTTCCTGCTGCTGTAATACTTCTTGTATTTCCTGCTGAATTTTTTGATATTGAATTTTATTTTCCTCTAATTGCTGTGCCTCGTTGGCAAAACCCTCTCCCGGTGTTCCCTCTAGGTCTTTCGGTATCGGTATTTCTTCAAAGTGAAAGGATGCATACACTGCCTCTTGCTCACTCATGTACATGTGCGGCGCAAAATATACTGCCCATACATATTCAACATCGCTATTACATTCATAAAACAACGTATATGGATTCTTATAAATATATGTTTGCAGCTTATGATAATTTTCTACGGTAATCCTGCCAAAACGATAGTCTATAAATTGAAATTCCTTTAACTTATCGATTTCAAAGTCTAAACCAATAAACGGTGCTATCTTTGTCATTCGCCGCTTTATGTTCTGTTTTTCTTCTTCTAATCGCTCTTGTTCTTCTATGAACGGTTTTATTTTTTCATCTGCACTTTGAATTATCTCATTTGCTTCTTGAATCGTGCATGTCCTATCGGAATAGGACTTTATTTCTCCCAGATATTTTTTTAAATTTTCTCCTTTTTGATAAGTCTCACGATAAAAATTTGTTTCTACAAAAGGAGTTATATTTTCTAGCTTTTCCAAACTTGATACTGCGTTTTCAAAATGGATTTCATATCTGCACAAATACTGTTGCATAACCCGGTCAATATCTTCTTTTGGACCGGTAATGTGCAACAGCTTCATCTTTTCAACCACACGTTTCCCTCCTTCTCCAATTATTTTCCCATAATAATCGTTCTAATATCCTGCCTCGCCACCTGATATCGTATACCTTCTAATATACTTGTCAGTTTCTGAATCTCCTGCTCTTTCTGATACAAATAATAAAAAACAGGTGCAAGGCTTGCGGGATATTTCTTACAAATCCTTCGATACATTCGCAACATTACCTGATGATAAGAAATTTCATCCTGTAACTGTAAAAATGCATCTTTTCCTTTAAAGTATGCTGTATTTCCTACAATTTTTTCAAACTCTTCTATACTTTGCGCCCTTATCATATTCTGAAGCTCTATCTTTTTTAACTTATAGTAAACCGGTATGATATATGGGATAATCTCAGCATCTTGCTGTCTAAAAAAGCGTTTTGCCCGATATACCCACATAATATTAAGCCAATCTATCTGTGTACCGAATACTTCTCTTAAAATCTTTTTCGCGTCTTTTTTAGGGAATCTGCTGATTTGTTTCCACGTCTTAAAAAAATAATCCTGATTTAATTCAGGTGCTGCATTTTCATATTGTAATTGGGGTTCATAGAGTTTGATTGCCTGACGCTGCACCGGATTACAAAAACAACAAATTTTTTCAAAATCCATCCGTATGGAATTATAAATCAATGCCTCTACCTGTCCGCGGTGTTTTATTTCATCATGGCCACTGTAGATTTTGCCATAGGTTTTTTCTTCTTTTAAATAAGCAATGGTTTCGTCAACCGTCTGAAATCCCAAAATACGCTCATATTCTTCCTGGGTCAAAAGTCTACCTGCCATTGCTCTTATCTTCGTAACCAAACCGCTATATTGCAACAATTCTCCTACCATGCTACACCTCTATTATCCGTTCAAAAATTGCCTGTACTATTTTGTCGCCCTCTTCTTCATATTTTTGCATCAATTGTTCTGTATATTGGCTTGTCTTCTCTGTTATTTTTTTAATCTTTTCTTCCGCTTCCTCATCCACTTGAGTTTTTAGAATTGTCAGTCGTCCCTCCATTTCTCCCTGCAATTCTTTTTCTATTTGTTCCTCTTTTTCCTGTTTTCGCCTTTCTAATTCCTGCTTTTTCGACTGTGTATTCTCTACAATTTGTCCTGCGCGTTCCTCAATATTATATAACTCTTTTATAATTTCATTCATAAGATACCCCCTTTTCACACTTTAATAATAGATTTTCTCTGCTATCAGATTCTCCGAAACCTCTTGCAAGCTACTCTTTGCTAAAATGTCAATCATTTTCTGTGTCACCTGTCTTACCACTTCTGTTACTCTTTTTCCAAATATTGTTTGTGCCGACTTCTGTTCCGGTATTTTCAGTAACAATCCTAATACATATCCCTCGTTCTTTTTGTCAATTACTGTCTTCAACTGATATTGTCCATATATTTCTTTTGCCACATACCCTACAATAAAAATAGTATATGCTATTTTCTTTAAAACTTCATCTGGTAGTTCTTGGTTATGTTCACGCTTCAATCGAAATACCTGATGCTCGTCCGGCGCATGAAACAGATTCATTAAATAATTGATATGAAAAATATAATTCTGCGCACCAAACATATAATAACGCATGAATTCCTGAAATAATCCATCCATCAACTTTGCAATCACTTCTTTCTCGCCCCGGGAGAGTTCTATATTTCCACATTGTAAATTTCCGTTTATCATTCCGCTCATGGTTTTAGAAATATCATAATAAATCTGTTTCTTTTTCTCTCCTTCTCCTACCAGGCGTTTATTTGCTCTGCTTGGTGCATTAACTTCCGTTAAGGTTTGTAACGACTTACTTTTCCTTTTCTCTAAGAGCTTATAATAATTTATTGCCGACTTAATGGGTTCTAATAAGTCTTCCGGGAAAAAGAATGGTTTCAGAATCACTTTAAAAATTCGGCTATGATTTACAATCTCCAATGTTTCCTTAATATCTTTTACCTGTGTCATTGCTATTTTTACCGTTTCCGGTGAAATCATATCTATCATTTCAAATACTTCTTTTCCCGACATAACCGGCATATCTAACTCACATACTACCACTGCTGCCCCTTCTTTACGGATATATTCCACTGCCTTTTCCGGGTATTTAAAGTATTTAAAGTTCATTTCTTCCTTACAGGCTTCTAACATTCTTATATAGTTTTCAATCATTTTTTTTACTATCATCTATGATTACTACCGTATCCATATAGTAACGCCTCCCTGTTTCGTTATAATCATTCCATTATTTTAACCGTTCTTATATTTATATTAAAATTATATCAGACTACGAAATAATTTACAAAATTTTTTTCAAACATCTGTAAACACACCCAAGCCCTTCTCATATGATACATTGTAATCAAAATTATGGAGGATTTGAACATGAGTGATTTAGCTGCAACAAACTGTGGATGCGGATGTGAAAATAACAACGGAGGCTGCCTTAACAACAGCTGTATCTGGATTATCTTATTACTCTTCTGCTGTGGTGGATGTGGTAACAATGGCTGTGGTGATAGCTGCTTCGGAAACAACAGCTGTATCTGGATTATCTTATTACTCTTCTGCTGTGGCGGATGCGGTAACAACAACGGCTGTGGATGCTTCTAGTAATTCATTTTTAGAAAAACCCGGAATTTCCGGGTTTTTCTTTTTATCTATGATGTTGCCCTTCCTGTTTCTTTTCTTCCTTTTTTCCCTTGCTTTCCTTTTCCTTTTTCCGAATACATTCTTCATCTATTTCATATACACTATTTCCATCTATAATTAATTTTCCCATAATCAGCCACCTCCATTAATAATATATGCTTTTTTCAAAAGCTGGTTATATCTTCCGTCTCTTCTTCATAAATTAAAATAAAAAATGGTGATGACGAAATGGAAAGTCTTGATAATTTAATTCAGGATAAACATCTGCAAATGATAAAATCTGCTCTTCCATATCTAAACCCTTCTCGGCAACGGGATATGGCTATGTTAGCAAAATTCATGGAATTGCAACGTACCATGGCACTTTTTCAAAATCCGGTGAACAATTTAAAAATGTGTTCTGAAGAAAGTTCCGATGAGGAACGCCCGGTACAAATGTTGACCGCTATTCGAGAATATTGTAACGATTCTGAAAAAGAAACCGTAGATAATCTTATCAATTTCGTACAGATGTTCTCTACTTATGAAACCTTATTTTCTCAATAATTTTCGGAAAGGAGTCTTATGAATCCAGCAGACTTATTAAACAATCCGCAATTACAGAATATTTCACCAGAAAAACTTGCCCTTTTAATGAACCTTGCACAAAACAATTCTCCCAAAGAAACACCACAGGAAATGGCTGAATCGTTAAAAAATGCTTCGGAAACCGCGCAAAAACAGGGTATTAATTTTTCTTCTAATGAAAGAGAGATGATTGTGGAAGTATTAAAACAGAATATGTCCCCTCAGGAACAAAAAAAGGTGGATTTGCTTATGCAAATGATGAAAAACATGAAACGCTAAAAACAAAGCGATATTTTCTATGATATAAATAAGCCCAGAACGGTTATCTTCTAACCATTCTGAGCTTATATTTTTTATGGTTTTGCTACAATATTGATAATCTTACCAGGAACATAAATTTCTTTGATAATATTTCCGGTTAATTTATCTCCAAGCGCTTCTTTTCCCATTGCAATGGCTGTATCTTTATCAGCATCTACTGCAATGGTAACGGTAGTTTTAGTTTTTCCATTTAACTGTACGGCAATCTCTACGGTATCTTCTTTGGTCTTTTCTTCATCGTATTCCGGCCATGCAGTCTGATACAATCTTCCTTCATATTCGCATGCAGTCCACAATTCTTCTGTAATATGTGGTGCTACCGGATTCAACAATACCAAGAATGTCTTAAACTCTGCACGATTGATTTTTCCTGCTTTGGAGAAATCATTTAAGATAGACATCAATGCAGCAATGGCTGTGTTATATTTTAAGTTCTCATAATCAGAGCTTACTTTCTTAATTAACTGGTGCATCTTTGTTTCAAATTCTGCACTGTATGCATCTCCGTCTACTAAAATATCCTGTAACTTCCATACACGCTCTAAGAATCTTCTACAACCCTTTACTCCGTTTTCAGACCAGGAAGCACTAAGGTCAAATGCTCCAATGAACATCTCATAGGTACGAAGTGTATCTGCGCCATAATCCATAACAATATCATCCGGGTTTACAACATTTCCTCTGGATTTGGACATCTTTTCTCCGTTTTCACCTAATATCATACCATGAGAAGTTCTCTTCTGATATGGTTCCGGAGTAGGAACAATCTTCTCATCATATAAGAACTTATGCCAGAATCTGGAATACAGTAAATGTAATGTTGTATGTTCCATACCGCCGTTATACCAGTCAACCGGTAACCAATATTTCAATGCTTCCGGACTTGCCAGTGCTTCATGGTTATGTGGATCTGTGTAACGAAGGAAATACCAGGAAGATCCTGCCCACTGTGGCATAGTATCTGTCTCTCTCTTTGCAGGTCCACCACAACATGGACAAGTTGTATTTACCCATTCATCCATAGCTGCTAATGGTGACTCTCCGTTATCTGTTGGCATATAGCTTTCTACTTCTGGAAGCTCTAACGGAAGTTCGCTTTCTGAAATTGGCACATAGCCGCATTTTTCACATTTTACAATTGGAATAGGTTCTCCCCAATAACGCTGACGTGAGAATACCCAGTCTCTTAATTTGTAATTGGTCTTTCCTTTTCCAATTCCTTTTTCTTCTAAGAATGCAATGATTTTCTTCTTTGCTTCTGCCACTTCCAGTCCATCTAAGAATCCGGAATTAATCAATTTTCCGGTAGCAACATCGGTATAGGCTTCTTCCTGTACATTTTTGCCACCTGCTACTACTTCAATGATTGGTAAATTGAATTTCTTTGCAAACTCCCAGTCTCTGGTATCATGTGCCGGAACTGCCATGATTGCTCCTGTTCCGTAGCTCATTAATACATAATCAGATACCCAGATTGGAATCTCTTTATCATTTACAGGGTCTACTGCCTTAAGTCCTTTAATTTCTACACCGGTCTTCTCTTTTGCAAGCTCGGAACGTTCGAAGTCAGACTTTCTTGCTGCCTGTTCTCTATATGCTACAATTTCATCCCAGTTTTCAATTTCATCTTTGTATTTATCCAATGTTGGATGTTCTGGGGAAACTACCATATATGTTGCACCAAATAAAGTATCCGGTCTTGTTGTGTAAACAGTAAGCTTATCGTCTTTTCCTGCAATCTGGAAGTCTACTTCTGCACCCTGGCTCTTTCCAATCCAGTTACGCTGTGAAACTTTTACTCTTTCAATGTAGTCTACATCGTTTAATCCTTCCAAAAGTTTTTCTGCATATTCTGTGATTTTTAACATCCACTGGCTTTTTACTTTGCGGACTACCGGTGCACCGCATCGCTCACATACACCATTTACAACTTCCTCATTTGCAAGTCCTACTTTACAAGAAGTACACCAGTTAATTGGCATCTCTGTTTTATAAGCAAGTCCTGCTTTAAATAATTTCAAGAAAATCCACTGGGTCCATTTATAATACTCTGGATCTGTTGTATTAATCTCTCTATCCCAATCAAAGGAATATCCTAAGGAATGTAACTGCTTTTTGAATCTTTCTACGTTATTCTTTGTTACAATCTTTGGATGAATCTTATTCTTGATTGCATAGTTCTCTGTTGGTAATCCAAATGCATCCCATCCCATTGGATACAATACATTATATCCTTGCATTCTTCTTTTTCTTGCAACGATATCAAGTGCTGTGTAAGGTCTTGGATGACCTACATGAAGTCCCTTTCCTGAAGGATATGGGAATTCTACTAATGCGTAATATTTTGGTTTTGAATAATCGTCTGTTGCAGCAAAAGCTTTTTCATCATCCCATATTTTCTGCCATTTTTCTTCTACGGCTCTGTGGTTATACGGTGTTGCCATCTTCTATTTCCTCCTAAACTTGGCAATATGCCAATCTTTTTCATTCTATATGTATATACCTATACTTTTAAAAGTTTATCACAAGGGGATAATTTGTCAAGATTTAGGCAACACTTTTCTTTCCTTTTCGCATATACTAAACCGAACAATCTTTTTTGGAGTTACTTATGATACAAAATTCTAATACTAATTCCTATGAAAATCCGGGACTTTCTTATTTGGAAGAAGTTTTGTATCAAATGCCGGAAGCATATGCCCAAATAAATGGTTCTCCCAGCTATCCGAATCTTCACGGTATTGTCCGATTCTATTCTTCTGGCACAGGTGTAATTGTAAATGCGGAAATATATGGACTTCCTGCTGGAGAATTCTCGCCCTGTGCGCCATTTATTCATGGCTTTCATATTCATGAAGGTGGTAGTTGCACCGGAACTTCCGACAACCCTTTTGCCAATGCCGGAATGCATTTCAACCCCAACTCCTGCCAGCACCCGGAACATGCCGGTGACCTGCCTCCTCTTTTTTCAAATAATGGATTTGCCTGGATGTTATATTATACAGAGCGTTTTTCTATTTCTGAAATTCTTGGCAGAACCGTGATTATACATGAAAACCCGGACGATTTTCACAGCCAACCTTCCGGAAATTCCGGTAGTATGATTGCCTGCGGTGTAATCACCGCTACCTAATGTAAAGGATTCGCGGAGCCAATAGGATGCAAATTCCTATTGCATAAAAAGAGAATTCCGCAGATATGTATTCTACGGAATTCTCTGTAAATATCACTTTTCTACTCTTCGTCTTTTTCTAATTTATTCGCTCTTGCAGCTACTTCTTTCTCTTGAATATCACTTGGTGTTTGTTCATACCTTGCAAATTCATAAGAAAATACACCACTGCCTCCTGTCATAGAACGCAAGTCTGTCATATATCCATATAGTTCCATATATGGTACATCTGCTGTAATCTCAGTTTTTCCTGTTTCTACCGGATTCATGCCTAATACTCTGCCTCGGCGTTTGTTTAAATCCCCCATAATATCTCCGGTATACTTATCCGGTACTACAACTTTTAAAGTTGCAATCGGCTCCAGTAATATTGGGGATGCTTCCATAATACCTTTCTTAAACGCCTGAATGGTTGCCATCTTAAATGCCATTTCGGATGAATCTACCGGATGATAAGAACCGTCATATAATACTGCTTTTATTCCTACTACCGGATATGCTGCCATAGGACCTTTTTGTACGGATTCCTGAAGTCCCTTTTCCACTGCCGGGAAAAAGTTCTTCGGAACTGCTCCACCAACTACCTGCTGCTCAAATACATACGGTGTTTCCAAATCGCCACTTGGTTCAAAGGTCATTTTTACATGTCCGTACTGACCGTGTCCACCAGACTGCTTTTTATATTTATACTCTACATCTGCTTTTTTGCGAATAGTCTCACGAAATGCAATCTTCGGTCGACTTAATTCAATTTCTACTTTATAGCGTTCTTTCAACTTACTTACCACTACTTCCAGATGTTGATCTCCGATTCCATATATCAAGCTCTGTCCATTAGCACTGTCATTTACTACTTTAAGAGTTAAATCTTCCTGCATCAATTTTTGCAATGCCTGAGATATTTTATCTTCATCCCCTTTGTTTTTTGCCTTATACCGCATATAAGTATATGGCGTGGAAATCTGCGTTTTTCCGTACATAACCGGGGCCGCCTTGGTAGATAAGGTATCTCTGGTTCCAACCTTGGAAAGTTTTGCTAATGCACCAATATCACCTGCATGAAGCTCCGGAACTTCCGTTGGTTTATTTCCTTGCATAATGTAAATTTTTCCGATTTTATCTTCCATATCCTTCTCGGAATTGTACAAAACATCGTCTGTCTTAAGTACGCCGGAATTTACTTTTATAAGAGAATATTTTCCAATAAAAGGATCTGCAATGGTTTTAAAAATATAAGCACTCTTTGGTTTTGCAATATCATAGTCCCCCTCGAATACTTCATTTGTTTTCATATTGACTCCCTTGCAGGTACGTTTCTCCGGGCTTGGGAGATATTTTAAAATATCATCTAACAGGGTATAAACTCCCTGTGCCATAATACTGGAGCCCATAGAAATCGGAATAATACTTCCGTCTGCCACATTATTTCGAAGTGCTGTACGAATTTCAAACTCTGAAAATTCTTCTCCTGCAAAATAGCGTTCCATAAACTCTTCGCTTGTCTCTGCAACCGCCTCCATTAAAGCTTCTCGACAAATCTCCAAGTTAGGTTTGGAATAATCCGGAACAGGCACTTCTTCTACTTCTCCCTTATCATTCCAACGATTTCCGGTCTGTGTCACAACATTTACATATCCCACAAACTTTTCGTTTTCACGGATTGGCAAATGAAATGGCGCGATTTTCTTTCCATACATCTCCTGTAAATCTTCTACTACCTGACGAAAACTTGCATTATCATCATCCATTTCTGTTACAAAAAACATTCTTGGAATCTTATACTTCTCGCAAATATCCCATGCCTTCTGTGTGCCCACTTCAATTCCATTTTTCCCGGATACTACAATCACCGCAGCATCTGCCACACTGACTGCTTCTTCGACTTCTCCTACAAATCCAAAGTAGCCCGGTGTATCTAATACATTGATTTTGGTATCTTCCCAAATAATTGGTACTACGGTTGTATTAATGGAAAAAAGGCGTTTGATTTCTTCCTTATCATAATCACTAATGGTATTTCCATCACTAATCTTTCCCATTCTGGTAGTCAGTCCGGAAAGGTATGCCATTGCTTCTACCAAAGTGGTCTTTCCACATCCGCCATGTCCCAAAAGTGCAATATTTCTAATTTTGTCTGTTGTGTAAACGTTCATGTCAATTCCCCCAATGCTATTATTTTTATAGTATATATTTTACTAAATTGTTTGTGTTTTTTCAACTATTTTGTTTATATTTTCTAATTTATTTATTGAGATTATTCTTTTTATTGAAAATACCTTTTCTTTTTCTTTTCTTTTTTTGCAATTATTATCAAACTTGCACATATTGCTTTTTCACTTTGACGCGACAAAGTGTTGACTTTTTCTTTTCTATCACTTATGATAGAAACAATCACGAAATTTTAGAAAAGTTGAGGGTTTAGATTATGATTATTGTAATGAAACAAAATGCTTCTCAGGAAGCAATTGAAAAAGTGGTATCTACTATCACTTCTTGCGGACTTTCCACACACCTTTCCAAAGGGGAAGAAGTCACCATTATCGGTGTTATCGGAGATAAGTCTCGCTTAAATACACAGGCAATCGAAGGACTTCAGGCTGTAGACAAGATCGTTCCCATTACCGAAAGCTACAAACTTGCAAATAAAAAGTTCCATCCGGAACCAACAAGCGTATCTGTTCGTAATACTACCATCGGTCCGGACACCATGACAATCATGGCAGGTCCATGTGCAGTAGAAACCGAAGAACAATTAATGTGTATCGCAAAGGCTGTAAAAAAATCCGGTGCTACTATTTTAAGAGGCGGCGCTTTCAAGCCAAGAACCAGTCCATATTCTTTCCAGGGATTAGAAGAAGATGGATTAAAGTTCATGCAGACTGCATGCGCTGAAACAGGACTTGCCGGTATCTGTGAAGTTACCAGTATCCATGCTGTAGAACTTGCAACCAAGTATGTAGACATGCTCCAGGTAGGTGCTCGTAACATGCAGAACTTTGAATTATTAAAAGAGGTTGGAAAAACAAAGCATCCGGTTCTTTTAAAACGTGGACTATGCGCTACCGTGGATGAATGGTTAAACGCTGCTGAGTACATCATGTCGGAAGGAAATCCAAATGTTGTTTTATGCGAACGTGGTATTCGTACCTATGAGACTGCTACCAGAAACACCTTAGACTTAAGTGCTGTTTGCGTATTAAAAGAGAAAACACATCTTCCGGTTATCGTTGACCCAAGCCATGCTACCGGTGTAAGAAGTTATGTAGAACCATTAGCAAAAGCTGCTGTTGCATGTGGTGCTGACGGTCTTATGATTGAAGTTCACAATGATCCTGCACATGCGCTTTCCGACGGACCACAGTCACTTACATTTGAACAGTTTGATTCTGTTATGACAAATCTAAAGCCATATGTAGCATTGACCGGGAGGAAATAAGGATGTTGCCAGATAAAATTGGTTTTATCGGTCTTGGTCTGATTGGTGGAGCAATTGCCAAGACAATTCACCGGGTACATCCCGATATTTCACTGATTGCATATGATATTGATACTGCTTCTCTTTCACAGGCAGTACAAGACGGTGTACTTACTCATTCTTATGATACAATTAGCGATGATTTCGCTTCTTGCCGTTATATTTTTCTATGTGCACCTGTCCAAAAAAATGCAGAATTTCTTGCAAAATTGTCAAATTTTGCTGGGGATTCCTGCATTATTACAGATGTCGGGAGCGTAAAAACTGCTATACACCAAGAAATTGCAGGAACTCCTATTGAACCATATTTTATCGGCGGACATCCCATGTGCGGTTCAGAAAAAAGCGGCTATATAAATGCAACTCCATATCTTTTGGAGAATGCCTATTATATTCTGACCCCCACCAGTAAAACATCACCAACGTTATTAGCAGAATTTCAGACTTTTGTGCAATCTCTGGGAGCCATTCCAATGGTAATGGATTACCAGGTGCATGACTATGCAACTGCCGCAATCAGTCATCTTCCCCATATTCTTGCTTTTACACTAGTGAATCTGGTGAAAAAATTAGATAATCCGGAAGAAACTATGAAGACTATCGCTGCCGGCGGTTTTCGGGATATGACTAGAATTGCTTCTTCTTCCCCGATTATGTGGCAACAAATTTGCCTTACCAATCAAACACAAATTTTGAATCTTTTAGATTCATTTATTGAAGCTCTGGAAAATATCCGTCAAGAAATCAAAACAGAAAATAGTTCTTGTTTACTTGACTTTTTTCAGTCTGCTAAGGATTACCGAGACTCTTTAAGTCTCAATAGTTCTGGTCCTCTTTCAAAAACCTTTGAAATATATTGTGACTTGATTGATGAGACTGGTGGTATTGCAACCCTTGCCACTATTTTAGCGAAAAATCATATTAGCATTAAAAATATTGGTATTATACATAACAGAGAATTTCAAGATGGTGTTCTGCATATTGAATTTTACGAAGAGAATGCTCTGCAAAAGGCTCTGATTCTGCTTCGCGACTATCACTACACTGTCTACGAACGTTAAGAGGTATCTATTCTATGAAGATTACAAATAATTACACATTTCACGGAGAACTTGCTGTACCCGGTGATAAATCTATCTCACACCGCTCCATCATGTTTGGTGCTATTTCAGATGGATTAACCGAAGTTACAAACTTCCTTCAGGGTGCTGATTGTCTTTCGACAATTTCCTGTTTTCGAAGTCTTGGAATTGAAATTGAAAACACACCTGATCGTATTTTAATCCACGGAAAGGGACTTCACGGATTAAAACAGACAAACCATACTTTGGATGTAGGAAATAGCGGAACTACTACACGACTTATTTCCGGAATTTTAGCAGGACAACCTTTTGAAACTGCACTAAACGGAGATGCTTCCATTCAAAAACGTCCTATGAAACGTATTTTTACACCACTTTCTTCTATGGGCGCACGCTTTGAAAGTTTAAATGGAAATGACTGTGCTCCTTTTACTGTTTACGGAGGACAGCTTCATGGAATTCATTATGACTCTCCTGTGGCTTCCGCACAAGTAAAGTCTGCGGTTCTTCTTGCAGGACTTTATGCAGATGGAATTACCTGTGTAACTGAGCCGGTTCTTTCTCGTAATCATACAGAGCTTATGCTTACCGGATTTGGTGCTCATATTACTTCTTCCGGTACTACCGCTTCCATCGAGCCTGAGCCTTACTTACAAGGACAGCAAATTCAAGTTCCGGGAGATATTTCTTCTGCGGCATACTTTATTGCACTTGGACTGATTACACCGAATTCTGAGATTTTAATAAAAAATGTTGGTGTAAATCCTACTCGAGATGGGATAATACAGGCTGCACTTGCTATGGGCGGTAACATTACTCTTTTAAATGAACGAACCGTTTCCGGCGAACCGGTTGCTGATATCTTAGTAAAAAGCAGTTCTTTACACGGAGCTAATATCGGCGGAGACTTAATTCCTACATTGATTGACGAGTTACCTGTAATTGCCGTTATGGCAGCTTTTGCAGAAGGTACAACTACCATTACCGATGCTCAGGAACTACGAGTAAAAGAATCTGACCGTATTGCAGTTGTAACGGAAAACCTTTCTGCTATGGGTGGTAACATTACTCCGACAGAAGACGGAATGATTATCAAAGGTGGTACACCACTTCATGGTGCTTGTATTCAGACACATTTAGATCACAGAATTGCTATGTCTTTTGCAATTGCAGGATTAAATGCTGATGGCGAAACTACTTTTGATGATAAAGACGTTGTTACAATTTCTTATCCGTCCTTCTTTGAAGATATCGAAAAACTTACACGCTAAGCATTGATTTTCTATGATATAAAGAACCCCGAATGACGTTTATGCCATTCGGGGTTTTCATTTATGCAGATTTTCCTTAATTACTCCATCTTAAATCCAGAAGTAATTTCATTTAACTGCTTTGATAATTCTTCACACTCTTTTGTCATTTCATAAAGATTCTCGGTGTAATTTACTACTTCCGTAGTTTTTCCAGCAATATCAGATACTCCTTCTGCCGATTCGTTGATTGTCGTATTGATTCCACCAATCGCTTCCGTAATAACGCTTATTCCTTTTTCCAGTTCTTCTGCCTCTTTTTCAGCTTCAATCATAAAGTTCTGAATTTGCTCTGCGGCTTCTTTGTACTCTTTTCCGGATGTAAGGAAATCACTGTAATCCTTGGTTACCTCATTTCCAAGGAATTCCAATGTTTGCTTTAAGCAATCCATCAATGTCTGCACTGATTCATTTACCTGATCTACGATATCGATAATTCCTGTTGCTGTACTAGAACTTTGTTCTGCCAATTTTCCAATTTGATCTGCAACAACCGCAAATCCTCTTCCGTTTTCACCAGCTCTTGCAGCTTCAATCGATGCATTCAAGGACAACAACGTTGTTTCTTCAGCAATTTCCTGAATCGTTCCTGTCAATTCATTAATCTTGTCTACCGCAGTTGCTTTTTCGATTGCATCCTTTGACACTTTACGAATTGCATCATACATCTCCATGGTATTTTTATTTGCTTGTTCACTTTGGGTTGCCAACATTTCTGATTTTTCCATAATATCAGTTGTCATCTGTGTTCCTTCTTTAATTTTTCCGGTTACATTGATGACGTTTTCCTGCATATCGGCAATACTCTCATTAATGGATTCTGAAGATGCAGAAGTCTCTTCCATTCCTGCTGCCAGTTCTTCTGTTGTTGCTGAGTTATCCGTAGAAGCCATATTCACTTCTTTGGATATCTCGCTTAATTCCTCTGAGCTATGTAATAACTTCTCTGAAATATTACTTAATTTCCCTACAATCGCCGCCAGTTTGCTCTTCATATCAATAATGGCAACACCCATATTTCCAATTTCATCTTTGGTTTTTGGCATGTTTTCTTGCATAGATAAATCAAATTCTGAAATGGAATGAATCACCTTTGTTAATGGTTTAATTGGTCTTGTAATTACAGAAGTAATGATATATCCAATTAAAATAATTACTGCTACCAAAATAATTCCTACTATCATACAATACATATTCATTGTATTAACCGGTTCCATTACTTCGGACTTATCTGCCTGTACAAATAATACCCAATTATTTACCGTACACATAAATGCCACATACTTTTCTTTTCCATCAACCGTGCATTCACGCACATCCGCAGTTGTAATTACCCCTTCGTTATTCAACGTATCTAAAACTTCTTGTACAACACTATTTCCTTCCAATGTCGTTCCGATTTTACTACGGTCTTTGGAATAAAGATATGTTCCGTCTGTATCAACCAGACAGGCTTCGCTTGATTTCATTCCATCAATACCAACACTATTCAAAATAAATTCCAGACGTACAGACATATCTGTTCTCTCTGTATCACCCCAGAAACTTTCATATAATGTATCTGACGCTGATGTACAAACATCATACAAATAATTTTCACACAGTGAAACAACATTTTTCTCACTTACCACTCTCGAAGCTAATAAAATCCCTGCTATCAGCAGAATGGAAGTGGAAATCATCATAACGGATACTTTTCCCTTTATGGTTCCAAATATTTTCTTCATAGTTTTCGCTCCAATCTTCTAATAAACAGACTATTTTTGTTCTTTCCATTGTGTCTTTGCATCACTTACTACATCATCCCAGGTCATTTCACCTTTAACATAACTTAAAAGATCCGCTCCAAATTGATCTTTAAAAAGCTGTCCCGGAAATGCAGTAAAGTTCCATGCCACACTCTGTTTGCTATCATCAGACATTGCAGCAATTACCTGCTGTGCCAACGGATCATCTGGTTTTTCATCATCATTGAATGTATCAAACGGAGCAATAAATCCAAGTTTATTGGTTACATAATCTTTTCCTACATCAGAAGTAAACAACCATTCCATAAAATCAATCGTTGCTTCCTGATCTTCCTTGGATGCCCAACTGTTTACACTAAAGTAGTTTTCTGTACCAATACAGATTCCCTGACTTTCTTCGCCATCTACTCCTATATAAATTGGCAGGAATTTCACATCATCCTCGCCTACTACATTTCCATCCATAGACTCAATCTGACTCCACGCCCAGTTACCATTCTGTACCATCGCTACTTTTCCCTGTGCGAATTCTCCCATGGAATCACTTACCGTTTTAGACCCCAGTTCCATTTTATCGGTACAAGAATTATTTACATATAAGTCAAAGATATTCTTAAAATTATCTGCATAGGTAAAATCAATTTCATCCAAATCATTTACACCTTTATCGTTAAATTCGTAATAAATCGGTAAATTCATAAGATGCGTCTGCCATCTCCAGTCTTCACCGGAACTTAAAGAGGTAGAGACAAATACACCTTCTATTCCTAACTGCTCTTTATGAGCGGTCATATCTTCTACTACCGCTTTTAACAAATCATAATTGTTAATTTCCTCCGCAGAAGAAATAGAAACTGCCTTATCCGGTAATGCAAAATACTTCTTCATAATGCTGTCGTTGTAAATAATTCCGTATCCTTCTACTACATACGGAATACCATACACACCACCATTTGATTCTACTGCAAGACTTTTATCCAGCAAATGATCATACAGCTCTGTATCTTTTAAATCCAGACAAAACTTTGACCAGGTTTCATATCCAATCGGCCCATTAATCTGGAATAATGTCGGTGCCTCTCTTTTGGCAATTTCTGACTGTAAAACCTGTTCATATGTTCCACTTGCCGCAGTAATTACCCTTACATCAACTCCCGTTTCTTTTGTATAGGTGTCTGCAATTTCTTCCCATATCTCTGCTACTTCTGGCTTAAAATTCAGGTAGTATACGCTTCCCGTTTTCTTTTTGGAACTCCCACATCCCACTAAAGCAAACGCCAACAATAACAGTACTGCAATAATTCCTACTCTGTTTTTTTTCATTGGTATTCCTCCCTAAAATTATAATATGATATACAGTACTATTTTACCATCCATATATATTTATTTTCAATATCTTACATTAATACCGCAAAAAATTGACAAAAAAAGCAGACACACATGTCTACTTTTTATTTCCAATTTCTTCTCCCATTTTCACTATGGTTTCGTATCCATTTTTTGTATTTTCCAGTATTTGTTGTTCTATTGCTACTGCATCCTTTTGGAAAAGCAAAATTACAGTAGAGCCACCAAACTCGAACATTCCTTTTTCCTCTCCCCGTTTTACCTCTGCCTCCTCTTGATGATTGACAATGCGCCCTACCATAAGAGCACCTACCTCCATCATCAATACAGTCTTGAAATGCTTACTTTGCAACAAAGAAAACTCTCTTGTATTTTCTTTATAAATAGGATATACATCATTTGCAGCCGGATTTACTGTATGGAACACTCCGGAAATATGATGATTCGCAGACTTTCTACCATCATCTACATAACAATATCTGTGATAATCATCTACTGTCAAACGAAACACACAAATGGTTCCACCCTGATATTTTTCTGCCAGTTTTTTAGAACGCAATAATGATTCCAGCGTATAGGCAGTATTTTTTATCATAAAATGTTGATTTTCTTCCACTGGATACACACTCAATTTTCCATCGCAAGGACTAATTAATACGTTTTCTCCTTCTGCAATGGGTCTGCACTCTTTCCGTATCTGTCTGGTAAAAAAATCATTATATGATGTATACTCTTTTTCCTCATATACGCTCATATCTATATGATTCTTCTGAATAAAAGGAGAAATAAAAACTTTCGACCATCTTTTATCCAATAGCCAACCCGCCGTCTTGGAAATAGTAGGCTTTATTAAAAAACGCAAGATACTTCTTCCCACAGAACTATTATACATCCACTGTAACAGTTTATCCTGACCGGAATCTTCTGTAGTAATATTTCCCTCTCTATCAATATATCGCATGCTCTATCCTTTCTACCGTCGTACCATCTGCACCCATGGCCAAATTGCCCGAAAATCTACATGATACTTAGAAAACATAATCATAACTACCAAGGTTGCTGCCACTATTACCACAAGTATTGCAAGGGTAGAATTCTTCGGCTTCTTTAACTTGAAATCTACCACAAATAATACACCAACAATTAGTAACGCTAAATACAGGCAAATCCGAAATGCCCAATCCGGTATAAAGAACTGCACCATAAATACCAATGGTAAAACAATCGCCATAGAGGTAATCGGAAGTCCCTTATAGAATTTTTGTCCATCTTCGGAGACCAAAGCATTCTTTGCTTCCATTACATTGAAAAATGCAAGACGAATCACTGAATTCACACAGTAAATTGCAATCACTATCATGCCAATGATGCCACGCACTCCTAACAGGTAACAAATCATTGCCGGGAATACTCCAAAGCAGACCATATCACATAAGGAGTCAATCTGTATTCCAAATGATTTTTCATCTTCTGTACGATTCTTCATTGCTCTTGCGATTTTTCCATCAAACATGTCACACAAGCCTGACAAAGCCAAACAGAAAATTGCTGTTTTAAATCTGCCATGTATTGCCTGAGTCATTCCGAATACGGAAGACAATAAGCTTATGTACGTTAATACTACTGAATAATTGTAAAATCCTATCATTTTCTCTTTCCCCGCTTCTTTCTAAATCATTCTGTTTGCGAATATCCTATTCTAAAATGTGCCACAGCTGTCATAACTGCGCTAAATAACAACTGTACATAATATGCAATTCCACGGCTTAATACCATTCCCGGAAGTAATAAACTTCCTGCAAATACACCTTTGAAAATAATCAGGAATAAATTCTCACTTATTCCCATACCTCCCGGTAATGGTAACATATCAACGGATACAGAAACCACTGCCTGAAGCATTACCACATCATAAATACTGGTTCCGCTTAAACCAAATGCCTTATATACAAACCATGTTACAAAAAATAAAGCAAAACGCTGCGCAAAAGTAATAATCATAACATTTCCAATTACTTTTTTATGGGTCTTAAAGTATACTGCCGCTGCCTCATAATGTTCCATGGAGGCTTCTAATTTTTCCTGTCGTTCCGGTTTTTTCTTCATTAGATGAATATGTTCCAGAAAATGCATTCCCTTAACTAACATATTCTTTGCCAGATTAGGCCAAAAAACTAAGAACGACATAAAAATACAACAAAATACATTTAATCCAACTCCCAAATAAAAAATCGGAAGTATTCCTTCTAAATAACGATGAACAAATCCCCGTTGGAAAAATGCTACAAACAGTCCTATAATTACTAATACTAACTTATATGTAATGGTTACAATCATTAAAACCAACGTTGCTACCGGTATTGGAATCTTGTTTTTATGCATATAATATATCTGAGCCGGTTGTCCTCCTGTTGCCGATGGTGTAATGGCACTAAAGAAAAATCCTACACAGGAATACAAAAAACAAGTTCTTTTTTTCGTCTTAATATCCAGTGTTCCAAACATATAATGAATAATAATGGACTCACCCCAGATAAAAAATATTACTGCTGCTCCGGCCGGAATGATATACCACAAATTCACTCCTTCTATTGCTGCTCCTACTGCATGTAAATCTTCACCATGAAATACACTATAAATTGTCAGTAAAAATACAACTGCAAGGAATAATGCATTTCCAATTTTTTTCTTCTTACTTTCCACGCTTATATATCCTTTCAAACAAATGCTCTAACAGACGATAACAATTGGTGTGGAATGCAATATAATATGTTAATTCCGCAATCATAATTCCGCTAAATACATCTACAATATAATGTTGCTTCGTAAATTGTGTTGATACACAAACTAATAATGCAAAAACACATGAAAATGCGCGATACCATTTTGGTACACGCTTCTGCCCTCGAATCCCTATATAACAAAACCAACTAACTAAACAGTGAATGGACGGAAATAGTCTGGTAGGATCATCCATACTGTATACAAATTGAAGTATATTCTCCCACACTCCATCACCTGCTATAACAGGTCGTACATTTGTGGTTGGTAGCACCAGAAAAAAGAAACAGCAAATAAGACGCGACATAATGTCAGCTGTTACAAAACGATAACAATGTTCCTTTCCCAAACTGGCAATTAATATATAGTTAACACCCCAAAACAGATAACATCCTAAATATATGATTACAAATTCAGGTACAACCGGAACTGCCCGATCGAAAGCCGTCGTTAAATCGTAATGCTTCCATCCATCCGCTATAGGTGCAATCCCTGCATATACAAGAAAATTCACTGCCAAACAAGTAAGCAGTGGAACAACCGCATATGCCGGTATCAATTTTTGAATTTTTTCCTTCATTCCTTGTCTCCTCATAATTGCAACTAAAGAATATTATAACAGATTCCAGAAAATAGTCTACTTAATTTATTCTTAAATTTTACAAAAATTCCACAAAATTCTTCTTTTACTAAAAAAAAGAGTGCGAACATTGTCGCTTACAACTAATTTCAGCACTTCCTATGATATAAAAAATCACCACCTCTATATGAATCCGAGGTGGCGATTTCTTATAAGAACCTTTAAATATATTGTTGTTAATTCTGCTTTTCTGCAATTGCAGCCTGTGCTGCTGCTAATCTTGCAATTGGTACACGGAATGGGGAACAAGATACATAATCCAGTCCAATCTTATGGCAGAACTCTACGGAAGATGGATCTCCACCGTGCTCTCCACAGATACCGATATGTAAGTTTGGATTTACCGGTTTTCCTAAGTTAATGGTCATTTCCATTAATTTTCCAACACCAGTCTGGTCTAATCTTGCAAATGGATCATTCTCAAGAATCTTAGCATCATAGTAAGCACCTAAGAACTTACCAGCATCATCACGAGAGAATCCGAATGTCATCTGTGTCAAATCATTTGTTCCAAAGCAGAAGAAATCAGCTTCTTTTGCAATTTCATCCGCGGTTAATGCAGCTCTTGGAATTTCAATCATCGTACCAACTTCATATTCTAACTTAATACCTGCTGCTGCGATTTCCTCATCTGCTGTTTTTACTACGATTTTCTTTACAAATTTTAATTCCTTTACTTCTCCAACCAATGGAATCATAATTTCTGGCTTTATATTCCAATCAGGATGTGCTTTCTGTACGTTAATTGCTGCACGAATGACTGCTCTGGTCTGCATCCTTGCAATTTCCGGATAAGTAACTGCAAGACGACATCCTCTATGTCCCATCATTGGATTGAACTCATGTAAGGAATCAATAATTGCCTTAATTGTTTCTACTGATTTTCCCTGAGCATCAGCTAATTTCTTAATATCTTCTTCCTCTGTTGGAACGAATTCATGTAATGGTGGATCTAAGAAACGAATGGTAACCGGATTGCCTTCCAATGCTTCATACAGTTTTTCAAAGTCTCCCTGCTGTACAGGTAAAATCTTAGCAAGTGCTGCTTCTCTTTCTTCTACGGTATCAGAACAAATCATTTCACGGAATGCATCAATTCTGTCGCCTTCAAAGAACATATGCTCTGTACGGCAAAGTCCGATACCTTCTGCACCAAGCTCGCGTGCCTTTTTTGCATCTGCCGGTGTATCTGCATTCGTTCTTACTTTTAATTTTCTATATTTATCTGCCCAGCCCATAATTCTTCCGAATTCTCCTGCGATTGTTGCATCTACAGTTGGAATCTGTCCATCATAAATATTACCGGTAGAACCGTCTAAGGATAAATAATCTCCTTCGTGATATTCTTTTCCTGCCAAGGTGAACTTCTTGTTTTCCTCATCCATAACAATGTCACCACATCCTGATACACAACAGGTTCCCATACCACGGGCAACAACCGCTGCGTGACTTGTCATACCACCACGCACAGTCAAGATACCCTGTGCTGCCTTCATACCTTCAATATCTTCTGGAGATGTTTCCAAACGAACCAATACTACTTTTTCTCCTCTTGCAGCCCAATTTTTTGCATCTTCTGCTGTAAATACAATTTTACCACATGCAGCTCCCGGTGATGCTCCCAAAGCTTTTCCTGCTGGTACTGCCGCTTTTAATGCTGCCGCATCAAACTGTGGATGTAATAATGTATCTAAGTTACGAGGATCAATCATCGCTACTGCTTCTTCCTCGTTTCTCATTTGTTCATCTACTAAATCACATGCAATTTTTAATGCTGCCTGTGCTGTTCTCTTACCATTACGGGTCTGGAGCATGTATAACTGGCAATGTTCTACTGTAAACTCCATGTCCTGCATATCTCTGTAATGTGCCTCCAGTGTATTGCACACAATCTTAAACTGTGCATATGCCTTTGGAAACTTTTCTTCCATTTCAGAAATCTTCATTGGAGTACGAACTCCTGCAACAACATCCTCACCTTGTGCATTTGTAAGGAATTCTCCAAATAATCCCTTCTGACCGGTTGCCGGGTCACGGGTAAATGCAACACCGGTACCACAATCTTCACCCATATTTCCGAATACCATTGCCTGTACGTTAACTGCTGTTCCCCAGGAATATGGAATATCGTTATCTCTACGATATACATTTGCACGAGGGTTATCCCAAGAACGGAACACTGCCTTAATTGCTCCCATTAACTGTTCCTTTGGATTATCCGGGAAGTCAACTCCGACTTTAGACTTATATTCAGCTTTAAATTGATTTGCCAACTCTTTCAAATCTTCTGCTGTTAATTCTACGTCCTGCTTTACCCCTCTGTCAGCTTTCATTTTATCAATTAATTCTTCAAAATATTTCTTACCGACTTCCATAACTACATCGGAATACATCTGGATAAATCTTCTATAACAATCCCAAGCCCATCTTGGATTATTGGATTGTTCAGCGATAACATTTACAACCTCTTCATTTAAACCAAGGTTCAATATGGTATCCATCATACCTGGCATAGAAGCCCGTGCACCTGAACGAACTGATACAAGCAATGGATTTTGCTTATCTCCGAACTTCTTGCCTGTTATTTGTTCCATTTTACCTATGTACTCATTTATCTGAGATTGAATTTCATCATTAATTTCTCTTCCATCCTCATAGTATTGTGTACAAGCTTCTGTGGTAATGGTAAAACCTTGTGGTACAGGAAGACCGATATTTGTCATCTCTGCCAGATTTGCACCTTTGCCCCAAGAAGTTCTCGCATATTTGCATTTCCTTCTGTAAATAAATAAACCCACTTTTTAGCCATTTGAAATACCTCCTATATTTTAGTAGTTTGGGTTATTCTTGTAAAACATGTTGTATATATTTTACAAATACACCATTGAAGCCTCCTTCATTTAAGTATATTTTAACATATTATCTAATAATATCAATACTATTTTTGTGTTTTATTTGTCATAAATAGCAATTTTTTATTATTTTCTCACATTTTTTACACCACTTTACACTACTATTACTTTTTCCTGTACTATAACTTATTTCTTTGTACAAAAAAACATGACACTAAATTTCAGTGTCATGTTTCTCTAACAATTATTGATTATGCTGTTTTAAATCTTGTGGTATCTTCCTTTAATTTATTTGCATTTTCATCTGCTTTTACAATGGTATCTGCAACCTTTGTACACTCTGTTGCAGCTTTCTGTATACGTTCTGCAATATCCTGAGTTCCTGCCGCTCCTTCGTTTGCCGCATTTGCCACACCTGCTATTGCTTCTATCATGCCATCCATAGAAGCTAATAATTCTTCTGAAGTAGCACTAAAATCGGAAACTAACTGATCTACATACTCTGCATCTCCGTTATAATCATCGGCTAATCTCTCGAAAATATCATAACTTTCATTTACATCCGTTGCTACAAAATTTAACAATCTGATTGCGTCATCAGAAAGATGCTTTACTGCCTTTGTCACGCTGTCTGTAATCTCTTGTATATGAATTACAGAACTTTCGGACTGCTCTGCCAGATTTCGAATCTCATCTGCTACAACTGCAAATCCTCTTCCTGCTTCACCTGCTCTTGCTGCTTCTATGGAAGCATTCAATGACAATAAATTCGTCTGTGATGTGATTTCCATAATTGCCTGTGCCAGAACCTCAATTTCAGATACAATTTCCGCATCCTTTAATGCCTGATCTAAGCTGGTACGAATTTCATTCTGTATACTGCTTGCATGTTCACGGTTTTCTTTTGTGGTATTCTTTGCCTTTGCTGCTCTTTCATGAATTTCGTATACACGCTGAGCACCTTCTTGTGCATGAGTTGCAATACTTTTCACTGCATTTTCAATTTCACCAGACATAGAGTTCATTCGTTCTGCTGAATCTGCTGACTCTTGCATTCCTGCTGCCAGTTCTTCCGTAGCTGCTGATACACCTTCCATTTCACCATTCATAGTGTCAATGTTATCTTCAATCTGAATTACATTTTCCTGAATCTCTACCGCTTCATTCTGTACGTTTCCAATTAAAGACTCTAAATTACTTTTAATTTTCTCGAAAGCATGTGCTAAATCACCCACGCTATCTTTACGTTCTATGTACTTATCTGCTATATTTTCCGAAAAATTACCTTTTGCTAATTCATCTGCATAACTACAAGCATAGTTTAAAGAATGAATCATGTCATGGGTAACCCAAACTCCAATCACCATAACCAGTAAGAGCATTATAGCAATTACTATCATCATTTGCTGCACCTCATCTTTTACAATGGAACGCATCTCCGTCTCATCTGTATTAAGTGCTTTTTTATCATCCGCAGCATCAGCATCTCTCTTCTGTGCCGACTCGATAGCTACAATTGCGCTCTTTTCAATATCTTTCATTCCCATACGGGCGAAAACAATTGAAAAAACTCCCATTACAAGCATCATCAAAAAAATTATCATCATTTTAGTTCGAAATTTAACTTTTCCCATTTGCTTTTCCTCCTTAGTGATTGGACTTTGTTTTTGTTTTTGTTATTACCTATACCTCCATTTATTAAAACTTTATACTTAAATCAAATAACAGTTATTAAAACTCAAACTTTTTCGCAAAATATGCGTCTAATTCTTCAATCTTTACTCTTTCCTGCTCCATGGTATCACGGTCACGAACAGTTACTGCATGGTCTTCTTCGGATTCAAAATCATAAGTAATACAGAATGGTGTACCGATTTCATCCTGTCTTCTGTAACGTTTTCCGATATTTCCTCTGTCATCAAATTCACAGTTATATTTCTTAGCAAGCTGTGCGTAAACTTTTTCTGCACCCTCGTTTAACTTCTTTGACAATGGTAAAATACCAATCTTAACCGGAGCCAATGCCGGATGGAAATGAAGTACAGTTCTCATATCCGGTTTTTCTTCTGTTCCGATGTTTTCTTCATCATATGCAGCACAAAGGAATGCTAATACTACTCTGTCTGCTCCTAATGATGGCTCAATTACATATGGAATGTATTTTTCTTTCTTTTCATCATCAAAATATGTCATATCCTGTCCGGAAGTATTCTGATGCTGTGTTAAGTCGTAATCTGTACGATCTGCGATTCCCCAAAGTTCACCCCATCCGAATGGGAATAAGAACTCTATATCAGTAGTTGCTTTACTGTAAAAGCACAGCTCCTCTGCATCATGATCACGGGCTCTCATTTCATCATCCTTAATGCCAAGATTCTTTAACCAATTGATACAGAAACTTCTCCAATATGTGAACCATTCTAAGTCTGTTCCCGGTTCACAGAAAAATTCTAATTCCATCTGTTCAAATTCTCTGGTACGGAAGGTAAAGTTACCCGGTGTAATCTCATTACGGAAAGATTTACCAATCTGTCCAATACCAAATGGAATTTTCTTACGGGAAGTTCTCTGAACATTTTTAAAGTTTACGAAAATTCCCTGTGCAGTTTCCGGTCTTAAGTATACCGTGTTCTTTGCATCTTCGGTAACGCCCTGAAAAGTCTTAAACATTAAGTTAAACTGACGGATATCTGTAAAATTATGTTTTCCGCAAGTTGGACATGGAATTTGATTGTCATTGATAAACTGCATCATTTCTTCCTGACTCCAACCATCCACGGAACTTCTCAATTCAATGTTATTTTCCTGAGCAAATTCTTCTATAATCTTGTCTGCACGAAAACGTTCATGACATTCCTTACAATCCATTAATGGATCGGAAAATCCACCTAAATGTCCAGATGCTACCCAAGTCTGTGGATTCATTAAAATAGCACAGTCTACACCTACATTATAAGGATTCTCCATAACGAACTTCTGCCACCATGCCTTTTTTACATTATTCTTTAATTCAACACCGAGATTTCCGTAATCCCAAGTATTTGCCAGTCCTCCGTATATTTCAGAACCTGGATATACAAAACCTCTTGCTTTCGCTAACGCTACGATTTTTTCCATTGTCTTTTCCATTTTCGTTACCTCTTTCTATCTGTTCTTTTCTTTTATTCATATACAATATATACTAAAGACAAATCTGCACCGTCTTCTGCATCCTTTGGTAATTTGATAGATACTGTATCCTTTGCCTTCATAGAAGTATAATCAGAAGATATGTACTTTACAGTTCCATCTATTTTTACATCTATCTTCTCGCTTAAAATCACAACTTTGCAATCAGATTCTTTAATTTTACTACTATCTGCCTCACCAGACGCTTTCCCATCCTTTACTTTTGTAAAGTCAGTTTCAAAATCATACCCGGCAGCTAAAGCCTGTGGTACCGTTCCGGCAAATAATGTAACATTATTCAATTCCTGATAATCTTCATACCCGGCATATTTCATCAAAAGCTCTGCTTTCCCTTTCTTTACAGAAAAATCGCTTACTTTTGCACTATCCTTATCGTGTTTTTTCTGATATGCATCTACCTTTTCATTGATAAAATCTTCCAATTCCTTTTCATCATAATTGTCCTTGTCTAATTTTTCAATGGATGCAGCTATAATATTTCCCTTTTCTTTTACATATACAGTACTACAATCTACGTCAAGGGAATCCCCGCAGCCTGTCAACAATCCGGCTATCATAACACATACCAGACTGATGGATATTATTTTCTTCATAACATTCCTCCTAAAGTCTAAACGTGAATACTAAATATTATACCCTTTCCGCCCATTTATTGCAACTGCTATCTTCCATCTTTTTCTTTTATAATCTTACACCGTAACACCTCGAATTCCCGCTTCAAAGCCTTGATTCTGTTCTAATACCTGTAGGGAATGAAATCTACGGTCAATATATGTTTTCATATATTCGTTCATAATTTTTTCTAATTTTTCCAGTACTTCCTCTGAAACGGTAAATGTATATAATTTTTCGATGCTGGAGGTAATAATGTACTGCATGGTATAAAGAGTAGATTCATTTATGGAAAAAGACGGGACTCCTCTTGCACAATCCGTACATAGAGTTCCGCCGCTTTTTACATGAAATGATGTTAAGTTTTCCTTTGTTCCACACTTTAAACAGGAAAATACGTTGGGATACTCTCCATTGATTACCATTGCTTTTAATTCAAAAATCCGTCGCACCAGGCGATTATTCAAATGTGGGTTTTCTAATGCCCGAAGTGACTGATACAATAGTTTCAGCATATGTATTTCATCTGCATTTTCCCGTCCATAATAATCTGCGATTTCCATAAAATAAAAGCCAAAATAGGCTGCATCTAAGTCCATAGTAAGTTCTCGAAAATAGTTGGAAATATCTGCTTTCACTACCGTATAGGAGCTACGCCCCTCATAAGCCTCAAACTGTCCAAAGGAAAAAGGATTGCTGGCTGCCATCATCTGGCTATTCGGTCTTCGTGCCCCGCGGGCAAATGCCGAAATTTTTCCTCTTTCCCTGGTCAGAAGCGTTATTCTCTTGTCATATTCGCCCACCGGGACTGCTGATAATACCATGCCCGTCAGCACTATGGTCTGCCCCATATATTGCCACGCTCCTGCCTTGTTCTTCTTGTTCTATCATAGAGGATGTAGCACCACCCTCCATATGTCCTTTATAGCTTAAATAATCTGCAATTCTTCCTGTACTTTCAAATTTCATCCATTCTGGTTCTATCATGTTCGATTCCCCCTTGTACTTTTGTTTTCTATACTCTTAGGTTGTCCCTGAACATGATAGATAATACCAGATAAAAAATGGCAAATTTCTTCTAATAATCCTCGTCTTCACGATATCCGAAGTTCTTTATCAGGAAGTCGCTGTCTCGCCAATCTTTCTTTACTTTTACCCAAAGTTTTAAATTCACTTTACTATCTAAAAGACGTTCAATTTCATATCTGGCATTGGTTCCGATTTTTTTCAACATATTGCCGCCTTTTCCAATAATAATGCCCTTGTGAGAATCACGCTCACAGATAATGGTTGCGTCAATATCTATGAGTTTTCCATTTTCCCGTTCTTTCATTCGTTCAATGGTAACTGCTATTCCGTGCGGAATTTCCTCACTCAATGCATGAAGCGCCTTTTCTCGAATCAGCTCTGCCACAATTTGACGTTCTGGCTGATCTGTAATGGTATCTTCATCATAGAACATTGGTCCATATGGAAGATATTTGAAAATCAAATCAACTAAAATCTCGGTATTTTGTCCACGCAATGCAGATAACGGAACAATTTCCGCAAAATCATATTCTTTCCGATAGGTATCAATATAAGAAAGGATTTCTTCTTTTTTTACCATATCGGTTTTGTTGATTACCAAAATAACCGGCGTCTTTACTCGACGCAGTTTTTCTAAAATATGTTGCTCTCCTGCACCAATATAATTGGTAGGTTCTACCAGCCAAAGCACCACATCTACTTCGTTCAAGGTACGTTCTGCAACATTTACCATGTATTCACCAAGCTTATTTTTCGCCTTATGAATCCCCGGTGTATCCAAAAATACAATCTGTCCTTTTTCTTCATCGGTATATACAGTTTGGATTCGATTTCTGGTGGTTTGCGGCTTTTTCGATGTAATGGCAATCTTTTGACCTATCAAACGATTCATCAATGTAGATTTTCCCACGTTCGGTCTTCCAATTAGTGTTACAAATCCAGATTTAAAACTTTGATTCATACTTTTCTCCCTTAATCCTTAATACAGATTCTTCAATTCTTTGAACAATCCTTTTTCTTCCTTGAGTTTTTCTTCATTTCCAATAACGCAAAGTGCATCTTCCTTTAAAATTGCCTCCACAATGCCTGCAAGCTCACGAATATCTTCCTGTGTTGCATTTAAAATCTGCTGACGCTCTTTTTGTATCATTTCATAAGTCACTCCGGTTAAATATGCTGTAGCACTTCTTCCGGTCTTTCCTGCCGGTGTCAATGGCGTGTCTACATCACTGAAGGTTCCTATGATATACTTTGTCATATCCTTTTCTTCTACGGTGAAGTTCTTAAGGTATTCCGGAACTCCTTCATATATCTCATTGGTCTTTGAAAGATTCGGATCACGATAGGAAGTGAAATATCCATCTCCTCTACGCGTAAATCCGCTCATGCAACCATATGCTCCACCTTTTACTCTTACATTAATCCAAAGATAATCATAACTTAATAAGACTTTTAAGATGCGGAGTGCACCGGTATATTCATAGCCTGCCTTCTTAAAGTTACCGGCTCTGGAAACATACTGTACCTGAGAGGCATCCATAAATCCTTCATTCTTCTTTTCTAACTGCACCGGTTCTGCTTTCACATCAGAGGTTTTTTCATGCAAAATTGTTTTTACCGTTGGAATTTCCTTTTCTAATAATTCCAATCCTTCCTTCTGTGCTCCTGCGCTAATCATAAGATTATCTTTACGGAACATATAGCCAGCAAGTGTTTCTAAATTCTTGCTTAATTCCTCTTTCTTTTCTTCAAAATGTTCTTCTAAATCTTTAATCAACTGATAAAATTCTATTCCTTCTGTCATATCACTGTATTTTCCCGAAACAGAAAAATATGACATTGCTCGCATTGCGGATATGGAGTGACCTGCACTGCTCATTCCCATCTGCAATCTGGACTTTAACTGTGCTAAAATCTCATAGAGTCGATCTTGCTGTCTATAGTTGCTACCGGACAATATTTCACGAATAATTGCTATTGTCTTTGGAATTTCTTTATACAGTGTCTTCGCCTTTATCTCATATTTTAAGCTAACGTTTCCCTTTTCCACATGAGCATAGGAACCAATATTAGAAAAGATTCCACCTGTATAAAGGTTGATTTCATTTGCAAGCTCCGGGAATGTATAGTGCTCTGTATCTACATAACCAAGTACTGCTTTCATCAATCCCATATAAGGAATTAAATGAGCCGGAATATCTGTCACATCAAACATCAGGCTAAAGTAAGCAATTCCATTGGTGTCGATATCATGGCATAACATCAATGTATCATCCACATAATTTTCACGGATATATAACTTTTCTGCATCCTTTTTAATATCCTTTCTTGTTAAGGTTGGAATCTTATCTAAGTCTTCCGTTGCAGAAGGTTCTTCCTGATATTTTTTCAAATGATGTGTGAAATCTACAATTTCCTGCTGTTCCTCTTTACTTAACGAATTTTTATATGCCTCTAATTTTTCAGCAAGTTTTTCTTCTTTTTGTGCATTCACTCCATACTGCGGCTCTACAATTACTACGGCTGCATGGTTATTGTCTAATAAATATTTTTGTACCAACTGTTCAAAATAATCTGTTTCTACCTGCTTTTTCAAAAACTCAATAACATCTAGTTCTTGCAAATGTAAGAATGGTTGTTTTTCATCATAAATCCAACTATCCAAACACTTAATTCCCATCAACAATCCCTTTGGAAATTGTCCAAAATCAGCCTCACGATATTTGAACTCAAAGCTATTAATTCCTGCAAGTAAGGACTTCTTATTGATACCGTTCTTCACCTGTTCTTCTAATACTTTGCGAATAATTCCAAGAAACTCTTCCTTTTTCTCCAAATTACTGTTCTTTGCTACAATAGAAAACATTGGCTGCAATGTATAATTGTCATAGGATGCCATAATGTCTTTTCCGATTCCGGCATCTAACAAAGCCTGTTTTAATGGTGCTCCCGGCGCACTTAATAATGCGTAATCTAAAATATCAAATGCCACATACAATTTCTTATCTAAAATCGTTCCTGTACTTACATTATAAGAAAGATAAGTATTATCTTCTAAAGATTCTCCGCTTGCAATGTTGTAAGGAATTTTCACTTCTTTTACACTCTCAAATGGTTCCTGCCACTTAATGTTAGAATCCACCTCAATAGTATCGTACTTTCCAAGATATTCCTGATCCATCCAATTCAATTTTTCTTCCATATCCATGTTTCCATACAAATAGATATAGGAATTGCATGGATGATAATATTTCTTATGAAACGCCAAGAATTTTTCATAGGAAAGGCTTGGTATTACATCCGGGTCTCCACCTGACTCATAAAAGTAAGAAGTATCCGGATAAAGTGTACTTAAAATCTCTCTGCTCAGCACTTCTTCTGGTGATGAAAATGCACCTTTCATCTCATTGTATACTACACCATTGATGGTAAGTGGTGCATTAATATCTTCCATTTCATAGTGCCAGCCCTCCTGACAAAATATTTCTTTATGTTCTGCGATATTTGGATAAAATACTGCATCCATGTATACTTCTACCAGATTCTGGAAATCCTTGTCATTGCAGCTTGCTACCGGATAAATTGTTTTGTCCGGATAGGTCATAGCATTTAAAAATGTATTTAGGGAACTTTTTACCAATTCTACAAATGGGTCTTTTACCGGATATTTCTTAGAACCACACAAAACAGAATGTTCCAAAATGTGTGCTGCTCCGGTGCTATCTAAAGATGGTGTACGAAATCCAATATAAAATACCTTATTTTCATCATCATTTTCAATCAGACTGATTCTTGCTCCGCTTTTCTTGTGCCGCAATAAATAGCCCTTTGAATTAATATCTTTTAAATCGGTTGTTTCAATCAATTCATATGCTTTGCAATTTTCTAAATTCATAATTTCCGTCCTTTTTCTTTTCTATTATTCTTTCCATTTATCATTCAATTATAGCACGATATTCTTATCACGTCATACTATTTTTTATTAACTATTTTTATATCGTAGGAAATAGCGCACTACATAAAAGTACAAAGGTATGAAAGAGTCAACAAGCTGACTCTTTCTTCCATGCAAAAGGCTGCTCTTATGAGCAGCCTTGGTTCTTCATTTATTTGAAATTAAGCGATACGTCTTACATTTGAAGCCTGTGGTCCTTTGTCGCCTTCTACTACTTCAAACTCAACTTTTTCTCCGTCTTTCAATTCCTTGAATCCGTCCATAACTAATGCGGAAAAATGTACAAATACATCATTTCCTTCTGCATCAGAAATAAATCCATAACCCTTCTTTGCATTAAACCATTTTACTGTTCCCTGTTGCATGAAACACTTCCTCCTAAATACATAAAAAATATCTGTGGCTTGTACTTACCACATATTTAAGGTTAGCATATTTTACCATAGATGTCAACGAAAACAGTCTTTGTTTTGTGCTATTTTTTATCATTTATGTATGTTATTGCATCTTTGTAACAGAAACATTCAACTGATTAAATGGTATTTCAATTCCGGCTTCTTCCAGTTTTTCTTTCATGCTCTCTATTAAACGCCATCTTGCAGGCCAATACTCTTCTGACTTCACCCATACACGGCATCCTATCTTTACACTACTATCTTCTAATGCTTCCACAAATACATTCACTTCTTCAGTTGCAACTCGAGCCGGTTCTTGTAAAAACAATTCTTGCAGCACCGCTTTCGCCTTTTTGATGTCTGCGTCATAAGAAATTCCTACAAACAAATCTAACCTGCGCTTTTCCTGTTTTGTTACATTGGTAAGACTGGCATTTGCTAACACTCCATTTGGAATAACAATTACTTTATTATCGACAGTTAAAAGTTTTGTATAGAAAATCATAATCTCCGAAACAGTTCCCTCATTATTATGAGTGTCTTCTATAATATAATCTCCTACTTTAAATGGCTTAAATATGAGAATTAGCACACCACCTGCAAAGTTAGATAAACTTCCCTGTAATGCAAGTCCGATAGTAAGTCCTGCCGAACCTAATACTGCCACAACAGAGGTAGTTTCTATTCCCAACTGATTTACCACAATAATTACCAATATAAAATACAGGGCAACCTTCGTACAAGAATCTAAAAATTGTCGCACTCCTTTATCCACACTGGAACGTTCCAGTGCTTTTCGTAAAACCTTTCGTATCCACTTGATAATCTTACCACCGATAAAATAAATTATTATAGCAATTACTACTCGTAAAGCAAATCCCAGCAATCCCGGCACTAAACTCTCCAAATAAGATTTTAACACTCCCGGCCGGGCTATTTTTTCCAATTCTTGCAATTCCGATGCTTCCTGACTTTTCGCCAATATATTTCCTGTATGATATATCCAATTTGCACTTATCCAACTCAACATGGCTTTGCTCCTTTTTTCTATTTGTGCCCTTATGGTATCATAGATTATTTTTCTGTGCAACCTTCGT
>JAAYPT010000028.1 GCA_012519695.1 Clostridiales bacterium | reverse complement strand
CACTTGCAAGTGGAATGATGACAAAGGATCAGATTTTACAGCAGGAAGATGCAGTAAGGGAACAACTGGGAGATATGAGTGATACCATTATTACTCAGAAAGCGTTGTTAGTAGTAAAGGCAGAATACGAGACATTAGGATGGGATATGGGAGATTACCAGAACAGTTACATGCTTCGTACTGGTGGAAAGATGGTTTTGATGTCGGTGGTTATGATGGCAACAGCAATCCTTGCAGGAATGTTGGCTTCTTATGCATCAGCAGGTGTGGGTATGCGACTGCGAGACCGTGTATTTAAAAAGGTAGTATCTTTTTCCAATAGTGAAATCGAACAGTTTTCTACCGCTTCTTTGATTACCAGAAGTACCAATGATATTCAGCAAATTCAAATGGTAGAAGTAATGCTTCTTAGAATGGTAGTTTATGCACCGATTATTGGAATTGGTGGTATTATCAAGGTGATGGGAACAAAAACCGGAATGAGCTGGATTATTGCGGCAGCAGTAATTACCATTATCGTAGTAGTAGGTTTACTTATGAAGGTTACGCTTCCGAAGTTTAAAATGATGCAGACATTGGTAGACCGTTTGAATCTGGTGTCCAGAGAAATTTTAACCGGAGTTCCTGTAATTCGTGCTTTTTCCAGAGAGAAATTTGAGGAAAAGCGTTTTGACGGTGCAAATAGTGATTTGATGAAAACACAGTTATTTACCAGCCGTGTGATGTCCATGATGATGCCGGTTATGATGATGATTATGAACTGTATCACCGTAGCAATTGTATGGTTTGGTTCTAAGGGCGTAGATTTGGGAAATATGCAGGTTGGTGATATGATGGCATTTATCACTTATACCATGCAGATTGTTATGGCATTCTTGATGATTACCATGGTATCCATTATGCTTCCAAGAGCCGGAGTTGCTGCAAGCCGTATTGATGAAGTATTAAATACAGAGGCTGGAATTCTTGATCCGAAACAACCGCAGGATGACAGCAAAAATCAGTGGAAGGGTGAAGTTGCTTTTGAAAATGTAGCGTTTAAATATCCGGGAGCGGATGAAGATGCAATTGCAAATATTTCCTTTACAGCAGAGCCGGGAAAAACTACGGCAATTATCGGAAGTACCGGATGTGGTAAGTCTACATTATTGAATCTGATTCCAAGATTTTATGATGTAAGTGAAGGAAAGATTACCGTAGACGGTGTGGATATTCGTGATATGACCAAACATAAGTTAAGAAGTCTCATTGGATATGTACCACAAAAGGGTGTGTTATTCTCAGGTACCATTGCATCAAATATCGGATTTGCAGGTGATGTCTCGGAAGAAAAGATAGAAGAAGCTGCAAAGATTGCACAGGCAGAAGAATTTATCACACAAAAAGAAGATAGATATGAAAGTGCCATTGCACAAGGCGGAACCAATGTATCCGGAGGTCAGAAACAGCGTCTTTCTATTGCAAGAGCGATTGCGAAAAATCCCAAAGTATTCTTGTTTGATGACAGTTTTTCAGCATTGGATTATAAAACCGATGTGGTACTGCGAAAAGCATTAAATGAAAAGATTTCAGATGCTACAGTTATTATTGTAGCCCAGCGAATCAGTACAATTTTGCATGCAGATCAGATTATTGTATTAGAAGAAGGAAAGATTGTAGGAAAGGGAACACATGAGGAATTGATGCAGTCATGTGAAACTTATCAGGAAATTGCGAAATCACAGTTATCTGAAAAAGAGTTGAAAGGAGGTCTTGCGTAATGAGTGAACAAAAAAGACGTCCAATAAGACGAGGACCGGGTGCAGGAATGGTACCGGGAGAAAAGGCAAAGAACTTTAAAGGAACGGTAGGACAGCTCATAAAATACATGGGCAGATACAAGATAGGTGTACTGGTTGTTTTGATATTTGCAGTTGCCTCAACAGTATTTAGTATTGCAGGACCAAAGATTTTAGGAAAAGCAACAACAGAATTATTTAACGGTCTGGTGGAAAAGGTTTCAGGTTCCGGAAGTATTAATTTTGATAAAATCGGTAAGATACTGTTATTCTTACTTGGAGTTTACTTATTAAGTGCAGCCTGCTCATTTATTCAGGGATGGATTATGAGTGGAATAACGCAGAAAGTATGCTTTAGATTCCGTGAGGATATTTCTAAGAAAATCAATCGTATGCCGATGAAATATTTTGAGTCCAGAACGGTGGGTGAAGTATTATCCAGAATTACCAATGATGTGGATACTTTAGGGCAGGGATTGAATCAGAGTGTAACACAGTTGATTACATCCGTAACAACTTTAATTGGTATTTTGATTATGATGTTAACTATTAGTCCATTGATGACTTTGATTGCATTAGTGATTCTTCCGGTTTCCGGTATATTGATTGGATTGGTAGTAAAAGCTTCACAAAAATACTTTGTGGCACAGCAGAAATATTTAGGAAAAATTAATGGCCAGGTAGAAGAAGTATATAGTGGACATAATATTGTAAAAGCATTTAACAAAGAAGAAGATATGCAAAAAGAGTTTGATGAAACTAACGCAGTTTTATTCCAGTCTGCATGGAAATCACAGTTTTTATCCGGTATGATGATGCCAATCATGACATTTGTAGGAAATCTTGGTTATGTAGCAGTGGCAGTTGTAGGTGGTATACAGGTAATTAGCGGTAATATTGAAGTTGGAGATATTCAGTCTTTTATTCAGTATGTAAAGAGCTTTACCCAGCCGATTACACAGGTGGCTCAGGTATCTAACATGCTTCAGTCTACTGCCGCAGCCGCAGAACGTGTTTTTGAGTTCCTTGGAGAAGAAGAGGAAGACTTAACCGTAGAGCATCCGGTAAAATTAGAGCATGTAGAAGGAAGTGTATCCTTTGAACATGTAAAATTCGGATATGATCCGGAAAAAATTATTGTAAATGACTTTAACTGTAAGGTAAATCCGGGACAGATGGTTGCCATTGTAGGACCGACTGGAGCAGGAAAGACAACAATGGTAAAATTGTTAATGCGTTTCTATGATGTAAATTCCGGAAGTATTAAGGTGGATGGACATGATTTGAGAGACTTCAATCGTGCAGATTTACGAGAAAACTTTGGAATGGTATTGCAGGATACCTGGTTATTTAAAGGTACCATTATGGAGAACATTCGTTATGGACGTTTGGATGCAACCGATGAAGAGGTAATTGCAGCGGCAAAAGCAGCTCATGCACATCACTTTATCAGTACTTTGCCGGGTGGATATCAGATGGAATTAAATGAGGATGCAAGCAATGTATCACAGGGACAGAAACAGTTACTTACCATTGCAAGAGCCATATTAGCAGATAATCCGGTTTTGATTCTGGATGAAGCAACCTCTTCTGTGGATACTCGTACAGAAGAACGAATTCAAAAGGCTATGAATAATCTGATGAAAGGAAGAACAAGTTTTGTAATTGCCCATCGTCTATCTACGATCAAGGATGCAGATATTATTCTGGTTATGAAAGACGGAGATATTATCGAACAGGGTAATCACGAAGAACTTCTTGCAAAAGGCGGATTTTATGCAGATTTGTATAATTCTCAGTTTGAAGAGGCAACTGCATAATAGAGAGATTTATATTGACTTTTAAAATTATTTTAGGTATAATGAACACTGCTCACGCGGAGGGTAAGTTATTCATTTGAAATGACGAGCTGGATAAGGTGATAAGCTGAGATGCTTATTCGATTATCCGGCTCTTTTTAATGTAATAGGAAATTGCATCCTATTACATTAAAAACGCTCCGCTAATGAGGCACACCTCGCGGATCAGAAGTTAGTCGCAAGCGACACCGCTCGGGCGCGTAAGAGTCCGGCGAGCGGACTCTTTATTCT
>JAAYPT010000027.1 GCA_012519695.1 Clostridiales bacterium | reverse complement strand
GAATTGATAAGAATGAAGGGTTATGGCTGGCCTATTGTTTATCAGACAGAGCAGGAGTTACTGGACTTTTTGATAATCAATGAATATAAGTATATAAAAATAAATTCCTCATATGGTATGGAAGGATGGATACTTGCAAAGTCTTATAAAATAGAGGAATAAAAATGTAAAAAGATAAATTTGGGGTGAGTATAAATAATTAAATAAGAGGAAGAAAAATCTGAACAAATAGGTCTTAATTTGTATTATCAAAATTCTGGTGTAGGTATAATATTGTTGGCTAAAAATACCAACGAACTAGTAATTGGTTTAAGTATTAATAGAAGAACAGTTGAGAATAGTCGTGACTCAATTACTGATGTAGGATGGTACTTTAAGCATATAATACAAGAGTTAAATAAAAAAGGGTGTCCTATTGATAATGTCAAATTCGAAGAATATGTAGATTAATATGTTTATTAAATTTAGAATGAGGTTCTGAGTAAGTAAAAGATGTGTTTGAAAAGTATGAAGGGCAGGTGAAAACAATCCACAGTATCTCCGATAGTATAGCATACAGACCTTGGAGAGGGTCTATAAACACTACTACTTTATAATACGAGGTAGGTATAAAATATGCATATTGAAGAGATTAACTGGCTAGATATAGGGGGAGAAGAAGCTGTTTTAAAAGTTGTAAGTGATGCAGATTGTTTAATTTGTTTTTCATGCCCATGTTCATATGATGTAGGTGATGTATTAGTAGAACCGTTAGAATGTCTCGATACAGATAATGTTATAATGTGTGAAACAAAGGAAAATATTATTGAAAAAATGGAGGGCGAATTTAAGTATAAGTTAAGAGGTGAATTAAAAAATATGCAAAACGGGATTGTTGAGGTAAAGGGTTTTAATTTACATATTGATGAAGACAAAATTCCCAAAGATATGTCAAATGGGATGTGTATTCAGTTTGAGGTATCTAGAATTGATATTTGGTAATTTGTGACTCGAATTAATTGTAGATTAGTTTTTAAAACGCATTATTTTCATGGCATTTGGTGCTGTGGAGATAATGCGCTTTTTTGTGTTTCAAGAAGGATAATCAGTATTAGTTATGGAATGTTGAAAAAAGGTACAGAGTACCGTACCACAGTAGTGGAAAGTGCTGGCGAAACTGTATAGTGAAAATGGCAAATGAAATCAAAACGGAATATTGTTTCCTCAAAGACTTAAAACGTATTGTTTTCATGATACTTAGTGCTGTGAAAATAATTATCCGCCTACCAATATTCCAAAATCATTTGAGGTAGAGGTTAATGGAGAAAAAATGTGGGTATATGGAAATGCGAAAGAGTGCGTTTACTATGTGATAAGAACATAGGACAGGACTTAGAACTAGCATTTTGAAGAATTATTCCATGGACAATGTTTTTATAAACAGTCATACACAACATCCGTATACCACATTTGGAGGAAACTTGGCAGGAGGTTTGTTGACCTATAATATGGCATCAAGTGTGGCAGGACATATACCGGGACTGGCACAGAGAATAGGAGGCTGGTCAGAAAGACTGTCTACTTTCCCCATTCTAAGACGAATTGGACAAGATCATCTAAGCAATATCATAGGAGCTACCATTGTAGATACCGGTGCATTTACGGTACCCAAGGCGATAATAGATATATATAATGGAGAAAGTTCAGAGACAGTATTTCGAAATGCAGGGGTAGACATAGGGCGAAATGTATTGTTTAATATATTTGGTGAAGCCGTAAGTGGAGCAATAGGGAGAGTGGTGCAGAGGTTTAAGGGTGGTAGAGAGACTATTACATCAACATTAGGAAATGAAATAGATATTACACCGTCTTCAAATCATACTTTAGTTAGTAAAAATCCAGGACCATTTGGTGAAGCCAACACTTCTGTAGATATCTTAGATGCAGATGGAAACATAAAAACTAGGCGTTGGTATGATTCAAACGGGAGGGCATATAGAGACGTTGATATGAGTGACCATGGAAATCCTAAAGAACATCTGGAAGTTCCACATGAACATACATGGGAGTATAACGACGGAAAACCTAAAAGAAATTAAGGAGTGCAAGATGAAAGGTTGTATAATAAATAATGATAAGATTTCATTACTAGAAGTTTTGGATTGTATAAATGATTTTGAAAAATATAATTGTCTAATAACCAACATTGAATGTTATCCTTTAGACGAAGAAATATCTGGAATTTTGGATGATGAATATTGCTGGATTGAAGGGAAAGAGTTGTTACGCTTATTGAAAAAAGAAGACTTCCAATGGATATGGGGAGTGTTTTCTATTTTTCCGAAAGATGCAACACTTGAAGAGGTGTTAGGATACAATTATCCATATGCAGATGGATATAAAGGATTTTGGCAAAATCCAATTAAAATACAACATCCGTTGGCAATTTCAGAAATAGTAGTCTGGGATGGCTCGCTTATATTACTAATATCTAAAAATAATGAAATTGTTAATATACTTATGGAAAAAAATATATTTGCAAAGGATTTGGAGGAGTATAATAGGGCATGAATTTAATTATGTCTCTACTGTTGTGATATAACATAGTTGTAACAGCTTAACCTAATAAGATATAATCTTAGGAGAAAACAAGGTATGTTACAAATGAGTTAAAACTACGAACCAGAAGAAAAAGAAGCCAAAGCCGATTATGATTACATAAAGGAGAATCTTCAACTTAAGAAGCAGCTTGCGGAAATCCAAAAACTGCTTATCATCAACAGAAAGATGAAATGTTTGGGCAAGTAATTAAATGTCTCTTAGCGGTACATTTACCAAGTTGTAAAATTTTTAGTACATTTATGAAAATTTTAATTGACAATACTTTATTACAGTGCTATACTAAATAATGAAATTGACATAATAAGGGGCTAGAAGACCAAAAAAGAATGGGGTGGAAATATGATTGTAAAGCAGGAAGATATTCGCAGAGTAAGAGCATCTGTATTGCAGCAGTTAGGAAACAAAGTTCTGATTCAGTTAGACCGTGGAAGAAATAGGGTAGATGTTCAGGAAGGTGTCATTAAGGGCGCGTATCCTTGTGTATTTACCATTCAGGTCAATGATGAGAATGAGAATCCACAGGTATTGTCTTTTAGCTACGCCGATGTACTTACAAGGGATGTTAGAATGAAGTTGTGTTAGAATGAATAAAACGTTTCTACTTTGAATAGAATGTACAAAGTTCAGAGTAGGAGCGTTTTTAATTTGGAATTACAGAAAAAATATATACATATGAGTCGGGAAAAGGGTGAAGCGGTGACGCAGATTACCTTAGACGATGATTTTAATGTTCCCGATGTAAAGCCGGATTTACTGCGAATTATTATGGATAGAGGAGAAATTCGGTTTGATGAGACAAATATTACACAGGATCATGTGTGGCTAAAGGGCGTGTTAAAATTTTCCATGTTGTATCGCAGCGATCAGGATACAGGGAAAATTGACAGCCTTACCGGAGAAATACCTTTTCAGGAAAGTCTTACCATGGAGGGTATCAATGAGTACGATACAGCAAAAATCACATGGGAAATGGAAGATTTATCCCTTGGTATCATCAACTCCAGAAAAGTAAGTGTGAAGGCACTTGTGATGCTGAAGGCAGTGGTAGACGAAAATTACGACGAAGAATTGGTAACAGGGGCAGAGGAAAATGAGAAGCTTCAGGTATTGGAAAATTCCATGACAGCCATGGCACTGTTATTATCTCAAAAAGATACCTATCGTTTTAAAGAAGAAATTGTACTTCCATCTAACAAGCCTAATATTCATCAGATATTATGGAAAAGTGTACAGCTTCGCAGTGTGGAAATGCGTTTAGGGGAAAATCAGTTAAATATCAAGGGCGAGGCACTGATTTTTGTATTATATGAGGGAGAAGATGAAGAAGAACGTCTGCAATGGGTAGAAAATGCTTTGCCGTTTGTAGGAATGATTGATTGTCCCGGCAGTACAGAAGATATGATAAGTGATATTTCTTATCATATTTCCGGAGTTGAGTTAGAAGCAAAGCCGGATTATGACGGGGAAGAGCGAATGCTTCATTTAGAGCTGGTATTGGATTTAGAGCTTAAGATTTTTTCCGAAGAAGAAAATCGTATGGTAGAAGATATTTATTCCACTGAATCCAAGCTAACGCCTATTTATGAAGACGCTGTATTTGAAAAAATGTTGCTTCGGAATTTTTCAAAATGCAGAATTACGGAAAAAATGAATACAGATCAAAATCAGGAGCCGATTTTACAGATATGTGCAAGCGAAGGAAAGGCGGTAGTAGAGCAGACTGAAATTGTAACAGATGGAATTCAGGTAGAAGGAACACTTCAGGTAGGAATTCTTTATGTGACTACGGATGATAAGATGCCGGTGGCTTCCATGCGGGATGTGCTGCCGTTTCACTATTTAATTGAAGTACCGGGGATTCGCAAAAATTGCAGATATCATTTGCAGGCAGGAATTGATCAAATGACAACTGTCATGACAGATAGTACACAGGTAGAAGTAAAGGCGGTCATTAACTTAAACAGTATTGTATTTGAGCAGCAGGAAGTGAAAAAAATGACCGAGGTAGAAGAAGAACCGTTAGATATGGAAGCATTGCAGGAAAGTCCGGGAATCATTGGATATATTGCTAAGGATGAAGATCGTTTGTGGGATATTGCCAAGGAAAATTATACGACCATTTCAGATATTGTAAGTACTAATCAATTGTCTTCCGAGCAGATAAAAGCAGGAGATAAGATTCTCATTATAAAGACAGTAGGATAAAGATAATAAAAAAATAGTATTGACAAATGGAAATTTACAGACTATAATACCCACAAGTGAAAAAATGAAACCGCTGATACAGAGAAGGTATACAAAAGGGCCCGTACAGAGAACCGGGATGGTGGAAACCGGTAGGTAGTGTTTGGATACATGGGCTGTAGAGGGCGAAGGGAAAGGCATAGGCTGAGTATCTGAGACGTAATGTCTGCGTTAAAGACAGGTGATGTGATGGCATTACTAAGAGAGTGGATTCCATAAGAATCAAGCAAGGTGGTACCGCAGGTTTAATTGATAACTTGTCCTTATTTTTACATGATGCAGAAATGTAGAAATAAGGACTTTTTTGCGTGATTAAGCAGACTGAACGTGGAATATTACAAAATTTCTGTTTACAGAAAATTTTGTAATGTGACATGGGCAGGAGCAACGCGAACTTAGAATTGCTTGCAATTCTAAGTCTGCTTAATTAGAGATAATCAGAAAAACTTACTTAATGCCAAATAAGAAAATCTATTCACCATAGTATTACATGATAAGAAAACGTATTTAGAGGAGGAAAAAGAAATGAAAAAGAAAGTGTTGAGTGTTTTATTGGCAGCTGTTTGTGCAGCTACATTCGTAGTGGGATGTGGAAATGGAAAGAGTACTGACAAATCCGGTGGGGATAAAAAGAAAATAGGAATTGTCACAATGGTAGAAAACGGTGCTTTCACAGATATGAAAGAAGGCATTTTAGATGAGATGAAGGAAAAAGGTTACACGGAGGAAAATACAGAGTTTGATTATCAGTGTGCAGCAGGAGATGCATCTGCCCTTACTTCCATTGTAAATAATATGACAGACGGAACTTATGACATGGTATTTACCATTGCAACTCCATCTACACAGGCATTTGTAAATGCAGAGTCTGATACACCGGTATTTTTCTGTGCCGTATCTGCACCGGTGGCGGCAGGTGTATTAAGTGATATGGAAAACCCAGATAAAAATGCAACCGGAACATCTAATGCAATTCCGGTATCTGAGATTTTTGAACTTGCAAAAGCAACTACTCCGGTAGAAAAATTCGGATTGATTTATAGCGGAAACGAAGACAATGCAACAAATACCATAGAGCAGTGTAAGAAATATTTAGATTCTGAGCAGATTGCTTATACCGTAGCAACAGCTCCAACATCTGCGGATATTGAAACAGCAGTAAATGCTTTGATTAGTGATGGCGCACAGGCAATTTTCGTATCAAACGATTCTATTATTCAGGATGGAGTAGAAAAGTTAGTCGAGATTTGTAATGAAAAGAAAATCCCAACTTATTGTTCTTCCGCAACTACAGTGGCATCCGGATGTTTTGCAACCTTAGCAATTGATGACAAGGGAATCGGAAGAAAAACAGCAGATATGGCAATCGAGTATTTAGAAGGAAAGAAGTTAGAAGAGATACCTTCTAAAGTAATCGGAATTGATTATTGCTCTGTAAATAAGACAGCAATGGAAGCACTTGGATTAACTCAGGATACAATTCAAACAGCCTATGAAGTAAATGTACTAGAATAAGAGGATAAAAAGATGATTGAATTACAATATTACTTATCAAATCTGCCGGATGGATTGATTTATGGATTGTTGGCAATGGGAATTTATATATCCCTTCGAATTTTAGATATTCCGGATTTGACAACAGAAGGAAGCTTTGGCTTTGGTGCAGTGGTGTCCGTATTGGTTTCCTTGCAGGGACATCCGGTATTGGCACTTTTTGCAGGAATCTTAGCAGGAGCTTTCGCAGGAGTTATTACCGGATGCTTGCAGACAAAGTTAAAAGTGCATCCGGTATTGGCAGGAATCATTACCATGAGTGGTCTGTATTCCATCAATTTGGTTTGTTATTCCTTAACAGAAAAGGGCGCAACCACAAACTTAAGTTATGATAAAAATACCGTATTTGAAAAGGTAAAAGAACTTTTGGGGATTCGTGGACAATACGAAACCAGCGTGGTAAAAGCAGTGGTAAGTCTTGGTATTGTAATTTTAGTATTATGTATTATCGTTTGGTTTTTCCGTACACATATCGGTCTTTGTGTACGGGCAACCGGAGATAATCCGGATATGGTAAGTGCTTCTTCTATAAACGTAGACAGAACAAAAATCATTGGACTTATGATAGCCAATGCATTAATTGGGCTTGCCGGAGCGATGGCATCCCAGAGCCTTGGTTACTCCGACATTAACACAGCAAACGGAACATTGATTTACGGTCTTGCAGCAGTAATCATTGGAGAAGCAATTTTAGGAAAACGTGGTCCGGCAATTGGCGTATTATCTGCGGTACTTGGTTCCGTATTATATAAGTTAATCGTGGCATTTGTTATTCGCCAGAATCTTTTCGGAGAAAAGAGTGCGAACCTGATGAAATTTACCTGTGCACTGATTGTAGCTATTACACTGGCAATTCCTGCGATCAAACAAAAAGCTGCGGAAAGCAAACAAAGAAAGGCGGCAAGATAATGTTAGAAATACAGAATATTACCAAAGTATTTGAAAAAGGAACAGTCAATGAACATGTGGCAATCAAAGACATGAGTCTTTCTTTGAAAAAAGGAGAGTTTGTAACCGTAGTAGGTTCCAATGGGGCAGGAAAAAGTACACTGTTTAACGCCATTTGCGGTAGCTTTATGGTAGATGGCGGAAAAATTTTATTAGATAACGAAGATATTACTTATAAAAGTGAACATAAGAGAGCAAGAGAGATTGGTCGAGTATTCCAGGACCCTATGAAGGGAACAGCACCACACATGACAATTGAGGAAAATCTGGCACTTGCTTACACAAGATCCCAACGCCATGCCAATCCGTTTTCCTCTGCAATTACAAAAAAGAAGACGGCATTTTTCCGAGAAAACCTGGCACGGTATCACATGGGAATCGAAGACCGTATGAAAACAAAAATCGGACTTTTGTCAGGTGGACAGCGTCAGGTAGTAACACTTTTAATGTGTACCCTGTCTGTTCCGAAATTATTGCTGTTAGATGAACATACAGCAGCTTTGGACCCGGCAACAGCAGAAAAGGTTATGGAGATTACAAAGACTATCGTTGCAGAAAATAATATCACTACTATGATGATTACACATAACCTAAAACAATCATTAAGCACCGGAAGTAGAACCATTATGTTGGATTCCGGTGAGATTATTTTAGATGTAAGCGGAAAAGAACGTGAAAATATGTCCATGGAAGACTTAATTCAAATGTATTCCATGAAAAAGCAAAAGGAATTTGATAACGACAGAATTTTGCTCTCCAGCGAAGAGTAATCATAGAAAAGAAGTGGAGGAAGACATAGATGAAGTTGGAAAATTATGAGATGCACCTGCCAAGTTATTCTATCGGCAGTGATATTTACAATCAAATAGAAAAAATATGTAGTCCTTTCGGGAAAAAAGTTCTTATTATCAGCGGAGTAAAATCCTATGAAGCAATTGCAACGAAGTTGTTAAAGGCAATGAAAGAAACAGGATTTGAACTGGTAGGACATGAGTATTATGGAAATGATTGTACCTATGCAAATGTAGAACATTTAAGAACCTTAGAAGAATACAAAGAGGCAGATATGGTGTTTGCAGTAGGAGGCGGAAAATGCTTAGATACCTGTAAATGCCTTTGCATTGATGATAATAAGCCAATCTTCACCTTTCCAACCATTGCATCCAATTGTGCTGCGTGTACGTCTGTGTCTATTATGTACAATGAGGATGGTACTTTTTTAAAACCACATTTTTTTACAAAGCCATCCAATCATGCCTTTATCGATACGGAAATTATTGCAAAAGCACCGGAAAAGTATCTTTGGGCAGGCATAGGAGATACTTATGCAAAATATTACGAAGCAACCATCTCTTCAAGAGGAGAAGAACTTCCGCATTTTACAGCACTTGGAGTAGCAGTCAGTCGTATGTGCTTAGACCCATTGGTGCAATATGGCGGAAAGGCATATCAGGATAATCAAAAGGGCATCTGTTCTTATGAATTGGAGCAGGCAGTTCTTTCTATTGTGGTAACCACAGGCGTAGCGTCTATTTTCTTAACCAGAGATTTTACCCCGGATTATAACAGCGGGCTTGCCCATGCCATTTTCTATGCATTGACAGCATATCCGGTTATTGAAAAAGAGCATTTGCACGGAGAAGTAGTGGGATTCGGTGTATTATATGCATTGCTGTGTGATGGACAGGAAGAAGAATTTGAAAAAATATACCATTTGAATCAAGAATTGGGATTGCCGTTAAAATTAAAAGATATCGGAATTACTACCCAAGAGTTTGAAGAAACCATGGAACGAATTCCTGAAATGTCTGATGTGCGACACTATCCGTATCCAATTACCAGAGAAATGTTGCAAATGGCAATGGAGCGGTTAGAACGTATGTAAAAAAATTCCCACAATTTTCAAAGCAGGTTCGGTTGCTATCAATAAAAGATAATGCTATAATTGTTTCGTATGAAACTTTGAAATGTAGATGTGAGAAAGGGGAAAGAAATGAAATCCAAAAGACTTGCAGCCGCTTTATTAGTGGTAGTATTGTGTTTTTCACAGTTTACGGTAGCATTTGCGAATAAGAAAACCGATGCACAGAACAAGAAGAAAGAGGCAGAGGAAAATTTAGATAAAAAGAACGAAGAGATTGATAAAATCCAAAAGGAGCAGCAATCACTCCAAAATGAAATAGATCAATTAGATTCCCAATTGGTACAAGTTATGATTGACTTAAGTACATTGGAGGAGGAATTAGCTACCAAACAGGATGAGCTTGCCCAGACGCAGGAAGAATTGGCTCAGGCACAGGCAGATGAGGCAAATCAGTATGAGGCAATGAAAAAGAGAATCCAGTTTATGTACGAAAACGGAGATTCTACTATGATTACCAGCTTTTTAGAAGCAGATAACATTTCTGATATGCTGAATCGTGTAGAATACTTTAATGAAATGTATAGCTATGATAGGCAGCTACTGGTAACTTATCAGCAGACAAAGGAACAGGTTGCAGCCTTGGAGCAACAGCAGGAGACAGAAGTTGCCCAGTTGCAGCAGACACAGGCAGATTATCAGACAGCAGCTACGAATTACCAGAACACCATTGCCAAGAAGCAAAACAGCATGGATGGATTTGGAGAAAAGTTAAAACAGGCACAGGAACTTGCTGCTCAGTATCAGGATACAATTAGTCAGCAAAATACCGTAATTGCAAAAGAAGAAGAACGAGAAGCCCAGGAAAGAGAGCAGGCAGCTCGTGCAGCAGCACAGGCGGCAGCAAATCAAAATAATAACAGTCACAGTGGGACAGGCTCCAGCAGCGGTAATTCCGGTGGAAACAGTAACACCGGAAGTTCCGGAGGACAGAACTTAAATCCGGCACATACTACCAGTGTCAGCGGAAGTGCTGTGGTACAGTATGCGCTGAACTTTGTGGGTAATCCATATGTATGGGGAGGAAAAGACCCAAATACCGGAGCAGATTGTAGCGGATTTACCAGCTATGTGTACGGTCGTTTTGGAATCAGTATTCCAAGTTATTCCTATGCACAGCGTTCTGTAGGACAAGAAGTAAGTTATGAAAATGCCCAGCCGGGAGATTTAATCTGTTATGCAGGTCATGTGGCAATCTATATGGGAAATGGTCAGATTGTACATGCCAAAGGAACTGCTTATGGAATTGTAGGCTATGATAATGCTACATATCGCCCGATTATTACCGTACGGCGTGTATTATAAGAAAATGTTTAAAATAGTTTAGGAGGAAATAGAAATGAACATTGAGACATTAAGAAAAGACATGATTGCAGCAATGAAGGCAAAGGATAAGAATAGAAAAGAAGCAATTTCTTCCCTGGTTTCAGCAGTAAAAAAGGTAGCAATTGATGAAGGATGCAGAGAAGATATTCCAGACGAATTAACAGACCGTGTTATTTTAAAGGAATTAAAAACAGCAAAAGAACAGATTGATACCTGCCCGGCAGAAAGAACAGACTTAAAGGAAGAATATGAGTTCAGATATAATGTAATCAAAGAGTATGCACCTGCTATGATGTCAGAAGAGGAAGTAAGAGCATACATTACAGAAAAATTTGCAGATGTTGTAGCAACTAAGAATAAAGGACAGATTATGAAGGCTGTTATGGCAGAATTAAGAGGAAAGGCAGACGGAAAAGTCATCAATCAAGTGGTGGCAGCTCTGTGCCAGTAGGAGAGTATAAATGGTAATTGAATTGCCTGAAAAAGTAAAATATGTAATTGATACCCTGATGGATGCCGGCTACGAAGCATATGCAGTAGGCGGCTGCATCAGGGATTCTATTTTAGGAAGAAAACCAGAGGATTGGGACATCACAACCTCGGCAAATCCCATGCAGGTAAAAAATCTTTTTCGAAGAACCATAGATACCGGGATTCAGCACGGAACAGTAACCGTTATGCTGGAAAAAGAAGGATTTGAAGTCACAACTTATCGTATTGACGGAGAATATGAAGATGGACGACATCCGAAGAAAGTGGTGTTTACTTCCAATCTAATTGAGGATTTGAAACGACGGGACTTTACTATTAATGCCATGGCGTATAATGAAAAGGACGGCTTGGTGGATGCCTTTTGCGGAATCGAGGATTTGGAGAAAAAAGTTATTCGTTGTGTGGGAAATCCCGAAGAACGTTTTCAAGAGGATGCCCTTCGCATGATGCGGGCGGTACGGTTTGCGGCACAGCTTGGATTTTCCATTGAAAAAAATACCAAAAGAGCCATTGTAGAATTAGCGGGAAACCTTTCAAAAGTCAGTGCAGAACGTATACAGGTAGAGTTAGTGAAGTTATTGGTATCTAACCATCCGGAAGAGTTTATGACAGCTTATGAAACGGGACTTACCAAGGTGTTTTTGCCGGAATTTGATGCCATGATAAAGACACCTCAGAATAACAAACACCATTGTTATAATGTAGGAGAACATACCATAGAAGCAGTGAAAAACAGTCCGCAGGATAAGATACTTCGTTTGACCATGCTATTGCATGATGTGGCAAAGCCTGTTTGCAAAAGTGTAGATGAACAAGGCATATATCATTTTTATGGACACCCGGCAAAGGGTGCAGAAATGGCAAAAGACATATTACGAAGATTAAAATTTGACAACGATACCATTCGCAAAGTAACTGCTTTGATAAAGCATCATGATGACATGCCTTCATTAGAGCCGGTAGCAATTCGCAGAGCCATCCATAAGACGGGATTAGAACAATATCCCGCATTATTTGCGGTAAAACGGGCAGATACAATGGGGAAAAATCTTTATAAGCGCGATGAGAAACTTGCTTATATTGCAGAATATCAGAGAATGTATGAAGAAATTCTGGAAAAAGGACAGTGTTTAACCTTAAAAGACCTTGCAGTAACAGGAAAAGACTTGCTTGCAGCAGGAGTTAAACCGGGAAAAGAAGTTGGTAATATCTTAGATCAGATGCTTTCCCATGTGTTAGAGTACCCGGAAGATAATCAAAAAGAAATTTTGATGAAGCGGATAAAAAATTGAATAGAATAGAACCCCTTTACATATGTATAGAAAGACGCAGGAAATAAACTGTGAATACGATGTGGAGGGGTTTTGTGTGTATAATCGAGAAAACCAGATTTTAGAACAGTATCCATTTGAAGTAAAGCAGACAATAAAAGGCAGAGGAGCTCTGATTTGTGATACCGACAAAGGGCTTAAAATTTTAAAGGAATATAAAGGTTCAGAAGGCAGAGCAGAATTTTTATATGGTTTGCTGGAATTTTTAAAGGAGCAAGGACAAGAAAGCATTGATTGTATTGTAAAAAATAAAGAAGAAAAGACAATTACAATTGATACGGACGGTACCGCATACATGGTGCGTGACTGGTACGAAGGAAGAGAATGTGATACCAAGAACCGAGAAGACATATTATGTGCGGTACAGCGTTTGGCGAAGTTACATAAAGTAATGCGTGAATTTCCACTGGAGATACCGGAGTACCTTCAGGTACAGGATAATACTCTGTTGCTTGAAAATGAAAAACACACCAGAGAATTAAAGAAAGTTCGTAACTATGTGTATTCCAGAAAAAAGAAAAACCGCTTTGAGCAAGAGTTCTTGCGCAGTTATCCTATGTTTTATGAAGAAGCCAGACAGGTAATGGAATTACAGGAAAAAGAATTGCAACAGGCGGGTACCAGTTTGCTATATGGCATCTGTCATGGAGATTATAATCAGCATAATGTGATTTTTACCCGCCAGGGACTGGTTGTACTGAATTTTGAAAGAGCCTCTTATGATGTGCAGGCAGGAGATTTGGGAAATTTTATGCGAAAAATCATGGAAAAGCATAACTGGAATATGGGACTGGGGGTAGATATGCTTGCAGCCTATGAAAAAGTAAGACCGATGACCTCGGAAGAATTAAAGCAATTATACATTCGGCTGGCATATCCGGAAAAATTCTGGAAGATTGCAAATCACTATTTTAATTCCAGTAAAGCATGGGTATGTGGGAGAAATTTAGAAAAATTAGAAAAAATCATAGGACAAAACGAAGCACGAGAAACCTTTTTACTTTTAATGAAGAAAAAGGTATAATGTGAGCGTAGCTTTTTTGAACGGGTACTGCGTGCGTAGTTGCTTTTGGGGATATGTATTAACATGTGCAAGTGGAAAGAGGAGAAACAATGTTGCAAAAGAAAAAAATACGAAGTTTGTTATTATTAAGTATATGTTTGATGGCAGTTGGCTGTGGAAATAAAAGTCAGGGGCTGACAGATGGCAGAGAAGTGTATGTAAAAGACCAGAAGGAAGAAAAGTCCAAAGAGGAAGAAAATACCACACAGGAAGAGCAATTATTTATTATTACGGGACTTAATACAGAACAAAGTAAGATTGTGCTAAAGGGATATAAGGAGCAGCAAGAAAAAGAATATGATTATACCAGAGCTACTTATATCAAGGATAAGTACGGAAACAGTATTGCCATGAACCAGTTAGAAGCAGGAGAAATGGTAAACGTAGCATTACAGAAAAATACGGTAAAATCCATACAGGTGTCAGACGAAATATTTACCTATGCAGATGTGCATAATTTTACCGTAGATACAGATGCAAAAACCATTACTGTAGGAAAGAACAGTTATTACTATGATGATGATGTTCAGGTGTTTTATCATAATAATCGAATCTCTATGGCAGAGGTTAGTGAAAGGGATACACTTTGCTTAAAAGGAATTGATAAAAAAATTTATGCCATTCAGGTAACAAGTGGACATGGAACGGTAGTTTTACAGAATACAGAGATGTTTGAAGGTGGAAACATTACCATTGGAAACATATTGTCTGTGGATATCCAGAAGGATATGCGAATTGAAGTACCGGAAGGAACATATTTGTTATCTGTAGCAAATGATGGATATGGTGGAAATTGTGAAGTTACCATAGAAGCAAATCGAGAGACAACGGTAAACCTGGAAGAATTAAAAGGTGAGGGACCAAAATACTGTTCGATTACCTTTACGGTAGAGCCTGAAAATGCAGTGCTTTATCTGAATGGACAACAAGTGGATTTGTCTCAGCCGTTAACGTTAAAGTATGGCAGGTATGCATTAACCGCTAAGGCAGATGGATATGCAGACTGGCAAAGAACATTAGTGGTAAATTCAGAAAGTGCTAATTTAAAGATACAGCTTTTGACAGCAGAAGAGGAAGAAGAGGCAGAAGAAGCAGCCGCAGAGGCTACACAGTCGAGTACAGAAAACACAGATCAGTCAGGAACACAAAGTTCTACCACGGATAGTGCAAAAGCACAGGAAGAAGCAGTACAACAACTGATTCAACAAATCCGAAATGGTACATTATCCACCTCCCAGGGCAGTAGTACCAACTAACTTCCCTTAAAAATTGTGGTAACACCTATTGAGAAAATCCCGAATTTGAAGTATTATGAATCTGTATATCATAAAATAGTATATCATAAAATCAATAGGAGGAAGAAATGGGATATAAAGAGATGTATCAAGAATGGCTGAATAATCCGTATTTCGATGAAGCTACCAAAGCAGAATTACGGAATATTGCAGGCGACGAAAAAGAAATCGAAGAACGTTTTTACATGGATCTGGAGTTTGGGACTGCCGGACTTCGTGGTGTGATTGGCGCGGGAACCAATCGCATGAACGTTTATACAGTAAGAAAAGCAACACAGGGATTGGCAAACTATATTGCATCTGTCAATGGACAGAAAAAAGGTGTTGCAATTGCATATGATTCCAGAAGAATGTCTCCGGAATTTGCAGATGAAGCAGCTTTATGCTTAAATGCAAATGGAATTAAGGCATATGTGTTTGAGTCCTTACGTCCAACACCGGAATTATCTTATGCAGTACGCAAATTAGGATGTATTGCAGGTATCAACATTACCGCAAGCCATAATCCACCGGAATATAATGGTTATAAAGTATATTGGGAAGACGGTGCACAGATTACACCACCTCATGACAAGGGAATCATGGATGAAGTAAAAAAAGTAACCGATTATGCAACGGTAAAGACCATGGATAAAGAAGCTGCAAAGGCAGAAGGATTATATCAGACCATTGGAGCAGACATTGATGATCCATATATTGCAGAATTAAAGAGTCTTGTATTGCATCAGGATTCCATTGATGCAGTAGGAAAAGACTTAAAGATTGTATACACACCACTTCATGGAACCGGAAATATTCCGGTACGCCGAGTATTAAAAGAACTTGGTTTTACCAATGTTTATGTAGTACCGGAGCAGGAACTTCCGGATGGAGAATTCCCAACCGTAAGCTATCCAAATCCGGAAGCAGCAGAAGCCTTTGAATTAGGATTAAAGCTTGGCAAAAAGGTAGATGCAGACTTGATTTTAGCAACAGACCCGGATGCTGACCGTCTTGGAGTTTATGTAAAAGATGCAAAGACCGGAGAATATCACAGTTTGACAGGTAACATGTCAGGATGTTTAATCGGTGATTATGTCATCAGCCAGAGAAAAGAAAAAGAAGGATTGCCAAAGGATGGCGCATTTATCAAATCCATCGTTTCCACGAATATGGCAGATGCTATTGCAAAATATTATGGTATTCAATTAGTAGAAGTGTTGACCGGATTTAAGTTTATCGGACAGAAAATCTTAGAATTTGAAACCAAGGGAAATGGAACATACTTATTCGGTATGGAAGAAAGCTATGGCTGCCTTACCGGAACCTATGCAAGGGACAAGGATGCAGTGGTTGCTTCAATGACCTTATGTGAAGCTGCGGCTTACTATAAAACAAAAAATATGACTTTGTGGGATGCTATGATTGCAATGTATGAGCGTTATGGCTACTATAAGGACGATGTGCAGGCAATTACCTTAAAAGGTATTGAAGGTCTGGAAAAAATTCAGAAGATCATGAATACTTTAAGAGAAAATACACCATCTGAAATCGGTGGATATAAAGTGGTTTCTGCAAGAGATTATAAAAAAGATACCATTAAAAATATGGAAACAGGTGAAGTAACAGCAACCGGATTACCAAGCTCAAATGTTTTGTATTATGACTTAACAGATGATGCATGGATGTGTGTAAGACCTTCCGGTACAGAGCCTAAAGTGAAGTTTTACTATGGTGTAAAGGGTACTTCTCTTGCAGATGCAGATGAAAAATCTGAAAAATTAGGAAAAGAAGTTCTTGCAATGATAGATAAAATGCTCTAAATTGGGCATAACTACATTAAAATATCAAAAAAAGCAAGAGAAAAAGTATACAAAGTAAAAATTCATATTTCGGCAGATTTCATAAAAACCTTTAAAAAGCCCATAAATATGGAATTTTTCTTGACAAAGCAGAGGAAAACAAGTATAAATATGTTTGTAGGTAATCAGCTAGAAGAGTATTTACTTTGATAGAGAGTATAACCTAAATATAATTTATATTAGAGAAGAGAATCCAGAGGAGGAATTTTGTCATGAACAAAGCAGAATTAGTTGCAGCAATGGCTGAAAAAACTGAATTATCTAAAAAGGATGCAGAAAAAGCATTAAAGGCTTTCACAGACGTAGTTGCAGAAGAATTAAAGAAGGGTGAAAAAATCCAGTTAGTTGGATTCGGTACTTTTGAAGTTTCCGAAAGAGCAGCTAGAACAGGAAGAAATCCTCAGACAGGAAAAGAAATGACAATCGCAGCTTCTAAAGCTCCTAAGTTCAAAGCAGGAAAAGCTTTAAAAGATATGGTAAATGCATAATACATTAATTGTTTAAAATAGCATTTAAAAGGGCCTTCCAAGTTGAGTGGAAGGTTCTTTTTTCATGTAATAGGAAATTGCGTCCTATTACATGAAAAACGCTCCGCTAAGGAAGCGAACCTCGCGGAGAAGAAATTAGTCGTAAACGACACCGCTCGGGCGCGAAAGAGTCCGACAAGCGGACTCTTTTT
>JAAYPT010000026.1 GCA_012519695.1 Clostridiales bacterium | reverse complement strand
TATTAGACGGGGCTTGTTAAAGTGCCTCTAGTCAAAGAACTACCACATAAATCCTTTCAAAATATGGCAGATTGGCATTTTAGTTAGATTTATTCACCTTTCAAATGCAATTTGCGGAAACTCAAGGTATTTTGTGAAAAAGGTTTGCCAGAAAAAAAGAAGTATAGTACAATAAAAAGAAAATGAATTAATGAGGTGTTTTTTATGGCAAATGAAAAAGTAGTATTAGAAGAAGATGAAGTAGTATACAAGGAGCGCAAAAGAATATTATTCTTTGGTTTGCCTTGGACTTTTACAAAATATAGCATTACAGCGGATATGATTACAGAGGATAGAGGCTTATTAAGAACCGAAGAAGATGATTGCTATATGTATAAAGTGCAGGATGTAAAGCTGACGACCACATTGTTGGAAAGAATCTTCGGATTAGGAACCATTATTTGTTATACAGGAGATGTTACAACTCCTCAATTAACTATGGTACATATCAAACATGCAAAGGAAATTAAGAACTATCTGTTAAAGGCTTCAGAGGCAGCAAGAATGAAGAGAAGAACAATCAATACGCAGGATATCGGAGCAAGTGATTTGGATCTTAATGGAGATGGAATTCCTGATTAAAACGAAAGATTAAAAATAAAAATGCCGCTTTGTCTCCAAAGACGAAGCGGTACTTTTTATTTGCACAAGTAGTGAAGAAACTTATAAAGTGTGTTTCTCATACTTTTTCCTACATAATATTTTTTCATATAAAAGCCCGGTAAGCATCCAGTAAGGGGCGTAGTCTAAACGTATCACTCCTTTTATATTTGTTCGTGCTTTGCTGTAGTCCCAAGGACATACTCTATATTTTTTTAAAATACTTCCGAAAATGTATTCAGCAGTAAAAATAAGCATAGAATAAGCAAAGGCGCGTATAAGTGTAGGAACATTTTTCAGTTTTTGATAAAGTGGTTTGATAATAACAGCAAGTCCGTAGATGGGGAACATCCAAAGAGAAGTTTTACCAACTAAGGTAAGCTCACGTCTGCGAAAGGAATCAAACGCAGTAAAAAGAATTTCCAAACACCATCCAATCAGACCGCATAGTATAAAATTTTTTTTCATAGAGATAGTATGTACAAAATATTGTAATTTATTGAAAAAAAACAAAAAATAGAGTATACTTATTTTCAACATGTGTGAAGATAAATAATAAAAGTCAGGAGGAATGATTATGGCAGATAAGAGTGAGTGCAGCGGAGCATCCACCTGTTCTAAGGAAAGTTGTGAAGGATGTCCAGGCCATAATAGTGCGCCAAAGAGTTTGATAGAGGATTTGAATCCATATTCCAGTGTGAAAAAAGTAATAGGAATAGTCAGCGGAAAAGGTGGCGTTGGAAAGTCTTTTGTAACAGCTTCACTGGCAACAGCAATGAGAAAGCAAGGATATGAAGTGGGAATTTTAGATGCTGATATTACAGGACCTTCTATTCCTAAAATGTTCGGAGTTCATGGACCGGCAGAAGGCAGTGATATGGGACTTTTTCCCGTTGCAGCGGCAGATGGAACTAAGATTATGTCTTTGAATTTATTGATGGAAGATGAAGAAGCACCGGTTGTATGGAGAGGACCGGTAATTGCCTCTACGGTAAAACAGTTCTGGCATGATGTATACTGGGGCGATATTGATTATCTGTTTGTAGATATGCCACCGGGAACAGGTGATGTACCACTTACGGTATTTCAATCTCTTCCGGTAGATGGAATTGTAATTGTAACTTCTCCACAGGAGTTAGTGCAGTTGATTGTGAAAAAAGCAATTAATATGGCAGAAATGATGAAGATTCCGGTATTAGGATTAGTAGAAAATTATAGTTACCTGAAATGTCCAGATTGCGGAAAAGAAATTAAGTTGTTTGGTGAGAGTCATATTGATGAAGCAGCAGCCGAAATGAACATTCCGGTACTTGGAAAGATGCCATTGAACCCTGAATTTGCTCAAATGGTGGATGAAGGAAAGTTTGACCAGATTGAGAATCCATATCTGGAAGAAGCAATAAAAAAAGTAGAAAATATATAAAAAATAAGCAGTGTCTAAAAATCTTTTTTGACATCTGAAAGCCTTGCAGTAAGCGGATTTGCTCCTGCAAGGCATATTTTTTTGTGAAAAAAATTGTAAAAAATGCATAATTGATTTTTTGAAAAGAACCAATTACAATACCAAATACAGAACGACGTTCTATCATAAATCTAATATTGCCGAATCTGAAAACGGCATCTTTTAGTTCTGAATCAGAATTTTAATCAAAGTAATATCAAAGGCGTAAGCTTCGCCAAAATCAACAATAACAAAAGAGAAGAGACAACATGGAAGAATAATGTGAAATAAACAGAAGGGAGGAAGTATATGAAGGTCATTTTTGAAGAATATAGCGGAATTATTATTATCGGTGTTGTAATTGTTGCACTGATTGCATTAGTGGGTCTGCTATTGGTAGATGGCGGTCCGGTGCATAATGCATTTGTAAATATGGTAAATTCGTTATTTACCAAGGCTGGAACAGTATAAAAAAGAAGCTGCCCTGCCGGGTTTTAGGCAGGGAGCTTACTAGGAAGTGTTAAAAAGAAAGGAAAAATGCGTGGAAACAAATTGGGAACTTCAAGAAGAAGATTTTGGGGCATTTTTACCCTATATACAGAAAAAAGAAGTAACAGATATTGATTATAACGGTCATGAGTTGTGGATAACGGATTTAGAAAGAGGGAGATATCGTGCAGAAACAACGATAACAGAAGAATTTATCGAGGAGTTCACCCATAGAATAGCTAACAGAGTGAATAAACCGTTTAATCGAATTCATAATGTGTTAGAAGCAGAGACAAAGACACTTAGAATCAGTATCGTACATGAATCCGCTGCGGTAACCGGGCGATCCATTTGTATTCGTAAGTCATTGCCGGAGGTAAGGCATACTATAGAAAGTATACTGGATACAGAATACTGTCCATTGCCGATTTTAAATTTATTAATTAATTGTGTGCGTGCAAAAATGAATTTTGTTTTTTGCGGAGAACCGGGAGTTGGAAAAACAGAATGTGCGAAATTTTTTTCCAGATTTATACCGGAAAATCAACGGGTAATTACCATCGAAGATAACTTAGAAATGCATTTTCGGGAAATTAATCCGGAAAATGATTGTGTGGAATTGCAGGTAAGTCGTGAATTAAGTTATACAGATGCGATTAAGTTATGTCTTCGTCAGAACCCAAAATGGATTATTTTATCAGAGGCACGTTCTACGGAAGTACAATACTTGTTAGAACAGTGGTCTACCGGAGTTTGCGGGTTTACCACTTTACATTTAGATGATTTAAGAAATTTGCCGGATCGAATTATGAACATGATTGGAAGGACCAAGGACGCAGAACGTTTAGAAAATTATATATATGAGTTTGTAAGTGTAGGTGTCCTAATTCGCCAACGTGTAGATGAAAAGGGAAAACAGAAACGCTATATCGATCAGGTGTGTTTTTATGATAGGTACCAAGGGAAAAATAGTGTTTATATGTTGATGGAAGACGGAAAAATCTTGTCTAAAGAGATACCGGAAGATGTAAAAAGAAAGTTTGAGCGTGCCAATATAGAAAAATTTTTCCAATGTGCGGAAACAACGGCATTTGAACCATTGGATATGAGTTTTTTACAGGAGGAAAAATGAAAAAGAAAAGAAAAAAAGAGCATGCATGGTGGCTGTTAAATCCAAAGTATTTACAAAAACAAATTGATGGATACGGATATTATTTTTCTTGGGGCAACTATGTGATTTCATTGTTGATTTCTTTTGGTGGTATATTTGTTTGCGGAAGGCTGTTTTCATTGTCATGGTATATGGTGATGATTTTGGCGGTGGCGTGGATAATCATGTTGCCGGGAATGTTATTGAATGGATATAAAAATATGTACGAGCATAAAAAGTTTTTAGAAGCATCAGATTATATGGAGCAAATTTTATATTCGTTTCAACAAGAAGGAAAAATATTGTCAGCCTTGCGTGATACAGAAAGTTTGTTTCCAGAAGGAAGAATGCGTACTACAATCGGTGAAACCATAGCGTATATTGAACAGGGTACATATGAACATGATTTATATCAGGAGGCATTTCAAAAAATAGAAGAACAGTATCCGGGAAGAAGAATGATTGCAATTCACAGTTTTTTGCGAGTAATTGAAAAAAATGGTGGAGATTATAGAAATGGCATACGTTTGCTTCTTGCAGATAAGGCTTTATGGGTTGAAAATGTATTGTTACTGCAAGAAGAAAAGAAGCGGGGACGAACCAGGGTAATTGTTGCGTTGTTAATTACGATTCTTTTGGCAGCAGTATTTCATGGAGTGTATCGAACAATGCCGGAACAATACTCCATTATAAACAATTCTGTTACACAGATAGCGACAACCTGCTATTTTCTATTAAATATGTTGATTTTTAGAAAGGCAAATCAGGAACTTGCAAAAAGCTGGCTGGAAAGAGAAATAGAAGACGATGAGAAAAAAGTGAGGGAGTATTGGAAAATAGTTACACAAAAGAAAAAAACATATAGGTTGTCTTATCGTATTTGTTATAACTGGTTGATAAAAGAGATAAATCTTCGTTTTCCACAGTGGTTGATGGAACTAGCATTACTGTTACAGGGAAATAATGTTCAGGTTGCCATTAGTAAGACAGTTACAGAAGCGCCAACTGTACTAAGACCGGAATTGGAGAAAATGATAGAAAAATTGAAAGAACAGCCAGAATCCATGGAACCATATATGGAGTTTTTAAATATGTTCCAATTATCTTATGTGCAGTCAGCAATGAAAATGTTATATGCCATATCTGAATCAGGAAACGGTGATAGCCAGGAGCAGATACAGGTAATGGTGCAACGAAATGAAAAATTATTAGATCAGGCAGAAAAAATATTAAATGAAAGAAAACTAGCAGGAATTACCACCATCGGTTACTTACCACAAATTACGATTTCATTTGAAATGATGATAAATATGGCAGTATTTATGATGGTATTTCTTACAAAAATGAGTATTTAAAATAAATATTTAATATAGAAAGGAACAAAGATGGGACAGGTAATCAAAGCTTATATGGGATTATTCTTCTTATTACTTGAAGCATTACTTGGAATGGGGATTGTTGCTGCCGGAGTGCAAACTTCCGCAGCCAGAAATTATCATTCTGATATTATGGAAGAAATCGCATGTAGTAATTTTAATGAAGGTGTGATAGAGGCTTGTATAGAACAAGCTGCGAAAGAAGGATATCGCGTAGAAATAGAATCGGCAGTATATGATGAAACATCTAATATGCAGTTGGCATCAGTAATTTTATATTATGATTATGCTATTCCGGTACTGAATCTGTTTTCGGAGCACGAGATTCGAGGAATGGCAGGATAGAGAGGAAGAAAATATGAGAAAACTTATGGAGGAATATGCAGGGATGATAGTTTATGTAATAGCAGGACTAATGTTAACCGGTGTGTTTTGGCAATTATTAGAAAGAGTGAGTAGTCAGTAGGAAGAAAGAATGAAAAATGTATGGAATGAATATGGAGGAGTAGTTTTGGGAGTTACAGGAATTGTGGCAATTACAGGAATTGTAATGCGATTGTTACTTCCGGCGGGAGAGATTTACAAAGTAATTCTAGCGTTTTCCCAAAGTATTTGTTAAAGGAAAGGGGATAAAAATGAAAAACGGACTGGAAGAATATGGTGAAATGTTGGTAGGGGGAGTAGTTGCCGTTATGATTTTGGCACTGATTTTTTCAGCAGGGTTACTGTCTGTAGTTGGAAAAAGAACACAGTTACAGAAAAAAGATTATAGTAACTATCAGGATTTTCAAATTTTTTCAAAAGTATGTCAAAGAACAGCACCCAAAATTTTTTATAACGAACAAAAGCAGTGGTACGCAGGGGATATAATTTCAATAGAAGAAATATTTTCGGGGGAAGATGCAGAAGGGAAAAAACTAGCGGTAGAAGTGCAGGAAATCGTAGATAAATCAGGAAACAATCAAATGAAAATGTATCAACAAGAGACACAGAAAGTAATTTTCCCAGAGGCAGGGATTTATGTTTTTAAGTTAAGGGTGCAAGATAAAGAAAAAAGATACACAGTGGAAGAAATAGAAATTCCTGTGGATAAGAGGGAGAAAAAATGAAATATGTGATAAAAGGTGGCATAATGGCTGCAATTGCATTTATGGTAATTGTAGCTGCTATGATAATTAGTGGTCGCAGTGTCCGGAAAAATGAGTTAGAAAATACCTTAGAACATGCAACAAAGCAGACAGTTGAATATTTGAAGAAAAATCCCCAAATTGACAGGCAGGAGTTTGTGCAATATTTCAAAAATAATCTGGAAATGGGAATTGAAAGTGATTCTGAAATACTAGTTTCTATTATAGAAGCAGATACAGAAAAGGGAATTTTATCAGTACATGCAGAAGGAAATTTTCAAAATTGTCTTGGAAAAAAGGAAAAAGTAGAAGCAGATAAAACCGTAATATTAGAAAAATATCAGTTGGAAAAGAAAAAGCAGTATACAGTAGTGTATAAAATTGCAGGGGAGATTTATAAAGTATATAAATTAACAGAAGGAAGTAAAATACCGACGCCCGTTAATCCTGAAGGCAATTTTGAGGGTTGGATAGATGAAAATGGACAGGTTGTGTATCCAGAAGAAATTCAATTGGAAACGGATAGAATTTTTTATGGAAAGTTAGAGTGAAAAGAAAGTTGTACATTGAAAAAAGAATATATGGGAAAAAATGGAAAAATACTTGCCTTTTGTTAAGTGAGCTGATAATATCGGAACATACATGTGCCTTGCAGAAAAATAAAATTAAAAAAATTGCAAAAATAGGGAACCAAAATGAAATCCGATGGAACTTATATATGAGGGTTAAAAATAAAAGGACCATCGGAAAGGAGAAAATGGCAGTGGATGGAGGAAGAAACGTGCAGACAGAACAGATAAGACAGGCTGTAGAGCAAATGAAGCAGGGAGAAGAAAAAGGGTTTAATTACATATATGGAGAGACATACAATTTCGTATACTCCCGTGCAAAACTTGCAATTAACGATGAACAGGAAGTGCAGGACCTGATACAGGAGGTTTATGTTGCAGCTTATCGTAATATCGAAAGCCTTAAGAACGTGGAGAGTCTGTATGCATGGCTTGCTACCACTATCATGCGCCAGGGAGCCAAAATGGCAAACAAGAAGAAAAATTATGTATTGCTCACAGAGAAGCATGAAGGAATGTTCGAAGAACTACCGGACGAATCCATAAAGTTAGAGAGTGATGCAATCAGAAAAGAAGATGCAACCAATATCAGAGGATTGTTGGAAAGACTTCCGGCAGAGCAGAAAAGTGCCGTGGTATCTTTTTATTACGATGGTTTGAAGGTAGAGCAGATAGCAGATGCGACAAAGACCAGTGCCGGAACAATAAAAAAACGACTGTATCTGGCAAGAAAGCATCTACAGGAGTACATCACAGAGCTGGAAAGAAAAGAAGGTGTAAAGTTAAGAGGCTTTGGAGCATCGGTACTCATTTTAGCAGTAAAGATGTTACTGGAAGAAAATACACTTTCTACAGTATCTGCACAGGGAATATACAATCAGGTTTGTTCCGAAGTAGGAATAAAGGCATCTGCATTGGCATTTCAAAGTGCACAGGCAGGAGCCACTACAATGGCGGGAGCAGATACCACAACAGGACTTGGAAAAGGAATAAAAACCGGATTAACAGAACAGATGAAAGGGCAAGGAACGGGTATGAACAAGTTAGTTAATAAATTAGCAGCATTAGGAAAAGTAAAGATAGCAGCGATTGCAACAGGAGTAGTTGCAGTAGCAGGAGCAGGAACTGCAACAGGTGTGTATCTTCACCACCAGTCAGTGGTAAAAGAGGCACAGGCAGAGGAAAAACAGCAGAAAGAGGAGCAGGCAAAAGCAGAACAGAAAGAAAAAGAAGCGTTGCTTGCAGACCTTACCAAGCGTTACGAAAAAGCAACAGAATTAAGAGATAATTTGATTTTAGAAGATTCTGTAATAGATATTTTAAATCGTGATTTTAACACCATTAAGACTGCTTTGGATGATAAGACAGCAGACAGTGATACAGAAAAGACCATGAAAACATTAGAAAAGAATTTGGAAGGATATAGACAGCAGAATGAACAGTATCTGACAGAGCAGAGAATGGCTATTATGGATTATCATAATGAAATGGTTCCACAGGAAAGCCAGGATGCATGGGACAAACTTCTTTCCGAGTATCAGGAATTGTTTGATGCAGTAAAATATAAAGATGCAAATGCCAAGCTTGCAGAAGTAAATACGGCTATTATGGCATTCCTTACACAGAATGCAGCAGAGGTAGCAAGTAATGATACCGGTGATGCATCAGCAGAAAATGGAAACAATAACAACAACGGAAATGCTGGAAATAGTAGTAATAGCGGAAATGGTGCAGGAAACGGACACAATGGAAACGGAAGTGCTACGACAGGAAACGGTTCCGGAAATAATGGAAACGGTAATGGGAACAGTGGTTCAGGAAACAGTGGTTCAGGAAACAGTGGAAACGGAAATACTGGAAGTGGAAATAATAATGGTGGAAATGGAAACACAGGAAATGGTGGAACAAGTACACCGGAGACACTAGTAGAACAGCCAACCGGAAACGGATGGAGCCAGGCTGAAGGAGATATACTGACAGATATATATGTAAAGTGGTCAGATTGTGTCTATACAGATGAGGAAGCACAGGCGCAGTTAGCATCTAGATTGCCAGGAAGAACCTGTACGTTAGTACATTATCCACCAGAACGTGCGGCAGAGGGCATAGCGTTATGGAATAGCTTAGATAATAATGTATATTGTGTAACAGGATATTCCAATGGTGAGGTTTCAGGACTATACTTCATTTATGGAAAGTAAGAGAAATTTGGAAAAATAAGTTAACCAGAAGTTAGATAATGTCAAATTTTTTGAAAGGAGACTGGGAAGAAGAATGAAAAAAAGAAAGATAAAAATAGTAAAGGGAGTTGTTAATGCAGTGCTAGCGTGTATGCTTGGCACTGCTTTTTTTTCGATAAATGTACAGGCTGCATCACTAGAACTAACTTATGACTCTAATGCATCTAAAACGGGGTATCATTTGGAGGTGTATGAGCAGAAGGAATGTGTGCACAATCCTAATCGAGATGGACGAGCTATCTACACCACAATGACAGGTCTTACTCCTACACCAGAACAGGTCATGAATGGTGTTGTAAATAGTGGGGGACTTACTTATGCATTGACATCATATACAGCGCAACCAGTGGGCGAAGGGGCAGAACGAATCGGAAACACTGTAGTTGCGTACCATGTATACAACGTAGGAAATGCAATCAATGGAGTGATAGATGCAGTATTAGCAGGACCTTATACTGCGGTAAACGGATATGCCGGATATGCTTATTACAGAGGGGAGTTTTCACACTGCCCGTATACCGGGAAAGAGTATTTTGTAGCATATGGACATTCCTGGTTGGGAGATTCCGCGGGAACGGTAGGAGATAACGAGTATTATCCCAAGGGATACAGTCATATCATAACCCGTTATCGTTTCGTACCAAACAACTATACCGTAACCTATAACGGAAATGGAGCTACGGAAGGATATGTGGCAAATCAGTCCGCAACATATGACCAGACATTTAACATTTCCAATAATGGATATAAGAAAGACGGGGCAGTCTTTTGCGGATGGAATACCTCACCGGATGGAAAAGGACAGAGTTTTTCCCAAGGACAGTCCGTATCAAATTTAACTGCTACAGATGGTGGTGTAGTAACACTCTATGCCCAGTGGAAACCTATTACATACAAAGTGCATTTTGACGGAAACGGAGCTACTTCCGGTAATACACCGGATATGAGTTATGCTTTTGACCAGGGCGGATACCTGAATGCCAACGGATTCAAAAAGCAGTACAGTATCAATTATAATGGAAACGGTGGAACCAGCGAAAAGAATAAAGACCTTGCAGATGCAAAGTTTAACGGATGGCAGGACAATAACCTGTATTACTACCGTGGAATGTATTTTAATTATTATGGATTTGATGCACCGTATTATGTGAACAAATACGCTGATGTGAAAAACTGGTGCGGATATAACAAGTATGCAGCACTCCATCACTGGTATACATATATTATTGCGCAGGGAGTAGAAGACAGACAGTCAGCACAGAACTTTAAAATCGGAGATTACATGAAGTATGGTGCTGGAGATTTAAAAGCAGCATTTGGAAATAACAGGCTTGCATATGTGTCACACTGGATGAATGAGGGAATATATGAAGGAAGAACAGGTGCATTGAATATAGATACGGCAACATCGGACCTTTATCCGGACAGAGCATGGGTGGCAAATCTGGCAACCAGACAGAATGAAACGGTAGTGCTTACAGCAGACTGGACACCGGGAAGTGTTGTTTTGCCAAAGGCAGAAAGAGCGGGGTATCAGTTTGCAGGTTGGTATACCAGTGCAGAAGGTGGAGAGTTTATTGGTAAAGAGGGGACAACTTATACACCGACAGTCAGTGGAAATACACTGTATGCACACTGGGTAGCCAATGATTATGAAATTGCTTTTGATGGAAACGGAGCTACATCCGGAACCATGGAAAATCAGAAAGCCAAGTACGATGAAGTAGTGACATTACAGAAAAACCAGTTTGAACGCATTGGGTATACATTTATGGGATGGAATACTGCGCCTGACGGAACAGGAATGGCATTAAACGATCAACAGCAGGTAAAGAATCTTACAACGGAACAAAACGGAACGGTAACACTGTATGCCCAGTGGAAAGCGAACTCGTATACCATTCATTTTGACGGAAACGGAGCTACAGACGGAGCAATGGAGGATATTTCGGCAGTCTATGACCAAGATATCGCATTACCTCCAAATCAGTTTGTGCGAACCACAGAAGAAGGAGAAAGTGTCTTTACCGGATGGAATTTAGAAAATGGAATCTATGATGCAGAATTTGCAGACCAGGAGACCGTAAGAAATCTGACCGCAGAAGATGGAGCGGTAGTAACACTCTATGCTATTTGGGATGATTGTCCCAAGATAGAGGCAGTAGACCGTTATTTCAGTTTGAGCTTTGCACAGCAGGGAAAAATCACGGAAGAAGAACTCTTAAGTACTGCATCAGCAACAGACCGTGAAGACGGAGACTTAGAAAATCGTACAAGTGCACAGATAGATGTGGTGGGTATCAATGGAAGCCTGAGCCTATATGGATATGCTGCTACGGACTTTACAGAGCTGACAGACAGTGCAAGTGTAAGCATGACGTATAAGGCAGTAGATAGTATAGGGAATACTGTATACAAGACAGTGACAGTGTATATTACCAATACCCAGCCGGTGGCTCAGACAGACTTTGCATACACCAGATTCATCAATGAAAAATATTATAAGGCATCCTATGAAAATGGAGGACTGCATCCAAGGTCTGTCTGGAGAAATGATGCCACATACCAGGGTACATTGCAAAATGCATTGTCTAATTTAAAAAGTGGGACACCGGAGGAAACCTACTATATAAAAAAGAAATAGATTATTCTTCCATTGCTTTTTCTGCAAAAGTTGTATTTATAAGCGTGTCATAAGGTGGACGTTGGGAAAGCTCACCAGATTCTTGTAAAACGTCTAAAAGTAAGTCATAGCTTTCCTTTTCAAAAACAAGATCTGTATTCCAGGTATTTTGCTCAGAGTAACGAGTGATAATTTTCGTAAGTGTTTCAAGGTCAATCTCCTTAAATTGCGGAGCAATTAGTTTGGCTGTTTCTTCTGCGGTATGAGTATTAACATAAGTCATACCTTTTTGGAGCGCATTGGTAAAACTTTGAATTATTTCAGGATGTTTTTCGAGATAACTGGATTTTGCACTAAAAGCAGTATAAGGAATAAAGCCGGAGTCAACACCTAAGGATGCAACAACGTAACCTGCGTTCTGCGTTTCTAAGATAGTAGCACTTGGTTCAAATTCTACAGAAAAGTCACCCTGCCCACCGGAAAAAGCAGCAGCAGTGGAACCAAAATCAATATTTTGAAGGATTGTAAGGTCTGTAGAAGGATCTAAACCATTTTGTTTTAAGATATATTCAAAAATCATTTCCGGCATGCCACCTTTACGACCACCAATGACTGTTTTTCCTTTTAAATCAGCCCAGGAAAAGTCATTTATATTAGAACGGGAAATTAAAAAATTGCCAGCTCGTTGCGTAAGCTGAGCAAAGTTGATAATTTGGTCATTTGCGCCAGAATTGTAGGCATAGATAGTTGTTTCGGGGCCCATAAATGCAATATCAGCGTCATTTGAAAGTAGCGCAGTCATAGTTTTATCAGAACCGAAACCTATAACGAGGGAAAGGTCTATGCCTTCTTCTTTAAAATAACCTTGTTCTATAGCTACATATAATGGTGTATAAAATACGGAATGTGCAACTTCATTTAAATTAACTTTTATAAGATGTGATTGATTTGAATAAGAGCAGGAACAAGTAAAAAAAGTGCATATAGTTGTAATAAGACAAACAAACTTTTTCATAAATATATTCCATTCGTTTTTATTAAAGTATGGGATAGAAAAGAAAATGTGATATAATTAGAAAAGATTAGATTATCATAGAAGGGGCAAAATTATGGAAATTGAAAAAATTGTTACAATGCAAAGAGCATATTATGAAAGTCAGAAGACAAAGAGCTTAAACTATCGGATGAATGCACTAAATCGTTTAGAACAGGCAATTTTAAAATGGGAAAAACGAATAGAAGAAGCCTTGAACAGGGATTTGAACAAGTCAGTATTTGAAGCATATATGACAGAAGTGGGAATGACATTGGCAGAGCTGCGATATACCAAAAAGAATTTAAAACAGTGGATGAGGGATAAACGAGTAAAAACACCATTGGCACAGTTCCCGGCAAAAAGTTATGTAAAATCAGAACCATATGGTGTGGTGTTGATTATGTCACCTTGGAATTATCCGTTTATGTTATGTATGGAACCATTGATAGGAGCATTGGCAGCAGGAAATTGTTGTGTATTAAAGCCATCCAACTATTCGCCAAATGTGTCAAAGGTTATAAAAGCGATGATAGAAGAAGTATTTCCGCAAAAGTATGTTGCGGTTGTAGAAGGTGGAAGGAAAGAAAATCAAAATTTGCTGGAACAAAAATTTGATTATATCTTTTTTACAGGTGGGATAAAAGTTGGAAAATTAGTTATGGCAAAGGCAGCGGAGCACTTAACACCTGTTACATTAGAGTTAGGTGGAAAAAGCCCATGTATTGTAGAAAAAACAGCAAACCTTAAACTTGCAGCGAAACGATTGGTATTTGGAAAATTCTTAAATGCAGGACAAACTTGTGTTGCTCCGGACTATCTTTTGGTACAAAAAGAGGTAAAGAAAGAATTTTTACAATATGTATTGTATTGGATAAAGAAGATGTATGGAAATGATGGAGAATATGGACAGGATTATCCGAAAATCATTAATGAAAAGCATTTTGAACGCATATGTCATTTGATTGAAGGGGAAGAAGTTCTGGTTGGAGGAAAGGCAAATCCAGATACATTACAAATTGCTCCAACCGTACTAAATCATGTAAAATGGAGTGCACCGGTTATGCAGGAAGAAATATTTGGACCAGTACTGCCTGTGCTGGAATTTACAAAGATAGAAGAGGCAGAACAATTTGTAAAAGAACGACCAAAGCCATTGGCATTGTATTTGTTTACGCAGGATAAAAGCGTTGAAAAAAGAATCACAGAGGGGCTTTCCTATGGAGGCGGTTGTGTAAATGATACAATTATACATCTTGCTACATCCTATATGGGATTTGGTGGTGTAGGAGAAAGCGGGATGGGAAATTATCATGGTAAAGAAAGCTTTGAAACATTCAGCCATAGGAAAAGTATGATAAAAAAATACAATTGGTTTGATAATCCTGTGCGATATGTACCGTATAAGAAAACAAAAGAAAGAATTTTGCGAATGTTTTTAAAATAAGAATAATCTTGCTTTTTTTAACTAATGGGGTATAATATACGCTTGTGAGAAAATGTAGAATAAGTTTTGGAGAATAGAAAAGAGGAACCATATGGTAGATAAAATAGATTTGCATACCCATACCATTGCAAGCGGACATGCTTATAGTACCCGAAGCGAAATGATAACAGCGGCGGCAAACAAGGGATTAGAGGTGTATGCCATTACAGAGCATGCACCTGCTATGCCGGGAAGTTGTCATAGTATGTATTTTATGAATTATCGGGCATTGCCACGAAAACAGGGAAATATGACGGTGCTTTATGGGGCAGAGTTGAATATTTTAGATTTTGAAGGACATGTGGATTTGCCGGAATCCATTCTAAAAGAGATGGATTTGAATCTGGCAAGCATTCATACACCATGCTTTACAGCAGGAAATAGAGAAGAAAATACACGCGCATACATTAATGTAATGAAGAATCCCTATGTTAATATTATTGCCCATCCGGATGATGCAAGATTTCAAATCAACTATGAGGAATTAGTAAAGGCAGCAAAAGAATACCGGGTCATTTTAGAAGTGAATAATGCGTCTTTGTCACCGGGAAGCTTTCGAGGTGATCCACGAGAGGCCTATGCAGAAATGCTGAGCTTGTGTATAAAATATCAAGTTCCGGTAGTGATGGACTCAGATGCACATATTGATACAGCGGTAGGAAATCATGAGTATGCCCAGAAAGTATTAGAAAAAGCAGAGTTTCCAGAAAAACTTTTAGTAAATACCCATCCGGAAATGCTAGAACATTACATAAATTTTTACCAGAAAAAGTAAAGATTATTCTATTTACTTCAAAACTTTAATATGTTAAAATTACTATATGATAACGTACCAAAGCGTACAAAAAGAGAGACAATGAAAAGGAGAAATGGCATATGAGCAAAAAATTAAGAACGGAAGCCGTAGACCATTTATTTGAAGCGATTTTAAGTCTGGAAAACAAAGAAGAGTGTTATACGTTTTTTGAGGATGTGTGTACGGTAAATGAGCTACTGTCTTTATCACAGCGATTTGAGGTTGCCAGAATGTTACGCGCTCAGAAGACATATTTGGATATAGCAGAAAAGACAGGTGCTTCCACTGCTACAATCAGCAGGGTAAATCGTTCTTTAAATTATGGAAATGATGGCTATGATATGGTATTTGAGAGAACTGGATTAAACAAAAAAGAATAAGAATAGAAAAGATGTTGCTGCAGAAATGTAGCAACATTTTTTAAAAAAATAAAAAAACCTATTGACATAGTAGGAAAAGTAGGATATAGTATCACTATACTAAATAACCACTTAAACAAGTAGGAAATATAGGAAAAGGAGAATCAGCTATGAAAAAAGTAAGAGAAAAAGCCTTGTACATAACGAAAGATGACCGAATGTGTGGCTGTTTCTGCTGTTAAGAATAACAATAAAAAGTAAAAATAATTAAAAATCAGAAAACAGATAAACAAGGAGAAAAAATATGAGTAAAAAAGCATACGCAGATAGAAATTTAAAATTTGAAACATTACAGTTACATGTAGGACAGGAAAATCCAGATCCAGTTACCGATGCAAGAGCAGTACCGATTTATGCTACATCTTCTTATGTATTCCATAATTCAGACCATGCAGCAGCAAGATTTGGATTACAAGATCCGGGAAATATCTACGGAAGACTTACCAATCCAACACAGGATATTTTTGAACAGAGAATCGCAGCATTAGAGGGCGGTGTAGCAGCACTTGCAGTTGCTTCCGGTGCAGCAGCAGTTACCTATACGATTCAGAATCTTGCACACAATGGAGATAACATCGTAGCAGCAAATAATATTTACGGTGGAAGCTACAATTTATTAGAGCATACACTTCCGGATTACGGAATCAAAACAACATTTGTGGATCCTGCTGATCCAAACAACTTTGAAAAAGCAATTGATGAAAATACAAAGGCACTTTACATTGAAACACTTGGAAATCCAAATTCTGATGTAAGTGATATTGAAGCAATTGCAGCAATTGCACATGCTCACAAAATTCCATTGGTAGTAGACAGCACCTTTGCTACTCCATATTTACTAAGACCAATTGAACACGGAGCAGATATTGTAGTACACTCTGCAACCAAATTTATCGGAGGCCATGGAACAGCAATCGGTGGTGTTATCGTGGATAGCGGTAAATTTGATTGGGAGGCATCCGGAAAGTTCCCATCTTTAACAGAGCCAAACCCAAGCTACCACGGAGTAAGCTTTACAAAAGCCGTAGGACCAGCAGCATTTGTTACAAAGATTCGTGCGATTTTGTTAAGAGATACAGGAGCAACTATTTCTCCATTCCATGCATTTATTTTCTTACAGGGATTAGAAACCTTATCTTTAAGAGTAGAACGTCATGTGGAAAATGCATTAAAAGTAGTAGAATACTTAAATAATCATCCTCAGGTAGAGAGAGTGCATCACCCATCTGTATCTAAGGATCCAAAACAACAGGAATTATATAAGAAGTATTTTCCAAAGGGAGGCGGATCTATCTTTACCTTTGAGATTAAAGGCGATGACCGCACAGCAAAAGATTTCATTGATAACTTGGAAGTATTCTCACTTTTAGCAAATGTGGCTGATGTAAAATCTCTTGCAATTCATCCAGCTTCTACGACACATTCACAGTTGAATGAGCAGGAGTTGAACGAACAGGGAATTTACAAAAATACTATTCGTTTATCAATCGGAACAGAACATATCGATGACATTATTGAGGACTTAGAAGAAGCATTTAAAGCTGTAAAATAAAAGGAGGCAGTCAAAATGGCTGGAATATATCAAGGAACATTAGATTTAATTGGAAATACCCCGTTAGTTGAGGTGACAAACATAGAAAAAAAATATGGATTAAAAGCTAAATTGTTAGTAAAATTAGAGTATTTTAATCCAGCTGGAAGCGTAAAAGACCGTATTGCAAAGGCAATGATTGAAGATGCAGAAGAAAAAGGAATTTTGAAGGAAGGCTCTGTTATTATAGAGCCGACTTCCGGAAATACCGGAATTGGTCTTGCTGCAATTGCGGCGGCAAAAGGATATCGTGTTATTCTTACTATGCCTGAAACTATGAGTGTAGAACGTAGAAATATCTTAAAAGCTTATGGTGCAGAACTTGTATTGACAGAAGGACCAAAAGGAATGAAAGGTGCAATTGCTAAGGCAGAAGAGTTAGCAAAAGAAATACCAAACAGTTTCATCCCAGGACAGTTTGAAAACCCGGCAAATCCAGAAATGCATAGAAAAACTACCGGACCGGAAATCTGGAAAGATACAGATGGAAAAGTGGATATTTTTATTGCAGGTGTAGGAACTGGTGGAACTATAACCGGAACAGGAGAATATTTAAAATCTCAGAATCCAGAAGTGAAAGTCGTGGCAGTAGAGCCTGCATCTTCACCAGTATTATCAGAAGGAAAAGGTGGACCACACAAGATTCAGGGAATCGGAGCAGGATTTGTACCGGATACCTTAAATACAAAGGTTTATGACCAAGTATTTCCTGTAGCGAATGAAGCCGCTTTTGATACTGCAAAGGAAATTGCAAAAACAGAAGGTGTATTAGTAGGAATTTCATCCGGAGCTGCATTGTATGCTGCATTAGAATTAGCAAAGAAACCGGAAAATGAAGGAAAGACTATTGTGGCATTATTGCCAGATAGTGGAGATAGATATTATTCCACTTCCTTATTTGTAGAATAGAATTTAGGTGAAAGACCTGAAGACTCTTGAAAGAGAGTAATCAGGTCTTTTTTACTTGTGAGTTTGAGCATTTTGTGCTATTATCAAACATATGTTTAATGAGAAAAAGGAGTTAAATTGGAAAGACAGTTCTTTCCTACAGAAACACTAGAGATTACATTACCAAAATTAGAGGCATATTTTGAAGAAAAAAACATAGAGGAGCATTTGAAAAACTTCAAGTACCAATAGGATTTGATACGGATGTAAACGAATCTGTACTACCGGCGTTAGAAGAACGTTGGGGAAAACCGGGAATCGAGTTGGTGGAAAACAAAGAATTATGGGAGATGGAAGCATATTATATTGCTCAGGCACTGGTGGATTATGTAATGATGCCTTCACCACAAAAGATAATTTTAGGCGGAGGAGTTATGCATCAGGAACAACTCTTTCCTTTAATACGAGAAAAATTTAAAGAGATGTTAAATGGTTATATTGATACAAAAGAGTTAGAAAATTTGGATAGCTATATTGTGCCGCCATCCTTGGAGGATAATCAGGGAATTATGGGTGCAATACAGTTAGCGTTACTTGCACTAGACAAGTAAAACAGAGCAAGGAGAGTTATTCATGTCGTTTGCACATTTACATGTCCATACAGAATACAGTTTGTTGGACGGTTCAAATAAAATAAAAGAATATGTTGCCAGAGTAAAAGAATTGGGAATGAACAGTGCCGCCATTACAGACCATGGTGTTATGTATGGTGTCATTGATTTTTATCGTGCCGCAAAAGAGACTGGAATTAAGCCGATTTTAGGTTGCGAAGTCTATGTAGCACCGGGTTCTCGATTTGACAGAGAAAAAGTAGAGGGAGAAGAACGATATTATCACTTGATTCTGCTGGCAGAAAATGATCAGGGATATCATAATCTGATGAAAATTGTCTCTCGGGGATTCACAGAAGGTTATTACTATAAACCACGCATAGACCGTGAGGTATTAGAGACTTACCACGAAGGAATTATCTGTCTGAGTGCCTGCCTGGCAGGAGAAGTACAAAAGCTTTTGGCAAGAGGCAATTACGAGGAAGCGAAAAAGGCAGCTCTTTGGCATGAAGCAACCTTCGGAAAAGGGAATTATTATCTGGAGTTACAAGACCATGGTCTGCCGGAACAGAAAAATGTAAATCAACAGTTATTACGTTTAAGTCAGGATACAGGAATTGAACTGGTAGCCACGAATGACGTTCATTATACATATGAAACAGACGTGGATTCCCATGATATTTTGCTGTGTATTCAGACAGGAAAGAAGCTATCCGATGAAAATCGTATGCGTTATGAGGGAGGACAGTTTTTTGTTAAGTCCGAAGAACAAATGCGGGCATTATTTCCTTATGCACAGCAGGCAATTGATAATACACAAAAAATTGCAGACCGTTGCAACGTAGAGATAGAATTTGGTGTTTTGAAATTGCCAAAATATGATGTCCCGGATGGTTACAGTTCTTGGGAATATTTGCAAAAATTATGCTACGAAGGCTTAGAGCGAAGATACACATCGGAAAAGCAGCAAGAGTTAAAGCCACAGTTAGAATATGAATTAGGTGTAATTCATCAGATGGGATATGTGGACTACTTCCTTATTGTATGGGATTTTATTCACTATGCCAGAAAAAACGGAATTGCAGTAGGACCGGGACGAGGCAGTGCAGCGGGAAGTATTGTGTCTTATACACTTGAGATTACTAATATTGATCCAAACCGGTATAGTTTGATTTTTGAGCGATTCTTAAATCCGGAACGTGTTACCATGCCGGATATTGATATCGATTTTTGCGTGGAACGAAGACAGGAAGTTATCGATTATGTAAGCCGAAAATATGGGAAAGACCAGGTGGTTCAGATTGTTACCTTTGGTACCATGGCGGCAAGAGGTGTAATCCGTGATGTAGGACGAGTCATGGACCTTCCTTATGCCTATGTAGACGGAATTGCCAAACAGATTCCAACAGAACTTGGAATTACAATCGAAAAGGCACTTAAAATGAATCCAGAGTTGCGTAGTATGTACGAAAGCGATGAGAATGTGAAAAGACTTATCGATATGTCAAAGCGTTTGGAAGGACTTCCAAGACATACCTCTATGCATGCGGCAGGTGTAGTAATCAGTTCCAAGGCAGTAGATGAATTTGTGCCGTTATCCAGAGCATCGGATGGTTCCATTACCACTCAGTTTGTAATGACTACCCTAGAAGAACTGGGCTTATTAAAAATGGACTTTTTAGGTCTTAGAAACTTAACGGTTATTCAAAAAGCAGTTCGTTTAATTGAAAAGAGTCAGGGAATTCAATTAGACATTGACCATATCGATATGGATGACAAGGGAGTGTTAGATTCTCTTGGGACAGGACATACAGAAGGAATTTTCCAGTTGGAAAGTGCCGGGATGAAAAACTTTATGAAGGAATTAAAGCCCCAGAGTTTAGAAGACATCATAGCGGGAATTTCCTTATATCGTCCGGGACCTATGGACTTTATACCGGCGTATATTCGCGGAAAAAACAACCCCCAGTCCATTGTATATGACTGTCCACAGCTAGAGCCAATATTAAAACCTACTTACGGTTGTATCGTATATCAGGAACAGGTTATGCAGATTGTACGAGATCTTGCAGGATATACCATGGGACGAAGTGACATGGTGCGACGTGCCATGTCTAAGAAAAAGACAGCAGTTATGGAAAAAGAGCGTCAGAACTTTGTTTACGGAAACAAAGAAGAAGGCGTGCCGGGCTGTATCAGCAATGGAATTGATGAAAAAGTTGCAAATAAAATTTATGACGAAATGATAGACTTTGCAAAGTATGCATTTAACAAATCCCATGCGGCGGCATATGCGGTGGTTTCCTACCAGACAGCCTACTTGAAATATTATTATCCGGTAGAGTATATGGCGGCGTTAATGAGCTCTGTTATGGATAATTCCGGTAAAATCTCAGAATACATTCTCACTTGTCGCCAGATGGGAATACAGGTGTTACCGCCCAGTGTAAATGAAGGTGAGAGCGGATTTTCCGTTTCGGGAGGTGCAATTCGCTATGGTTTAGCGGCGATTAAGAGTGTCAGCCAGGCTGTAATAGAAAAACTTTGCGAAGAACGACAAGAACGTGGAAAATTCACAAGTCTTAAGGACTTTTTAACACGAATGGCAGACCGGGAAATCAATAAGCGAGTAGTGGAAAACTTAATCAAGGCAGGAGCGTTGGACAATCTGGGTGCAACCAGAAAGCAAAGTATGATGGTTTATGCCGGTATTATGGATTCTATTGCTCAGGATAAAAAGAACAATATGGCAGGACAGATGACGCTATTTGATTTTGCAGGTGAGGAAGAAAAGTCGGAGTTTGAAGTGAAATTGCCGGATGTGGGAGAGTATTCCAAGGAAATGTATCTTGGCTTTGAAAAAGAAGTTCTGGGAGTTTATATCAGTGGACATCCGCTAGAGGAATATGAGGAGAAGTGGAGAAGAAATATTTCCAGAGTTACCACAGATTTCCTTTTAGATGAAGAAACAGGACAGACCAAGGTCAACGATGGAGAAAAGGCAATTGTAGGCGGAATGATTGTGGATAAAACCATAAAATATACAAAGAATAGTAAAACAATGGCATTTATTACACTGGAAGATTTAGTAGGAACTTTGGAAGTAATCATTTTTCCAAAAGATTATGAAAAAAACAGCCGACTGTTAAATGTGGACGATAAGGTATTTATTCGAGGAAGAGTGTCCACAGAAGAAGAAAAAAACGGAAAATTGATTTGTGAAAAAATCTATTCCTTTGATGAAACCAAAAAAGAACTGTGGCTTCAATTTGAAACCAAAACGGACTATGAAGATAAGGAAGAAAAATTGTTTCAAATGATGAAAAATAGTGACGGAAGTGACAGTGTTGTAATTTATATTTCTGGTGCAAAATTGATAAAAAGACTTCCGCCAAGCCAAAATATTGGGGTTTCTTCAGAGATTGTGAACAATTTAACTAACTTTTTGGGTGAAAATAACGTAAAAGTTGTAGAAAAGAGCATTGAAAAACAGTAAAAAAGATATTAGAATGTAATAGATTGATATTTATGCACACAGATGCATAAAGAAAACAGCAACAGTATGCATCTGGCACAACGAACAGACGGATGCCTGCTCGAGTGCTATGTAAAATATAGAATATGGAAATACAGGAGGGAAATGTCATGGCAGACAAGATCCAGACAATAGGTGTACTTACTAGTGGTGGAGACGCACCTGGAATGAACGCAGCAATCCGTGCAGTTGTAAGACAGGGACTTGCAAAAGGATTAAAAGTAAAAGGTATCAAAAGAGGATACGCAGGATTATTACAGGAAGAAATTATTGACATGGAAGCAAAGGATGTATCTGATATCATCCAGCGTGGTGGAACTATTTTACAGACAGCAAGATGTCCGGAATTTGTAAATCCGGAAGTACAGAAGCAGGGTGCTGAAATCTGTAAAAAACATGGTATAGATGGATTGGTTGTTATTGGTGGTGACGGTTCTTTCCAGGGAGCTCAGAAGCTTGCAAACCTTGGAATTAACACAATCGGACTTCCGGGAACAATTGACTTGGACATTGCATGTACAGAATATACCATCGGATTCGATACAGCTGTAAATACAGCTATGGAAGCAATTGATAAAGTGCGTGATACTTCTACTTCTCATGAGAGATGTTCTATTATTGAAGTTATGGGACGTGGCGCAGGATATATTGCATTATGGTGTGGTCTTGCAAACGGAGCTGAGAAGGTTCTTCTTCCGGAAAAATATGATTATGATGAGCAGAAGATTGTAGACGATATTATTGCAGCTCGTAAGCATGGAAAGAAACATTATATCATTGTAAATGCAGAAGGAATCGGACATTCTGCAAGCATGGCAAAGCGTATCGAAGCAGCTACAGGAATGGAAACAAGAGCTACGATCTTAGGTCATATGCAGCGTGGAGGAAGCCCTACATGTAAAGACCGTGTATATGCATCTACTATGGGAGCATACGCAGTTGACTTATTATGCAAAGGAATGTCTAACCGTGTCGTTGGATATCGTCATGGAGAATTTGTTGATGATGATATCAATGAAGCATTAGCAATGGAAAAACAGATTTCTGAATACGAATACGAAATCTGCAAGAACCTAAGTATATAATCAAAGAGGAATATACCATGATAACAAGTGCAGCAAATCAGCAGATGAAGCATGTTATCCAGTTAAATAAAAAGGCAAAAACCCGCTATGAACAGCGGGTTTTTGTGGTAGAAGGAATAAAAATGTGTATGGAAGCACAAAAGGAAGACATACAGGCAATGTATGTTTCGGAATCCTTTTTAAAAGTGCCAGAGCATGAGGGAAAATTAAGAGAATATTCCTATGAAGTAGTAGCGGATTCTGTGTTTAAAATGATTAGTGATACCCAGACTCCACAGGGGATTTTGGCAATTATAAAAATGCCGGAATATACCTTGGAGGATTTGATGGGAAATAAGGAAAGACCAACCCATTTATTAATATTAGAAAGTATTCAAGACCCGGGAAATCTTGGAACAATGATTCGTACCGGAGAGGGAGCAGGAGTTACAGGAATTTTGATGAATAAGACCACCGTAGATGTTTTCCATCCCAAAACCATTCGTTCCACCATGGGCTCTCTTTACCGAGTACCATTTTATGTTACAGAATCCTTAGAAGATACTTTGCAAGACTTGAAAAAACAAGGAGTTTCTCTGTATGCAGCCCATTTAAAAGGAAAGAAATCATACGCAGAGCCAGATTATACCAAGCCTTGTGGATTTTTAATTGGAAATGAAGGAAATGGGTTGTCGGATAAAATTGCAGAATATGCAGATGAATATATACGAATTCCTATGGAAGGAAAAGTAGAATCTTTAAATGCGGCAATAGCAGCCACACTTTTAATGTATGAAGTGAATCGGCAGCGAAGCAAGAAGTAGGTATAGTATTTGCTATACCTACTCTTCAATTACATGAATTTCCAGAAAATCAAAGTCGATATCATCTACAAAGTTATCCTGATAGAAACGTGCTTTGGAATGACGTTTGAATTCGGATATAGTAGAATCTAACCAAAGAGGTTTACTTAAGTCAAACTCATAGCAGACTTCTTCTAAAGCACGAAAAATTTTATGAGTTCGTGTATCGTCACTGTCATCGGTAATAACAGTATCTTTTAAAAGGTGATTGTCCTTGCATAGTTTAAACCAGATGCGCATAGTTTTAGTTCCTTTCTGTAAGTTATTTCTGTTATAATAATATGGATTACTCTGTGAATGTATTATAACGTTTACAAGTAGAAGTTACAAGGAAAAAGCAAATGCAATATAAATATTAGAAGAAAATAATGTTGGAGGAGAATTTTACAATGGGAAAATACGTTATGGCACTAGATGCCGGAACAACAAGTAATAGGTGTATTCTTTTTAATGAAAAAGGAGAAATGTGCAGTATAGCACAGAAAGAATTTACACAGTATTTTCCGAAACCGGGTTGGGTAGAACATGATGCAAATGAAATTTGGTCTACACAATTAGGGGTTGCAGTTGAGGCAATGCAGAAAATTGGGGCTTCTGCAGAAGATATTGCGGCAATTGGAATTACGAATCAGCGGGAAACTACAATCGTATGGGATAAGAATACAGGGGAACCGGTATATCATGCAATTGTATGGCAGTGTCGTCGAACATCAGACTATTGTGATTATTTAAAGGAAAAAGGACTTACAGATGCATTTCGGCAGAAAACAGGTCTTGTGATAGATGCTTATTTTTCCGGTACAAAATTAAAATGGATTTTGGACAATGTAGAAGGAGTAAGGCAAAGAGCAGAAAACGGAGAATTGCTTTTCGGAACAGTTGAAACATGGCTTATCTGGAAATTAACCAAAGGTGAAGCACATGTAACGGATTATTCCAATGCTTCTCGTACTATGTTGTTTAACATCAATACCTTAGAGTGGGACAAGGATATATTAAAAGAATTAAATATTCCGGAATGTATGTTGCCGGAGGCAAAGCCTTCCAGTTGTATTTATGGGATGGCAGATTCATCTTTCTTTGGAGGTTCTATTCCGGTTGGAGGAGCAGCAGGGGATCAACAGGCAGCCTTGTTTGGTCAGACTTGTTTCAAGCCGGGTGAAGCAAAAAATACATATGGAACAGGATGTTTTATGCTGATGAATACAGGAGAAAAGCCGGTATTTTCTAAAAATGGTTTGGTAACAACAATTGCATGGGGCATTGACGGAAAGGTAAATTATGCTTTGGAGGGGTCTATATTCGTAGCAGGAGCAGCAATTCAATGGCTGCGTGATGAGCTGAGAATCATTGATAATGCAGCAGATACAGAAGTTATGGCGAGAAAAGTAGAAGATACCAATGGGTGTTATGTAGTTCCGGCATTTACCGGTTTGGGAGCACCTCACTGGGATCAATACGCAAGAGGAACCATTGTAGGAATTACACGAGGAGTAAATAAATATCATATTATTCGCGCTACATTGGAGTCTTTGGCATATCAGACCAATGATGTACTTCAGGCAATGCGAGCAGATTCGGAAATAGAGCTGGATTCCCTGAAAGTAGATGGTGGAGCAAGCGCGAATGATTTCTTAATGCAGACACAGGCAGATATTATTAACGCTCCGGTAAATCGACCTTCCTGCGTAGAAACAACCGCCATGGGAGCTGCATATCTGGCAGGACTTGCAGTAGGATATTGGAAGAGTAAAGAGGATGTTATTAAAAATTGGGCAATTGATAAAACCTTCCAGCCAAAGATTTCCCACGAGGTAAGAGAGAAAAAAATTAAGGGCTGGAACAAAGCAGTAAAATATTCCTATGGATGGGCAAAGGAAGATTAGGAGAAATATTATGCACCAATAGCTCTCATTTGCATAAAATAAAGTAAGGTGAGGGATATTATGCGTATTTGTGAATTAAGAGAAAAAGAAGTTATTAATATTTGTAACTGCGAATGTCTTGGATTTGTGGTAGACGTTGATATTGATGAGTGTACCGGTTGTGTGCGGGCACTTATTATACCACGTTGCGGTAAAATGTTCGGATTTATGGGAAAAGGAAATGATTTGATTATTCCCTGGAGCAAAATTATTAAAATCGGACCGGACATCATATTGGTAGAATTGCCAGAACCTAAGCCACCAAAGTAAAAAATTGGTTGACAATAATTAGAAGCAAAGATATACTAAAACCAAATATGAGAACGTAGGAGGAAAGCTTGATGAAGTGTCCGTTTTGTAGCAGTGATAATACGAGAGTAATTGATTCCAGACCAGCGGATGATAATAGCTCTATTCGAAGAAGACGTTTGTGTGATGATTGTGGGAAACGTTTTACTACTTATGAAAAAGTAGAGACAATACCACTGATTGTCATTAAGAAAGATAATAACAGAGAACAGTATGACCGTGCAAAGATAGAAGCAGGAGTGCTGCGGGCATGCCATAAGAGACCGGTTTCTGTAAATCAGATTAATAAGCTGGTAGATGAAGTGGAAATAGAGATTTTTAATCGAGAAGAGAAAGAGCTCTCCAGTTCTGAAATTGGCGAAATCGTTATGGATAAGTTAGAAGAATTAGATCCGGTAGCATACGTTCGATTTGCATCCGTGTATCGAGAATTTAAGGATGTAAATACATTTATGAATGAATTAAAAAAGATTTTGGATAAATAATAAAAAGAAGAATTCTGCATGACAGGATTCTTTTTTCTTGCACAAAAAGGAATGGAATGTTATACTTGCAAAGGACAAAACCAAGGTACAGGAGAAATATATGTTAAAGAGATTTTATCCAGGCGAATATTTAGAATCTGCTTATAAAATCGATTTTGCAAAATTATATGCAGAAGGTTATCGTGGAATTATTTTTGATATTGATAATACATTAGTTCCACATGGTGCTCCGGCAGATGAGCGTGCAAAGGCATTGTTTGAGTCGTTAAAAAAGATGGGCTTTCAGTGTTGTCTGTTATCAAACAACAAAGAGCCACGCGTAAAGATGTTTAATGATGCGGTGCAGGTAAACTATATTTTTAAAGCTGGGAAACCTAAGGCTTCCGGATATCAGCAGGCAATGAAAATAATGGGAACCAACCGAGAAAACACCTTGTTTGTAGGAGATCAGATTTTTACAGATGTGTATGGTGCAAATCGTGTGGGAATCCGAACAATACTTACACAGCCGATACATCCAAAAGAGGAAATACAGATTGTATTAAAACGATATCTGGAGAAAATAGTGTTGTTCTTTTATAAGAAGAATCAGAAAAAGCAAAAGAAGTAGAAAGGGATTAAAAATGAAAATTGCAATAGGAAATGATCATGCGGCTACAGATTTAAAAATGGAGATTATGGAATATGTAAAGGGATTGGGACATGAAGTAATCAATTTTGGCACAGATGGATATGAAAGCTGTAATTATCCGGAATTCGGTGAAAAAGTAGGACGTGCTGTAGTATCGGGAGAAGCGGACTGCGGAATCTTAATTTGCGGTACAGGTGTTGGAATTTCAATGGCAGCAAATAAGGTAAAGGGAGTACGTTGTGGCGTATGTTCAGATGTTACTACTGCACATTTGATAAAAGAACATAACAATGCCAATATCATTGCATTTGGTGCAAGAATTGTAGGAAATGAGTTGGCAAAAGATATTGTAAAGTCTTATCTTGAAGCAGAATTTTTAGGTGGAAGACATCAGAAAAGAATAGATATGATTACGGAAATTGAGGAAAAAGAATATCAGTAATCATTGTAACTTGATAAAAAAAGGTTGAAATATATATACATTTAGTATAAAATGGAAGAAGCGTTGGGCGGGATGCGCCCATAAGTAGGTTAAGGAGGAAATTCGAATGATTTCAGCAGGAGATTTTAGAAATGGTATT
>JAAYPT010000025.1 GCA_012519695.1 Clostridiales bacterium | reverse complement strand
TTAGACACCTTAATTTTACCATAACAAAAGAGTAAGTTCCTTATATTTTGGGCATTTTCTTAAAGTTGTTTACTACTAGCCCAGAAAAAATAGGGGTTGTGGATAAAAGTACGGAAACTCAAGGTTATACGAGCATTTACTATTTCTCAAAAGTCTGTTATACTATAAAAGTATGTTTTAAAGTATTATGGAAAAAACTTTACAAGTACCAATAGATATTGTAAAATCAATCGGTCGGGGTTTTGTGACCTGACTTGTAAAATACCTTTACGGTATACCTGTATGGTGCAATAGCATCAGTAAAGGAAAGGAGAAAAATATGAGTAAACCGGTAGTTGCGGTGGTAGGAAGACCAAATGTAGGAAAGTCTACCCTGTTTAATGTATTAGCCGGAGAGCGTATTTCCATTGTTCAGGATACGCCCGGTGTAACACGAGATAGAATTTATGCAGATGTAAGTTGGCTAAATATGGCATTTACCCTGATTGACACAGGAGGAATCGAGCCGGAGAGTAAAGATATTATTTTATCACAGATGAGAGAACAGGCGCAGATTGCAATTGACACGGCAGATGTAATTATATTTATGGTAGATGTACGTCAGGGATTAGTAGACGCAGATTCCAAGGTGGCAGATATGTTGCGTCGTTCCCATAAGCCTGTAATATTGGTAGTAAATAAAGTAGATAGTTTTGAAAAATTCATGGCAGATGTATATGAATTTTATAATTTAGGAATCGGAGAACCAATTCCGATTTCAGCAGCTTCTCGTCTAGGTCTGGGAGATATGTTAGATGAAGTGGCAAAACATTTCCCGGCAGACGTAGATGAGGCAACAGAGGATGACAGACCCAAGGTAGCAATTATAGGAAAGCCAAATGTAGGAAAATCTTCTCTTATTAATAAGTTAGGCGGAGAAGACAGAGTAATTGTATCTGATATTGCAGGAACGACCAGAAATGCCATTGATACAGTTATCAAGTATCATGGTACAGAATATGTCTTTATCGATACCGCGGGATTGCGACGCAAGAATAAAATTAAAGAAGAGCTGGAGCGTTATAGTATTATTCGAGCTGTTACCGCAGTGGAACGTGCCGATGTGGTTCTGATTGTAATTGATGCAACTGAGGGTGTAACCGAACAGGATGCAAAGATTGCCGGAATTGCACATGAACGTGGAAAGGGAATTATCATTGCAGTAAATAAATGGGATGCGGTGGAAAAGGATGACAAGACCATTTATAAGCATACAGAGCGTATCCGTCAGATTTTAAGCTTTATGCCATATGCCGAAATTTTATTTATTTCTGCAAAAACCGGACAGCGTACACAGAAATTATTTGAAATGATTGATATGGTATTGGAAAACAACTCCATGCGTGTAGCTACCGGAGTATTAAATGAGATTATGGCAGAAGCAGTAGCAATGCAGCAGCCACCTTCAGATAAAGGAAAGAGACTGAAACTTTACTATATTACTCAGGTAGCAGTGAAGCCGCCAACCTTTGTTATTTTTGTAAATGATAAGGAATTGATGCATTTTTCCTATACAAGATACTTGGAAAATCGTATTAGAGATGCATTTGGATTCCGCGGAACATCATTAAAGTTTATTATACGAGAGAGAAAGGAAGATTAGTGATGATTGCAAGCAGAGTGATTAGTCTTGTTATTGGTTATATTTTTGGCTTGTTTCAAACTGGATATATCTATGGAAAGGCTCATGATGTTGATATAAGAAAGCAGGGAAGTGGAAATGCGGGAACTACCAATGCACTTCGTACTTTAGGATGGAAGGCTGGATTAGTTACATTTGTGGGTGACCTGGGAAAAGCAATGTTAGCAATGTTGGTAGCATGGTTATTATTCCGTGGAAAATACCCGGATGGTGTAAAATTATTAGAAATGTATGCAGGATTTGGTGCAGTATTAGGACATAATTTTCCTTTTTATTTAAAGTTTAAAGGTGGAAAAGGAATTGCATGTACCTCAGGATTTATTTTAGCATTCGATCCATTGATGGCACCGGTCTGTCTGGCTCTATTTATTGGTGCAGTAGCAATCACTCGTTATGTATCACTTGGTTCTATTTTAGTAGTACTGAGCTTTTTCATACAACTTGTAATATTTGGACAGAATGGAATGTTAGGAGTACATTCAGAGCTGTTACCTGAAATATATATTGTAGGTGGATTGTTTACCATTTTAGCATTGTGGAGACATAGAGCAAATATCAAACGTTTGTTAAGTGGAACAGAAAATAAACTTTCACTTCATAAGTAAGAAGAGAAAAAGACTGCATAGAAATAGTGGAGGAAATTATGGCAAAAGTAAGCGTGATCGGTGCAGGAAGCTGGGGAATTGCTCTTGCAACTGTATTAGAAAAGAATGGACACGATGTTACTATCTGGTCTATTTTAGAAGATGAAATTAACATGTTAAAGGAAAAACATGAGCATGTTACAAAGCTTCCGGGAGTAAAACTCTCAGAGAAAATGGGCTTAACAACAAGTCTGGAAGAAGCAGTAAAAGACAGAGATCTTTTAGTGTTGGCAGTTCCTTCTGTACATACCAGAAGCACAGCAAAAAGCATGAAGGAATTTGTTTCAGAAGGACAGTTGATTGTAAATGTGGGAAAAGGAATTGAAGAAAGTACATTGATGATTTTATCGGATGTAATCGAAGAAGAAATCCCACAGGCAAATGTAGCAATTTTATCTGGTCCAAGTCATGCAGAAGAAGTAGGAAAAGGTTTGCCAACCACTTGTGTAGTAGGCGCACATGACAAAAAGACAGCAGAGTATATTCAGAATGTATTTATGAATGAAGAGTTTAGAATCTATACCAGTCCGGATATGCTTGGAATCGAAGTAGGTGGTGCATTGAAAAATGTAATTGCACTTGCAGCGGGAATGGCAGATGGATTAGGATACGGAGATAATACGAAGGCAGCACTTATTACCAGAGGAATTGCGGAGATTAGTCGTCTTGCAATTGCAATGGGGGCAAAATATCAAACTCTTTTTGGACTGACCGGAATCGGAGATTTAATTGTAACTTGTGCCAGCATGCACAGTAGAAACCGCCGTGCGGGAATTTTAATCGGTCAGGGAAAAACTATGCAAGAAGCAATGAATGAAGTGCAAATGGTAGTTGAGGGTGTTTATTCTGCAAAGGCAGCTATGGCATTAGCAAAGAAATATCAGATATCCATGCCGATTATTGAACAGGTAAACAAAGTGTTGTTTGAAGATAAGCCGGCAAAAGAGGCAGTATCAGAACTGATGCTTCGTGACAAAAAGGCAGAACACGAAGATTTGTGGGAAGAAGCAGAAAAATAAATAACAAAAGGAAAAGGTAATGAAAGGGAAAGCAAAGAAGAAGCATTTTGCAATAAGAACTTTGTTAGCAGTCTTTGTACTGCTGATAATTTATTTTTGGCATGCAAATAGTTATGTTCATTTTGAAGATATTAATATGGGAATTTCTATTTGTGGCTCTGCTGAAGGTGTTTACGATACGCTCATTACAGTAGAGGATATACGTTATAGAGAATTAGAAAAGGTCAAAGAACTTTGTATCGGAAATCCACAGAATTATACTACGCTTACAGATATGAAAAAATGTAAGGAAACGGAGAAAGTAAACATTTTAGGATATGCAGGAGCGGATGTGGCGAATAAAACATTTCAGTGGAGTAGAGTAAAAAGCAAGGCAAGTGAGAAACAAATCAAAGAATTTCAAGAAGGTTTGAAAGATGTATTGCCTAAGTTACGCAAGCTAAAAAAGTTTTACTTTTTCCGATGCGTATGAAAAATGCAAACTACAAAATATAGATTTTTTAGCAGAATGTAATAAGTTAGAAACGGTATCAATTTTTTATGGGAATGTAAAAGATTATTCTGTTTTAAGCCAACTTCCTAAATTAAAAGAAGTCAGATTGTATGATAGTGATATTTCCAATGCGGAGGATTTAATTGGGGCGAATCAATTAGAGCTAATAGAACTAAGAAATACTCCATTGTCAATGGATAAGAAAGAAGTAGAAAAATTAGAAAAGGCTTTTCCAAAGGCAGAGATAATCATAAATAATGATTAAAGGTGGAGCGAAAAATGAAGAAGAAATTGTATGAGAAGATTTTAGTTAGTATAAGTGCTGTAATAGTAGTAATTGTAATTCTTATGGGACTTGCAGGAGTGGATTGGAAACAAGTACAGAATCCATGGAGCCAATTTACAACGGCTGTAAATCGGAAAATTGATAAGTTTATGCATATGGAGGAAAAATGGATTAGTAATGATCAAAAGCGAGCGGTAATGGAAGAATTTGAGTTAGCATATGTTGCATGCGAAAAAGAAGAACAGAAAGACGGGACTCTCATTAAAATGGTAGCAACAGAGGAAACACAGCGAAAAATAGATGCGTTTAACGAATATATGCAAAATGGAAGTGGAAAACAGTATGCAAAATGTATTGGATATACTGAATTGCCAGAAGGAAAGTTAACTATGGATTTTTTGATGGAAAATCAGGAAAAGGTAGTAGAAATGATAGACATATGGCAGGAAAAGCGAAACATGGAATCTGACATGGATGCAGAAATAGAGATATATATGATATATAAGGAATTGTTAGAGAATGGTCAATAATTGAGAAAGACGGAAATTTGGAAATTGCCAATATCCGTCTTTTTGTATAGGAAAAATTTTGCAAACCACAAAATATTGTGTTATACTAGGAACGTTTAGAAAAACAGAACATACTATCGATTAGAGCATAAAAACATAAGATTTGAAACAGGATAGATATAATAAGAAAGGATAGAAGGAAATGGCGAAGAAGCAGGAGTATGGGGCCGGGAATATTACGGTTTTAGAAGGTCTTGAAGCAGTAAGAAAAAGACCCGGTATGTATATAGGAAGTGTTTCGAGAAAAGGACTCAACCATTTGATTTATGAAATTGTGGATAACTCCGTAGATGAACATTTGGCAGGCTATTGTGATACCATCCGGGTAACATTAGAAGCAGATGGTTCTTGTACTGTAGAAGACAACGGACGAGGAATCCCGGTAGGAATGCATGCAAAGGGAGTTTCAGCGGCACGTTTGGTATTTACCACTCTTCATGCAGGTGGAAAGTTTGACAACGAAGCGTATAAAACAAGCGGAGGATTGCATGGAGTAGGTTCTTCTGTCGTAAATGCATTATCTACTTATTTAGATTTGGAAGTGTATTTAGATGGAAAAACTCATCATGACCGCTATGAGAAGGGAAATCCGGTAGTAGAGTTAGAAAATGGATTACTTCCTATTTTAGGAAACACGAAAAAACGTGGTACCAAAATAAACTTTTTACCGGATCCGGAGATTTTTGAAAAAACAAGATTTAAAGAGGATGATGTAAAGAGTCGTCTGCATGAGACTGCATATTTGAATCCAAACTTAACCATTATATATGAAGATAAACGTGGAGAAGAGACAGAGCACTTGGAATTCCATGAGCCGGAGGGTATCAGTGGATTTGTAAAAGACTTAAATAAGAAAACAGAAGTTGTTCATGATGTTGTTTATTTTAAGGGAGAAAGTGAAGGAATTGTAGTAGAAGTAGCTTTTCAGTATACCAATGAATTCCACGAAAATGTATTGGGATTTTGTAATAATATCTACAATGCAGAAGGCGGAACGCATTTGACCGGATTTAAAGCGACATTTACAACCGTGATTAATAACTATGCCAGAGAACTTGGAATTTTGAAGGAAAAAGATGCGAACTTTACCGGAACAGATGTAAGAAACGGATTAACTGCCGTTGTATCTGTAAAGCATCCGGCACCAAGATTTGAGGGACAGACCAAAACAAAGTTAGACAATCAGGATGCAGCAAGAGCAACCGGAAAAGTAACCGGGGAAGAGATACAGCTTTATTTTGATAAGAATCTGGACACGCTAAAGAGTGTCATTGCCTGTGCAGAAAAGGCAGCTAAGATTCGTAAAACGGAAGAAAAGGCAAAGACAAATCTTTTGACAAAACAGAAGTTTTCCTTTGATTCCAATGGAAAGTTGGCAAACTGCGAAAGCAGGGATGCATCTATTTGTGAAATATTTATCGTAGAGGGAGATTCTGCGGGCGGTTCAGCAAAAACAGCTCGTGACCGTAATTTCCAGGCAATTCTTCCTATCCGAGGTAAAATCTTGAACGTAGAAAAAGCAAGTATTGATAAAGTACTGGCAAATGCAGAAATAAAAACCATGATAAATGCATTTGGATGTGGATTTTCCGAAGGATTTGGGAATGACTTTGATATTACAAAGCTTCGTTATGACAAGATTATTATTATGGCAGATGCGGACGTGGATGGAGCGCATATTTCCACATTATTGCTTACGTTGTTCTATCGTTTTATGCCAGAATTAATATTTGAAGGACATGTGTACATTGCAATGCCGCCACTTTATAAGGCAATTCCATCCAAAGGGGAGGAAGAATACTTATATGATGATGCAGCATTGGAAAAGTATCGTAAAACCCATAAAGGAAACTTTACGTTACAGCGATATAAAGGTCTTGGAGAAATGGATGCCCAGCAGCTTTGGGAGACAACCCTAGACCCGGCAACACGAATTCTGAAAAAAGTAGAAATAGAAGATGCAAGAATGGCTTCAGATGTAACAGAAATGCTGATGGGAACAGAAGTCCCACCGCGTAGAGAATTCATTCATGAACATGCCCATGATGCAGAACTTGATATATAGTAAGATTGGTTGAAATAGTTTCTGTTAAAAGCTCCCGGTGCGTATGCACCGAGAGAACATTGCGCAGAAATTGCAGCTGGAAAATAAATTTTCCGTGTGCAATTTTAGCGCAATTAGTCCTGATTGCGTTGCAACAGGACCTTTTAACAGAAATTTATGATTATCACCCCTGATTAAAAATTCTCATAGAAAGGAAATTGTTATGCAGGAAAATGAACAGATCATAAGAACCGAATATTCGGAAATCATGCAGAAGTCATATATTGATTATGCCATGAGCGTTATCATTGCCAGAGCATTACCGGATGTAAGAGACGGACTGAAACCAGTACAGCGACGTACCCTTTATGATATGCATGAACTTGGAATAAAATATGATAAACCATACCGTAAATGTGCGCGTATTGTAGGAGATACCATGGGTAAATACCACCCACACGGTGACAGTTCCATATACGAGGCTTTGGTTGTAATGGCACAGGAATTTAAGAAAGGAATGCCGCTGGTAGATGGACATGGTAACTTTGGCTCAATAGAAGGAGATGGAGCTGCGGCAATGCGTTATACCGAAGCTCGTTTGCAGAAAATTACTCAGGAAGCATACCTTGCCGACTTAGATAAAGATGTAGTAGATTTTGTACCAAACTTTGATGAAACAGAAAAAGAACCATCTGTTTTGCCGGTAAAAGTACCAAACCTTCTCATTAATGGAGCAGATGGTATCGCTGTCGGAATGGCAACCAGTATTCCACCACACAATTTCGGTGAAGTAATTGATGGAGTTAAGGCATACATGAAAAACCCGGATATTACAACCAAAGAAATGATGGAACACATTCAGGGACCGGATTTTCCTACAGGCGGAATTGTAGTAAATAAAGACGATTTATTAAATATTTACGAAACAGGAAGCGGAAAGATTAAAATTCGCGGAAAAGTAGAAGTAGAACAGGTAAAGGGCGGAAAAGAGCGTCTGGTAATTACCGAAATCCCATATACAATGATTGGTGCTAATATTGGAAAATTTTTAAATGATGTATATAGTTTGGTAGAAACAAAGAAAACCAACGATATTGTAGATATTTCCAACCAATCTTCCAAAGAGGGAATTCGTATTGTACTGGAACTTCGAAAAGGCGCAGATGTAGAGAATTTGAAAAACATGCTCTACAAGAAAACGCGATTAGAAGATACTTTTGGTGTGAATATGTTAGCAGTAGCAGATGGCAGACCGGAAACCATGGGATTGGTATCTATTATCCGTCATCATGTGAACTTCCAGTATGAGCTTGCAACCAGAAAATATAAGACCTTATTGGCAAAAGAATTAGACAAAAAGGAAATTCAGGAAGGCTTAATCAAGGCATGCGATGTGATTGACTTGATTATTGAGATTTTAAGAGGCTCAAAGAATATAAAAGATGCCAAAGACTGTCTTATGAATGGTAATACGGAAAAAATCGAATTTCGTTATAAGGGTTCAGAAGCGGATGCCAAACAATTAAATTTTACCGAGCGTCAGGCAACTGCAATTTTAGAAATGCGTTTGTATAAGTTGATTGGGTTAGAAATAGAAGCATTAATGAAAGACCATGAGACTACATTGCAAAATATTGAAAAATATGAAGAAATTTTAGGAAGCCGTGCGGCAATGGCAAAGGTTATCATCAAGGAATTAGAAGGATTTAAGAAAGAATACGCAAGTCCTCGTAAAACTGCCATTGAAAATGCAGCAGAGGCGGTATTTGAAGAAAAGAAAATCGAAGAGATACCGGTAATCCTTTTAATGGATCGCTTTGGTTATGCTAAGACCATTGATGTAGCTGCTTATGAGAGAAACAAAGAAGCAGCAGATGCAGAAAATAAATACATCATTCACTGTATGAATACCGATAGATTATGTATTTTTACCGACAAAGGACAAATGCATATGGTAAAGGTATTAGACTTGCCTTACGGAAAGTTCCGAGATAAGGGAACACCGATTGATAATGTAAGTAATTATAGCAGTAGCGAAGAAAATATGGTTTATATTGAAAGCATCGGAAATCTGTTAGGAAGAAAGCTGCTATTTGCAAGCAGTGATGGTATGTTAAAACAGGTAGACGGTGGAGAGTTTGATGTTTCGAAACGAACCACGGCTGCCACGAAATTAAATGAAGGTGCAACAGTTCTGATGATACAACCTGTAACCGGAGCAGAAGGAGAAACTATCGTTATGGGTACGGAAAAGGGAATGTATTTAAGATTTGCCGCAGAAGATGTACCGGAAAAGAAAAAAGGAGCAGTTGGTGTCCGAGGTATGAAGATAGAGCCAAAAGACAAGCTGGATGCAATATATTTATTAGAAGCAGAGAAAGAAAAGAACATAGAGGTTCGAGGAAAAGAAATTGCACTTCATCGATTGCGGGTAGCAAACCGTGATGGAAAGGGCGTAAAGAAGTAGGAAACTTACAAGTAACTTGTAAGTAAGAGCTGATTGTGCTATAATGAGCGGAAAAAGGAGTAAGCAGGTGATGAAATGGAAAGAGAAACAGATGTTATAGTTGTCGGAACAGGAGCAGCTGGGTTGTTCTGTGCTCTACAATTTCCAGAAGATAAAAAAGTAACAGTTATAACAAAGAAAGATGCAGAAAGCAGTGATTCATTTTTAGCGCAGGGTGGTATGTGCATGTTGCGTTCTGAAGATGATTTTGATGGATATTTTGAAGACACCATGAAGGCGGGGCATTATAAGAATAATAAGGCATCCGTAGAAGTGATGATTCGTAGTTCACAGCATATTGCGCAGAAATTAATAGAATATGGTGTTGATTTTGAAAGAAAAGACGGCGAACTGGCATTTACCAGAGAGGGTGGACATTCTCGTCCAAGAATTCTCTTCCATGAAGATATTACAGGAAAAGAAATTACCGGAACTTTATTAGAACGTGTAAAAGAGCGTAAAAATATCAAGTTATATGAATATACCACAATGTTGGACATTTTATGTAAAGATAATGCATGTTATGGACTGGTGGTGCAACTCCCGGATGGAAAGGTAGATACGATTACTGCACCAAACACGGTATTTGCATGTGGCGGAATTGGCGGTTTATATCGTCATTCTACCAATTTTCCACATATTACAGGAGATGCTATAGCCATTGCATTGCGTCATAAAATAGCACTTCAGGATGTAAATTATGTGCAGATTCATCCAACAACTTTGTATTCCGAGAAGCCAGGCAGAAGCTTTTTGATTTCAGAGTCAGTGCGTGGAGAAGGAGCATTGCTTTATAATGCCAAAATGGAACGATTTGTAGATGAATTACTGCCAAGGGATGTTGTAACAGCGGCAATACATAAACAAATGGAAGAAGATGGTAAGCCATATGTGTGGTTATCTATGGCACCAATTGCAAAAGAGGATATTTTAAGCCATTTTCCTAATATTTACCAACGTTGCTTAGAAGAAGGATATGATGTAACCAAGGAGTGCATTCCGGTAGTACCGGGACAGCACTACTTTATGGGTGGAATTCAGTCTAGCTTAGAAGGACGGACTTCTATGAATCACTTATATGCAGTGGGAGAGACTTGCTGCAATGGAGTGCACGGAGCAAATCGTCTTGCAAGTAACTCTTTGTTAGAGAGCCTCGTTTTTGCAGAAAGAGCAGCAAAGGATATATTAGAAAAGAACGATACAAAAGCACCTGAAAAAATAGCAGAAGAATTATTTGACCCGGGACAGTATTTGAATTTGAATGAATTTAATCAGGAAAATAAAGATATGGTACGTCAGGAAATAGAAAGGATGAAAAAGGAATATGAACAACATAACCATGACATTAAATGTGGATGAGTTGATTTTACAGGCATTAAGAGAGGACATTTCCAGTGAAGATGTTACAACAAATGCAGTTATGCCAAAGGCGCAAAAGGGAGAGGCACAGTTAATCTGTAAGCAGGATGGTGTGTTATCCGGACTTTGGGTATTTAAGCGTGTATTTGAACTTTTGGATGATGAAATTTGTGTAAAGCTCAACTTTGAAGATGGAGATACCGTAAAAAATGGTGAGATTATCGGAACTGTAACCGGAGATATTCGAGCAATTTTATCTGGAGAACGTACAGCACTTAACTACTTACAGCGTATGAGTGGTATTGCTACTTATACCAATTCTGTAGCAAAGTTATTAGAAGGAAGTAAGGTTAAGTTATTAGATACAAGAAAGACAACACCAAACAATCGTATTTTTGAAAAGTATGCAGTAAAAACCGGTGGTGGATATAATCATCGTTATAACCTTTCCGATGGTGTGTTGTTAAAAGATAATCATATTGGTGCAGCAGGCGGTGTAAAACAAGCGGTACTTATGGCAAAGGAATATGCGCCATTTGTAAGAAAAATTGAAGTAGAATGTGAAACCGTAGAAATGGTAGCAGAGGCTTTAGAAGCCGGTGCAGATATTATTATGTTAGATAACATGAGCGTAGAAGAAATGAAAAAGGCAGTAGCACTTATTGATGGAAAAGCAGAAATCGAGTGTTCCGGAAATGTAACAAAGGAAAATATTACACACTACATTTCACTAGGTGTAGATTATATTTCCAGTGGTGCATTAACACATTCCGCTCCAATTATGGATGTTTCCTTGAAAAATCTTCATGTAATCTAAAAGATTAGGAAGTGAAGTTGTGAAGTACGAAGAAAGCAAATATGCAAAAAAGGCAGGAGAAAATTTTCGGGCAGGGTATAATTGTTCTCAGTCCGTAGTGCTTGCCTTTGAAGATTTGTATGATATAGACAGAGAAACCGCTTTAAAAGTCAGTTCATCCTTTGGTGGAGGAATGGGAAGACTTCGTGAAGTTTGCGGTGGTGTCAGTGGAATGTTGATTGTTGCAGGACTTTTGTATGGCTATCATGAGCCACGGGATTATGAGGGAAAGTCAGAGCATTATGCAAGGGTACAGGAATTGGCAAAGGCATATGAGGCAGAAAATGGTTCCATTGTTTGTAGAGAACTATTAGGGCTGACTCAAAAAAGGGACGAGCCTAAGCCGGAACAGCGTACCGAGGAATATTATAAGAAACGTCCTTGTGAGCAGCTGGTAAAAATGGCAGCAGGAATTATGGAGGCATATATAAAAGAGCATCCATTAGAAAAAAGTAATAAATAGTAAAAAGTAGTAATATTTGGCTCTATGTCAAGTGTTGGGGTGTGATTCTTTGAATCACGCCCCCTTACTGGCTTTGGAGCTGTTTTTATATTTGATATATTTTGCTATGGTTTTGGACAATACAAATAAACCCTCAAGCGCCCAT
>JAAYPT010000024.1 GCA_012519695.1 Clostridiales bacterium | reverse complement strand
TTCTAGCAGATAGTAATCGATATCTTCAATATATCATGTCTGCCAGAAGAAGCCATTGCAAAAGTAAATTAGACTTTTTTAGCCATTTTCAGTTGTCAAAGTACAGGTTTAATTTTTCATTTTAGGGTTCTTATGGGATTATTCTAGCAAAATAGATGTACCAAAAACGGGACTTGCTTTTTTTCTTGTTGCGTTTTTTTTAGTTCTGGTATAATATGAATACTTGGTGAGTACGAGCGGATGTGCTGTACCACCTTAACATGAAATGAATTTTAAATAAGGAGAGCTCAGATGAAAAACTGTTTTGTTGCCCAGTCCGGCGGTCCTACCGCTGCAATTAATGCCAGTCTCGCCGGTGTAATCAAAGGTGTATTGGAACATTCTGATTTTGACCGCATATATGGTTCTTTAAATGGAATCACCGGTATCTTGGAAGGAAGATACTTAGACCTAACCGATATTTTTCAAAAAGAAGAAACTTTGAATCTTTTAAAGCGAACTCCTGCCATGTATCTTGGTTCTTGTCGCTTTAAACTTCCAAAACCGGAAGACGATATTCAACCTTATCAATTTATTTTTGAAAAATTCGCAGAAATGAATATCGGTGCCTTTTTCTATATTGGCGGAAATGATTCTATGGATACAGTGGACAAGCTTTCTGCTTATGGTGCTTCTATTGGCAGTGACATTCGTGTCATCGGTATTCCGAAAACCATTGATAACGACTTATGTGCTACCGACCATACCCCCGGATTTGGTTCTGCTGCAAAATACGTTGCATCTTCTATTTTGGAAATTTCACATGATACACTGATTTATCATGTAAAGAGTGTTACCATTGTGGAAATCATGGGACGTGACGCAGGATGGCTTACCGCTGCTTCTGCCCTTGCAAGAAATGAATATTCCACTGCTCCTCATTTGATTTATCTGCCAGAACGTGACTTTGATACCGAGGCATTTTTAGCTGATGTTTCCAGACTTTTGCAGGAACGTGACAATGTAATTATTGCTGTTTCCGAAGGTATTCGTGATAAAGACGGCAATTATATCAGTGCTTCTGCCGGTGCGGTAGATAATTTTGGACATAGCCAGTTAAGCGGTGCAGGAAAAGCCTTGGAATATCTGGTACAGAAACGTCTGCATGTAAAGGTTCGTTCCGTAGAAGTAAATATCTTACAACGATGTGGTGGACACATTGCTTCTCTGACAGATTTAGACGAATCCTTTGCTCAGGGTGAATTTGGCGTAACACTTGCCGGAAATGGCGAAACCGGAAAAATGGTAACACTTTCCCGTACCTCTAATACTCCTTACGCTGTCTCCTATAGTGCTACTGCTATTGCAGATATTGCTAACAAAGTAAAGAGCGTTCCTATGGAATATATTAATGCTGAGGGAAATGATGTTACTTCTGAAATGATGACTTATCTGAAACCTCTGATTCAGGGCGAACCTGTTGTTGACTTTAAAGATGGTCTTCCGGTATATCTTCCGGTTGCACATTTGGTATAAAATAGCTATATTAAATACTTGTAACGCAAACAGGAAGAAGTGCAAATGCATTTCTTCCTGTTTTTATGCTTAAGTGTGATATTTACTTGTTCTTATTTTCTTGTACTTTATTTTCCTGTTACTACTTCAAAGTACCGTTTTATTTCTGTCCATGCTGCTTTTGATTCCGGCATTAACATCATTCCCATTTGAAATACATGAAACATTCCTTTATAAATATGGAAACGCACACGCACACCTTGCTGTTTTGCCTTATGGGCAACTCCTACCGAATCACTTAACAACATTTCTACTTCTCCTGCCTGTATTAACATTGGCGGAAATCCCCAATATTCTCCAAACATAGGTGAAATATATGGATGACGCGTGTCATTATCCCCCACATAGTCTTTATTGTAAATAAGACTATCACGGGTATTTCCGAATAATGGGTCACGTTCGTAGTTGTCTTCGTAAGATGGTCCACTGGCTGTTAAGTCCGCCCATGGGGACATGAGAATCAATCCTCCCGGGAGCTTTCGATTATGATCTTTTAGATACATACAAAGTGCTAACGCCAAACCTCCACCTGCCGAATCTCCTGCTACGATAATCTGTCTGCTATGCCATCCTGCTTTTTTCAACCATCCGAAAGCTGCAACTGCATCTTCTAAGGCTGCCGGATAAGGATGTTCCGGTGCTACGCGATAGTCGATGGTAAGGACATTCATTCCTTTACTTGCTTCGCAATACAAACCTGCGAAAGAACGATAGGCATTGCGCATAGCTCCAATATATCCACCGCCATGAAGCTGCAAAATCACATAATCCTTGCGTGGTTTTTCCTTTCTCGATAAGTACTCCATGGTAAAATTCGGCATGGTTATCTCTTCCATTTGAAAACAATCCGGACAATGCCATTTGGGTTCTATCAACTTTTTTCGTAACTCTCCGGTTTTAATTTTTCTTCCTATCAGGTTGTCATTGGTAACATGTGCAATCATTTCCCGAATGACTCTTCCTCTTGTGCTGACTTCTGCCATTTTTCCTCCTATACATGGAATCTTCGCTTCAATTCGTTCTTTGCCTTGCGGTCACCAAATATCACGGTTGCCAACAATAAACAGGCGGATACTGCTGCTGCAATCACGGAAAGAACGGGACTGGTAATTACATCCATTTTCCACATAACAAGACATGCCCCAGACACTAATACTGTGCATATCTGCATCAGCAAATAACTCTGCCAATTCGTCATATTTACCAGCATTAATATTACAATGGTCATATCCAGTAAAAGTACCGCTCCCGGCATGACGTAGTTTACCGACCAGCCACGGTACCCCACAATATTATCTACTGCAATCACAAGTAATACCGCACCTATAACCTGTACCCAGATAACACTTCGATATCCGTTATTCTGCTGAATGGAATATTTTAATGTAATATAAAAATATAAAATACTAACTCCTGTAATGGCAGACCACCAGGTTCCATGATAGTTCAGGTAATTTATTATAATTAATGCGACTTCTGTTACAATAGCTAAAAAGCTATAAAGTCTAACTACAAAATTCAGTTTTTTCACATTACTTTTTACATTGGGATATCCTACCGCTATGTCTTCCTGTGGTAATTGCTTTTCCTGTTCTAACACACTTTTACACAACGGACATATCACTGCTTCGTCTAAAATTTCTACATTACATTTCTTACATCGTCTCATTCTTCATATACTCCATTTGTTTCTACCTGTACGGCAATTCCATCTTGAGCAAGTCGCTGGAAAAATCCTCGTTGCACGGCAGTTTCTGCCAAGTTGGAACTTATGGTAAATACCAATCTGTCTTTATAGGAACAAATTGTTCCTTTTACATTTTGCCCTTTGGACATGGATAAAAATGCGGAAAATTGTTGAATATATGCCTGATACTCTTCCCGCACTTGAATGTTTCCGATATTTGTTACCGTTGTAGTGTTGGCAAGTGCACTTGTACGATATACATACTTCATTGCCAGACTTTTTACAAATAACGGAACTGCACGCAAAATAAAATTTTTCTCATTGGAAACATTGTATGCAAACAAATTTTCTAAGTTTTCACGGGTAATCTGACTGCGCAGACTTTCTGCTACTATTTTTATTACTTCTTCAAAAGTATAATTTTCTTTTTCAGGTTTAAATACCGCTGAAACAATTACAAAAAAATTCTTCATGGTAATGGAATCAAAATACGGTCTTAAGTTTACCGGTACACAAGAGCTAATTGGTCGTCCATGCCTGTTTTTCGCTCCATGTAAAGAGTCCTGATAAATACTCCACAAAAAAGCGGCTACCAGATACTCATTAATGGATACTCCATAACCTGCACTTACTTTTTTTAACTCTTTTACCGACATATAGCCATGCATTATGCCTAGCTCTAAAGGGTCTAATTTTTCCCCTTTTACCATATATGCACGTTCTGTCTTATAGGACTTTTTATGCCCCTTTTTATAATTTTCCAGATAACTGTCCTCTCGATTTAAGGAAGTTTCACTGCTTAATCCATCCCCTAATTTTTCTGTTAATTCAGGATGGGCAAGTCTCAAATATTGATACGTTAATTCTTTTAAAAAGGTAATTCCACCCATTCCGTCTGTTAATACATGGAATACCTCAAGATTAATTCTGTTTTTATAATAATTTACCCGGAACAGGTAATTCCTGTTCCGGTTTGGTGAAATATATCTACAAGGATAACGATACTCTTCTTTTACCTCCGGTGCCGGTTTCTGGTTGGTTTCAAAATAGTACCAGAACACTCCGGAACGTATACGCACATTGAACACATCAAACCAAGGCAATACCCGCTCTAATGCTTCCTGTAGCAGTTTCGGTTGTACCTCTTCTGTTAGTGTTACCGATATACGATAGACATTGCTCATACTCTCTCCGGCGATAACCGGAAAAAGATGCGCTGTATTATCTAATTTATCCCACTTTATTTCACTTGAATTTCTTTTCATGCTTCTACCTTTATTGTTCTATAATGTTTTGGATTCTCATAATCCTTTTCGTAACCGTCATCTTCGTAAAGTTCATATTCTGCTGTTTTGGTTACAAAATCTAATGTCTTTAATTCCTGTTTTTCTGCTTCTTCCATATATTGTCCACCCACGGTATATGGAACAATTTTCTCCGGACGAATGAAAAATACTACTTCATCTAATGCAATATCTACATAGTAATGACCTTTTTCTAAGACTTCTGTCTTAATATCTGTCATACTCTTCATACGAACCAGTTTCATTTTTTCCGGCAGATATACATATCTTCCTTCGGCATTCTGTGTATAAACAGGTGCTATCATAATGCTTTCTCCCAATAGCAACTGATCTTCTACTTTTGCTGCCTGTTCATCCTTTGGATATGCAAATGCCAATGGTGTGAAAAGCATTTCATTACGCAACGCTGCCTTCATATATTCACTATACAAATATGGCATTAAACCATAACGTATTCCAATGATATTCTTAAATGCCTCCTTATGGATAAACTGATAAGCCTCCTGTTCTCTGGTTCCGATTGCCGCATGATTACGCATAAGTGGGGTAAATACACCCAGTGCCATCCAACGAAGTACCAAATCCTCTGTGGTATCTGCACCGAATCCACCTAGATCTGCCCCTGTATACAAGAAACCACACATATTCATAGATGGCAACATTTGAAGATTCATCAATAAGTGTGACCACCAGGACTGATTGTCTCCCATCCAGGTTCCGCCATATCGATGCATTCCGATATAGGATGCTCTGGAGTAAATAAGTACACGCTTTTCCGGTTCTAATTCTTCAAAAGCCTCACCTGCTGCTCTTGTCATGTTATAGCCATACAAATTGTGTACTTTATCATGGCATACCTTTTTTCCATCCATATTATGGTAGATAGATGCATAATCTTCCGGATTATTGGCAAGTCCGTTTACTAAATCTCGGAAACCGAATACTTCCCACATATCCATATCACGATTATCCATTTTCTTAATCTTTTTCATTACAGCATCCAGATTCTTATCGGAATAGAAAATAGCAGGCTCATTCATATCATTCCAAAAGCCTTCAATTCCCTGATCTAACAGAATCTTATACTGATGTCCAAACCATTTTCTTGCGTTACTGTTTAAAAAGTCTGGGAAATGTACTCTTCCCGGCCATACTGCACCTACAAAGTTACTTCCATCTTTTTCCTTACAAAAATACCCTTTTTCTACGCCTTCTTCGTAAGTTTCATAGCCTTCTTCAATCTTTACACCTGCATCAATAATCGGTACTAAATGAATATGCTCCTTTTCCATTTCCTTAACAAATTCAGGGAATTTCGGAAATGTCTCTTGGTTAATGGTAAAATCCTTAAAGCGTTCCATATAATCAATGTCCATGCACACATTGTCTAACGGAATGCCATTTTCACGATATCCTTTGACTACATTACGAATATCTTCTTCACTCTGATATCCCCAACGGCTCTGTGTATAACCGAATGCCCACTTTGGTGGAATGTAGCTTCGTCCTATCATAGTACGGAACTCTTTGATAATATCAAGAATCTCTTTTCCATCGATGATGTATACATCTAAATTCCAATCCTCTGGGGTAATACGGATTTCATCCATTCTGGTATACCCCATATCCAATACCAGTTTTCCCGGATAATCTATAAATACACCAAATCGTTCTTTTCCTTCAACTACAAAGAAGTTGTGTGCTCCATACAAAGAATGCTGTGTCTCTGTATGATTTGGCTGATCTGCACAATTACTCTCATATATCCAGCCTCTTTTATTGATTCCTCTTACATTTTCGCCCAATCCATAGATACGGTCTTCCGCGTTAAGCTGATATACAAAGCTCTTCTCTTCTTTTTTTAAATATGGAATTTTTCCTTTTTGAATCGCAATTTTTTCTACTACTGCATCTGTTTGAATCGGGTTTCCAATACGGTATTTACGAATTTTGTTCATGATTTTTCCTCCTGATTGTGTCTCCCTTTACAATCTTATGATTTCATAAATTGAACATCCTTTGTCCACCAAACATACAATCCAACTTTCCATTCTGGTGGGTGGCACTGGTATTAACGGAAACATATGTCGCAAAATAATATTTTTCTCTAGCTCACCCAAGGTAAAATCTTCACTTGCATTTTTCAATGCGGTTCTTGGATGATGAAATCCATGCAGTCTGTGACTTTTATCCTTTTCATGCCAGTCATATAAAAAATAGTCATGCAACAGTGCACCGTATATTAACTCTTCCTTATGTCTGGTAAGATGCAGAAATTCTGCAAGACACAAGCTATAATATGCCACGCGAATACTGTGCCAATATACCGATGTATTGCCATGCTGACAAAAGGCTCTGGACTCATTCATCCTTCCTTCGCGACATAACTTACGCAAAGCTCCTGCCACAAAACGTTTTCTTTCTGCCTTCGTCATTTTCCTACCTCCTTTGGCTGGTAACATTTTACCATATACACGGATATTTTTCCATAAGTCCCGCTATTTTCCCCTTAAAAATTTATGGGTATCCCGGGCAATTATTTTTTGCAAACACCAGATGCAGGCAATGTTTGGAATCGCCATCAGGGAATTGAATAAATCAGAAACTCCCCATGCCAATTCCAGCGACATGACTGCTCCTAAGTATACTGCAAACAGATACAGAATCCGATAATTTTGAATTCCACCCTCTCCCCACAAATATACTACTGCACATTCTCCATAATAGTTCCATCCGATGATGGTTGCAAAGGCAAATAATACCAATGCAACAGATAATATTCGTTCTCCCTGAAAAGGCAATTGGGAAAAAGCCACAAAACACAGTCTATCCTGAGATACCTGTATGTATTTTTCCGGGCTTCTTATCATACTACTAACAATGGTAATTCCGGTAATGGCACACATCACCACTGTGTCCCAAAAAGTTCCCGTCATGGATACCAGCCCCTGCTGCACCGGTGAAACAGTTCTTGCTGTTGCTGCTGCCATTGGTACAGATCCTAACCCTGCCTCATTAGTAAACAATCCCTTAGAAATTCCTACTCGCATAGCAGTCATCACAAGTGTTCCTGTCATTCCTCCTGCCAAAGACTTAGAAGTAAATGCCGAACCTACAATTACCTGTATGGTTTCTCGCAAATAAGTTACATTTTTTCCCATAATAAAAAAGCATCCTCCTAAAAAAAAGATGCTCATAATCGGCACGAGAAATGCACAGACCTTGGCAATCTGTTTTCCGCCACCTAAAATCACAATTCCAGCCAGTATGGCAGTTCCCATTCCTATTAGATGTGGGGATATTTCTGTCTGACCGCATACTGCTGCTGAAATGGAATGTGCCTGTACACTGCTACCGATTCCAAAAGATGCCAATACTGCAAATATGGAAAATGAAATTGCCGCCCACTTTTGATGTAATACCTTTTCTAACACATACATGGGTCCTCCCACAAAGGAACCGTCTTTTCTTCTTACTCGGTATTTTACAGATAAAAAACTTTCTGCATAACAGGTGGCAATTCCAAATACTCCGGTAATCCAGCACCAGAATATTGCCCCCGGTCCCCCTAATGCAATGGCCGTTGAAATTCCTATAATATTTCCGGTTCCAATGGTTGCTGCCAATGCTGTGGATAATGCGGAATAAGGGGAAACATTTCCTGTTTCCCCTTCTGTCTTGCTAAAACTTTTTCTAATTCCCATTGGTATCCATTTTTGAATAATTCCTAACCGAAATGTAAAATAAATATGTGTTCCAAGCAGTATTACCAACATTGGGAAGTTCCATAAATATGCCTGTATGGTTTTTACTACTTTTAATATTGTGTCCATTCGGTACTCCTCTATACTTATTCTATTTTAAGTATATTGGTACCTGCCTTTTTCTATGAAATATTTTTACATTAATCTGTTCTCTGTTTTTTTGCACATACAAAGGGCATGCACAGCTTTCCTGTACATGCCCTTTTAAATCAATTCCTACTTATCTATTAACCTTCTTTGAGATGCTTTTCACAGTCACAATCAACTGCCGCCTTGCCCGCTTCTGCTCTTGAACCAAAAACAACCGGTACTTCTACGCACAATTTTTGACTGATGGTAAATTTACATACTTCTTCCGGTTTTTCAAAATGAATATCGCATCCCGGTGAAATCATTGCCTTTCGGATTCAACATTTTGTTTTATTGTCAAATCTTCTCCCCTCAGGATTATTTTATGTAAATTGTATAATAGGTCACTACTTTTTACCTCAAACTACTAAACACTAAAATGTTGCATGCTTTCTTCTAAACCATCTGCAATGGATTTTAACCCTTCTGTACTTCCTTCTACCTGTTTGAAATTCTCTGATACCAAATTGGTATTTGCACTTACCTCCTGGGTTACCGCTGCATTTTGCTTTGCAATATCTGATAATTCTGCCACTGTTTTTATAATTTCCTGACGTGCCGTATCCAAATAAATAACGCTATTTTCAATTACATTCATACTTTCTAAGGATTCTTGCAGCTTCAACATTACTTCATCTGTCATGCTTCTTGTTTCTTTCATATTATTTGTCTGATTTTCAATGGTCTCTGCTACTTTTTCCATAGTTATAACCGCCATATTAGAATCTTCCATTAGTTGAGCTACAATTTCTTCTATTCGTTTACTAGATTCATTGGACTGACTTGCAAGCTTTTGTATCTGGTCTGCAACAACTGCAAATCCCTTACCGTTTTCTCCTGCCCTTGCAGCTTCAATGCTTGCATTCAGGCTTAACAGGCTGGTTTCGTCTGCAATAGATGCAATGATGTCTGTTGCCTCTTTTATCTTCTGGGCTGACTCATTGGTCTGCTTTGTCTGTCGTGAAATCTCTGTTACAAGAGCTCTTACTTCCTGATTGCTTTCTAACAGCTTATGAATGGTTTGTGCATTCTTTTCTTCTGACTCATGCATTGCTTTGGCATTTCGCTTCATTTCTGACATTTCTCTAGAAGTCCGTTCAATTTTTTCTCCCATATCTGTTACATTATCCGATGCTTTTCCGGAAATATTTGCCTGCATGGAAGCACTTTCTGCAATACTATTTACTGCATTACCCACTTCTTTCATGGATGCTGTTGTTTCTCTTGCCGTATTTTCCAGTTCTCCAGATGCATCCCAGACTGCCTTGGCATTATCGGCAATTGCCTCAATACTTTTTGCCATCTCACTTTCCAATATTTTAATTGCTCTAGACAAATCACCAATTTCGTCTTTTCTTTTTAATAATTGTTTATCAACCTCTGTCTTTAAATCACCTTTCGCAACAGATTGTACCAATCCAATACTCTTCTTTAAGGAGCCTGTCAGTGAACCTGTAAATATCATTGCCGCTACAATACATATTGCCATTGCCACTACTGCCACGGCTACTATGGCATAAACAATTTTATTTACTGCTGCATCTTTTTGTCCCTTATTGCTACCTACAAAAATCATTCCTATAGGTGTGCCTCCTTCATCCTGACACACCGGCATATAATAACCGTAATACATCGTTCCATCGATAGAAACTGTTTTACTAAAATATTCTTCGCCCTTTTCTAAAACCTGCTTTTTTACTGTCTCCCCTGCCGGTGAACCAAGAATTCTATCTCCGTTTTTATCAACTGCGGAACTCATAATTCTTCTGTCTCCGTAGAAAAATGTGACCTCCATTCCGGACTTTTCTTTAATACTGTCTACAATGCTTTCTGATTTTGAAATATTGTAACTTCCCTTCCAAATATCACCATTTTGCGCTTCCAAATACTCTCCTGCATTTTGGTCATATGCGGCAAATGTTGCCGTTGCCGCACTTCTTAACGCATCTTTGATTTCCTGTACCAATGCTCCTTTTACTACTGTTAAGGAAATCAATATTACTACTATTCCTAACAACAGAACCGGTAAAACCATTAATGAGAATATCTTCTTTTTCATAACATTCCCTCCCTAGTCCACAACTTGTACATTTTTATAGTACCAGTTAATATTTCCTGTTATTGTTGCATCATCTAATGTCTCACCTGTTTTTCCAATTATTTCTCCTGTATTGGTTTCTATTTCTCCGTCAAAAACATTGCATTCCCCAGATAAAATTTTTGCTTTTGCTTCATCTACCTTTTCCTGTGTTCCGTCTACACAAAAATCAGCTAAATCGGTAATTGCTACCAATCCTTCCTGCATACCACCGTAATAGTTTTCTCCCGTCCATGTTCCGTCAATGACGCTTTGTACCGCAGTTGTATAGTAAGCACTCCAATTCCATATAACACTGCACAAACAAGAATCCGGTGTTTCTTTCCGCATATCTGAATTATAACCTATGCCATATACCCCGGCATCTTGCGCCATTGTCTGTGGATATGGTGTATCACAGTGCTGTGCCATCACATCGCATCCCATATCCAAAAGTTCTTTGGATGCTGCTTCTTCCGCTTCCGGGTCATACCAACTATTTGTTACTTTTACATATACTACAGCATCAGGATTTACCGAAGCGATTCCCATTGCAAATGCATCGATTCCTCCTGTTACTTCTGAGTTGGAAGAATCCTGTGCTGCAACATAACCAATCTTATTGGTCTTTGTATTCATTCCTGCTACAATTCCACTTAAATAACGCGCCTGATAAATCCTTCCAAAATAATTTATAAAATTCTTGCCATTACTCTTATAACCCGTTCCGTGGCAAAAATAAATATCCGGGTATTCTTCTGCCATTTCGGCAGTTACATCCATATACCCCCAACTGGTAGCAAATATAATATTGCACCCTTCCTCTATACACTCCTGTAACGCAGTTCTAACTGCATCTTCATCTGTATCATCCACATTGATTTTTCTTATAATCTGATCATTGGAAAGTCCAAGATTTTCTTGCATTCCCTGAATTCCCAAATCGTGTGTATAAGAATAACCGCTACCTTCTGCCGGATCAGAAAGATGAAGCACTCCCACCTTGATATCTTCTTTGGCAATTCCTGTTCCTTTGCTATCTGTTTGCTTTTTATCCGATGTTCCTGTCTGTTTTGTGCTTACGCTGTCTTCATACCCTTGATTCGTTGCATAATCATCCACTTCTTGTTTCGTACCACACCCTGCTGCCAATAGTATCCCTAAGGATAGTATCGCAGTTTTCAGCCAACCTTTTCTCATACCTCTTCCTCCTAAACTGTAAAAACCATACATTATAAATATAATTTTATTTTATCCTATTTCATACACTACTGCAATAGCAAGCTAAAGTTATACTATTCTTCTAAAACCTTTTTGCAATACCACTCCCTATTTACCTGTTTTGCAATTCCATGAGTTAAAATAACAGGATGATTGATATCGTTTGGAGGGATATATGCAACTATACCCATTTTTCCATCTGACATCATTACTTTTCTTTTTCTAAAATGTCTTATCATGTTATTTACAAAAACAACGGTAAGTTTTTCATCTAATCCGGGATATTCATTGGCTTTCATTTTCGCCAAAATATCAAAAGGCAAACGTTCTTCTTTATAACTGCGTTCTGAAACCATAGCATCGTAAACATCACAAATAGAGGTAATCCTTGCAAAAACAGATATTTTTTCACCAGAAAGCTTATCCGGATACCCTGAGCCGTCTAATTTTTCATGGTGATGTCGAACCGCATCCCGCACACTCTCGTCGTATTGCTCGTCCAATAATTCACTGGAATAAACAGGATGTTTCTTTATTATCTGGTATTCTTCTTCGGTAAGTTTTCTTGGTGCTAAAAGTATTTGTTCCGGTATTCTGGTTTTCCCGATATCATGAAGCAGACCTGCCATAACTAACATTTGTATTTTCTCTTCCGGCATTTTTAGCCAATACCCCATCATTCCGTTTAAAAAAGCAATATTTAGTGAATGACGTTGCAACCCTTCGTCAATTTTTCTTGGCACATTTATGCATCGAAAGAAATCCTGAAAATCCATTCCTTGTATTTTCTTTGTTACTTCCTCTGTTACTGCTTCTGCCCCCTCATATTCCACTTCTGCCGCATGTTCAATCATTCCTAAGAAATATTGCACTTCTTTTTTTAGTTTGGTATATCCAAATCGATCTTCTACTATTTTTTGCTGAATCTCCGCAGGCATATCCTTTTGTTTCATGATTTCCTGATAAGCTTCTTCACAGACCATAACACAATCATCCACGGTTCCCAGATTGCGCAGTTGTTCAATTGTTTTTTCTGTAATTCGTTCCCCGGCTTTTATAAAAAGCACCTTTCCATTTTCATTATATAAATCATCGGATAATACCATTCCATCCCACAAATATCTAATTGGAACCTTTTTTAACTTTTTTACTTTCTTCTCTTCTTCCATAGTCTTTCCCACGCTTTCTCCCAACAATATAACGGCATCCGTACTCTGTTGTCCATAAATTCTGATTCTGTATCCGAACTACTTCATACTCTCCTTGTATGGTAGTTTCTCCTAACTCAAGCAAAATCTGTATTCTGTCACCCTTTTCAAAACTTCCTGCCATAGTCTCTAAAAGCACTCCGTTGGCACTGATATTGTGTGTGATAAATTCAATGGGTTTTCGTAATATAATCATCTGTTTTTCAATTACAATTCCTTCTACTTGTCCCTTTGCCTTCATCTCATATCGCTGTTTTTTTCTGTCTTCCTTATTTCTTCCACTGTGAAGTCTAATCTCAAATTCATTGGCTATTACCGGTCGTTCCAGTACTCCATAATACTCTAATAATCTATTTGGACAAAATATTAACACGGATACTTCCTGTTGACCGGAATACTTTAAACCACTTGCACTGATTTTTACAACCTTTTGCACTGTATCGTATGCAGTAATTCTTGTGTCTGAAATAAGTTGACTGCTCTTTCTGTCTTTCACTTGTATTTTACAACCAACTAAGTCATTTTCATGCCCTGTCATATACCTTTACTCCTTTCCCCTATCCTCGGAAATCTATTTTAAACCTTGTCGGATGCAACCTGCATTTTGTAATTTTTGCCCCAACTGCACATTGCGTCTAAAACAGGTTTTAAACTATATCCTAATTCTGTTAATGTATATTCTACCCGAGGTGGCACTTCTGCATATACTTTACGAGTTAAAAGTCCGCTTTCTTCCATTTGCCGAAGCTGTGATGTCAATACTTTCTGACTCACATTTCCTACAGACTTTTTCAACTCTCCAAATCGTTTGGTTCCCGTAAGGAGATCTCGCACAATCAGTACCTTCCATTTATCACTAATTAATGTTAAAGTTGTTTCTACCGGACATGCCGGAAGTTCTTTTCCTGTAACATCCATTATAGTACCTCCATTTACCGTTTTTGCTATATATTCCTATACTACGGTAACTTACCAGACATTGTCAAGTTCCCATGCTTATGGTTACCTGAAAGTAACTATGCCACAATATTGTGCGTACTTCTCAATGTTCCATGATGGATATACAATTAAAACGAATCAAGGGAAATCCTTTTTCCCACATTACTTAATTATAATTATGGAGGTATTTATCATGAACAAAGTTATTACATTTTTACAGGAAAATCCAGTACAGTATTTAGCCACTATCGGTCGTGACGGGAAGGCAAAATGCCGTCCATTTATGTTTGCCGGTGAGTTAGACGGAAAATTGTGGTTCTGTACCAATAATCAAAAGGATGTATACAAAGATATGCAGGAATATCCGGAAATCGAGATTTCTGTTTCCAGTCCATCTTATGCCTGGATTCGTCTTCATGGAAAAGCCGTGTTTGAAAATAACATGGAGGCAAAAGAAATGTGTATCAAAAATCCGATTGTTAAAAGTCAGTACCAAACTGCTGATAATCCGATTTTTGAAGTATTTTATCTGGAAAATCCACATGGTGTAATTGCTGATTTTTCCGGTAATCCACCATACGAATTTTAACTATAAGAAGAAGGTGTGAATATGAATCAAAGCGAACGAAGACAATTTCTAATACGGGAACTTTTGCGGGAAAACCGGGATTACCAAGACCTATCCATTCCCAAAGCCTCTGAGGAACAACAATCTCTTTTGCGTGGATTATTAAATATCCGTCCGCCCAAAAGCTGTAATGATACCTTTTTACAGATACAGGATGCGTATCTCTTAGAAAGAACCAAATCGAAAGGTATTACCAAACTTTCCTCGTTAAAGCCGATGTTGCCGGGACTATATCTCTGGCAGGGTGATATTACTACATTGCAGTGTGATGGAATTGTAAATGCTGCAAACAGTGGATTAACCGGCTGTTATGTTCCAAATCATCGTTGCATTGATAACTGTATTCACACCTTTGCCGGTGTGGAATTGCGCCTTGCTTGCGCAGAACTAATAAAAGAACAAGGATACCCGGAGCCTACCGGACAGGCAAAAATCACATCTGCCTACAATCTGCCTTGCAAATATATCCTACACACTGTGGGTCCTATTATTCGTGGAGCATTGACAAAAGCAGATTGTGATTCCCTTTCTTCCTGTTATCGCTCCTGCTTGGAACTGGCCGCAAAACATAACCTTGAAAGTATTGCTTTTTGTTGTATTTCAACAGGCGAATTTCATTTTCCATATGACAAAGCCGCGGAAATTGCGATACAGACTGTAAAAGAATTTATGCTGAAAAAAAACTAGTGTAAAGAAGGTGATTTTTAATGTTTTCAAAGACTCCGACAAATACATCTATGAAAAATTACTCCAAGCTGATTCATCAACTGACCGTTGCCATCCTGGAATCTGATGCCATAGTTATCGGAGCCGGTTCCGGTCTTTCTACCGCCGCAGGTCTTACTTACTCGGGCAAACGATTTAAAGAACATTTTTCTGATTTTCAGGAGAAATATGGCATCACTGATATGTATTCCGGCGGTTTTTATCCCTTTGATACGTTAGAAGAATATTGGGCATGGTGGAGTCGACACATTTTCATCAATCGTTATCAGAAAGCTCCATATGCTGTGTATGAGGACTTGTTTACATTAGTAAAAAATAAGGACTATTTTGTACTTACCACAAATGTTGATCACCAATTCCAGCTTGCAGGTTTTGATAAAAAGCGTTTGTTCTATACCCAGGGGGATTATGGTCTATGGCAATGTAGTGAACCCTGCCACCAGAAAACTTATGATAATGAAGAAATTGTACGAAAAATGGTTGCCAAGCAGACGGATATGCGTATTCCTTCTGAACTTATTCCTCACTGCCCTATTTGCGGAAAACCTATGACTATGAATCTGCGTTGTGATAATACTTTTGTACAGGATGAGGGCTGGTATACTGCCTGTCAACGATATGAATACTTTATACACCGCCACAAGGGACTTAAGGTTCTCTATTTGGAACTTGGTGTGGGATATAACACACCCGGCATTATTAAGTATCCTTTTTGGCAGTACACCAGTGAAAATCCACATGCTAAGTATGCCTGCATCAATATGGATTCTTGCTTTGTGCCTGGGGAGATAATGGGGCAGTCGATTTGTGTGGAAGGGGATATTGGGGAGGTGGTGAAGGGGGTTGTTAAATGTAGTAAGCATAAATTATAATAATATACTTTTCTAACCATAACCTTTCCTTAACCAAAAATAGACAGTCATCACGCTGACTGCCTACCCGCTAATAGGATTCTTCCTGTTTTTATCTGCATTCTATTTATAAACCGATTATAGTTCTCTTGCATAAAGTCTGACCTCATCTATTCTATAACAATAGTCAGAAATTTTCTCGCGTCGCGAAGGCTTTACCTCAAATATCATTTCTTCAACACCATATATTTCACCTACATTCTTTCGGTTTAAAAACCAATCTGCTTTAGAAGGACGTGCATAACAACGCAGCCAATTCTGCTCCTTGATATTGTAAAATCCTTGTGCCAAATACCAGTGATTAGCTGCTTCATCTTCCTGTGTCCATACTTCACAATATTTGATACCTTTCATTATAAGTTGTTTTTTTACTTCATCCCATAGAGAAGCAGCAATATGATTTCTGCGATATTCTGGCAGTACAGCCAAATGCCAGATTACAGCTCCAACTTTTTTGCCTGCCACACACAAACTTCCAACTTCCTTTTCTATTTCAGCATCAATTAAGCCAATAATTTTGCCATCTTCTTCCGCCACAAGGCAAATTGAATCATTCTCATAAATTTCCCGGTGGGTCAAAACATCGTTGTAATATGAGCAATCCAAAAACGAAAGAACTCGACACCTCAACCATTCCAATTCATCGTTCTTTGTATATTCTCTGATTACCATTAAATTATCCTCCCTATATTATTTCCAAATGTTTAAACGCCTGCCTAATAGCTTCTTCTTTCTCTGGCGTACGCTTAGGCTGTGTTACATTGTCAAATTTAGTCAAATTAAAGTTCTTCCTTGGAAAGAATGCCCTTCATCGGAATATTCCCCTACGATAGACATTTCCTGATACTCTGCGTATTTCCTAAGCTTGTCCTTCTGTGCATCAAGACTGTAGCCTTCTACCTGCATGGAAGTGGAAACTCTTGTATATATGTAACATTTCTGCTGTTTTTTCATCAGATGTTATCCCCTTTTTACTTCCTTGGAAACCTCTTTAATGCTTTCAAGATATGCTTTTTCGACTGGTGTCAAAGTAATCTCCTGATATTTTCTGTATTCTGACTTTGCTTTCTCCAATACCTGTTTATGACTTACAGAACCGGAACCAGTTAAAAGCTTTCTGTTTCCTGATGACAAAACACTATCCAATTGCTTTACATAATCATCCATGTACATAGGTTTATGTTCAATTGCATTAATTTCTGCCAAATCAAAATAACCAGATACAAGATTATTTAATACTTTTAGTTCACTCTCATCCAGATAATTTTTTGCAATTCCTATATCTTTTAATGCTGGTAATTCACCTGAAAATGAAGTAAGTCCCATAAATGGTTTTTGTGCATCAGCACGTTTATATATAACCTCTGCCGCAGTATGACCATGAGCTGCATAGTGAAGTTTATTCTGAACAATTTTAAAGAATCTAACAGACTCTTCGCTATGAGGATTGTAATCTACACTCGTAGCATACAAATCAAGAACCTGACGATACAAGACCTTTTCTGAAGATCTTATATCCCTGATTCTATCCAGTAACTCTTTCCAGTAATTTCCTCCACCATTACCTTTCAGTCGCTCATCATCTATCGTAAAACCCTTAATCATGTATTCTTTTAATCTCTGTGTCGCCCACTGTCTGAATCTTGTTGCAATCACTGATTTAATTCGGTATCCAAGAGAGATTATCATATCAAGATTATAATGAGGAATCTGCCTTGTCACCTCGCGATTTCCTTCTTTTCGAACCTGTCGGAAATTCCGACAGGTTGAAATTTCGTCTAATTCACCCTCCTCATAAATATGCTTAATATGTTCTACTACATTTGTTCGAGAAGTTTGGAATAATTCTGACATCTGCTGTTGTGTCAGCCACACTGTATCATCTTCTATTTTAACTTCTATATTTGTCTGCCCATCATCAGTCTGATATATAAGTATTTCCCCATATTCATCGGTTCCAATTTTATCTGCCATAAGCACCTCTCCAATCCATTACTTCTTAGTTATGAAATGTGAACACATGTGTTCACTATTGTCCCAACTAAATCTTATCATCATTCCAACCTCTGTTCAACCAAAACTTTTTCCAAGATGAAAGAATAAAACAAAAAGACTCCACTCTTATGAATGAAGTCCCGTAATATATGTATACATCCCGTAGCATATTATCTACAGGATGCCAGCTGCCTATGCAGCCTTTTTGTCCAGAAGCTGTTTTACTCCGCCTAAGTAATAACAGAACCGGTCAAATTGTTTCTGCCTATTAGCTTTCTCGTCATCAATGGAATCCTTGATCATCATACACATCTCTACTTCATCTCTTATCTCTGGTGCATATTTAATGATCATGTCTGCAAGAAAGCTGCAGCAACGTTCAAAATCCTTGTTCATTGCCAAGCCTCCTCAAAATATTATCTTGTGAATAATTCACAGAACATATTTTATCTCAAGACTTACTAAAATGGAATAGATTTTACTGAATGGTAGTTTTCAAATATTTCTATCTATCGCAAATCAATTCTTTCAAGACACATATCCTGCGATATAACCAGAGTCTTCTATGTCTTTTCCTGCTCAAACAATATTCCTTCTTATATATTAGTCCCCGGCGACGGCTAGATACGCATTAGAGATGTCTCCATCAAAATGCTGTTCTAGCAAGGGATTTTTCCCTTGAACCCTTTGTTTATTATATGTGGGGGCACTTTCTGCCCCCACTCAGGAAATAATGCTAAAATACATATCTGACTTACCATACATACAAACTTGACATTATCTATCTCGTTCTTCAATAATATGAATTATGTTTTTCTCATTAATAATATTATTTATGTTTTCCTTAAGAAATGTTGGTTTGATTTCTTGTAATGCTATTTCTTCTAATGGTAACCATACTAACTGTTCCCCGTCATCAGTTTTGCTCTTACACAATTTTAAATCTTCATCCAAAATTTTCATATAATAATAAAATTCTATTGTATGGCAATCAAGCCCATCAATCGTACCACTTACACCCTTAAAAAAATTTTCACATACAACTGCGAGATGCTGTGCACATGTATGCATACCAGTTTCTTCATAAATTTCTCTTTCTATACATGATTTAGAAGATTCACCTAAATGCACGCCTCCACCAACCATGTAATAATAATCTCCAATAGCACTTTTTACAAATAACATTTTATTATTATTGATGATAATTCCACCAGTCCGATATCTAAACCAATTATTCCCTTTTTCAAATCCGCAATCGTATTTCATCTTTCTCCTCCACCCGTTTCGATTTATCAAACTCCTTTTATTTCTGCTGAATCATCTTAAAATGCTCCAATGCCTCCACAATTGCTCTCTCCTTATCCTCCGAGCACTGTGGCTGCCTACTATCTTCATTTTTAGGTAAATTATAATTCTTCCCAACCTCAATTCCGCATTTTCTCTTTACCTGTGAAATATACAGATTGGAAACCTTCATGCCGGCATTATGTTCAGACACATACTTCTTTATCTCATCATATGTTGCCTTAGTCTCTGCAGATGTTATATCCACATCATCAAGTTCAATCGTGACATTAATGTAATCATCCGGCTTTTGTTTCAGTTGGGACAAAAGAACAACCGTCTCCACATTCGCTGTAGCCGGGAACATATCCACACAACAAATTCGTTCTGCACGATATCCTCTCGCCTGCAACACTTCTAAATCTCTTGCAAGGCTGGTTAGTTTACAGGAAATGTATACTAATCTATCCACGCCATAGGCAATGATTTTCTCCAAAGCTTTTGGGTGAATACCGTCTCTTGGTGGGTCTAACACAATAAAGTCCGGTTTTTCTTCTATTTCATCCAAGACTTTCAGCACGTCTCCTGCCAAAAATTCACAGTTATGCAGTCCATTAAGTTCTGCATTTTCCTTTGCTGCCTCTACTGCTTCTTCCACAATCTCTACGCCAATTACCTTTTTTGCAACCGGGGCTAAAATCTGTGCAATCGTTCCTGTTCCGCTATATAAGTCATAAACGGTTTTGCCGTTTCCTGCATCTGCTACATACTCTCTTGCTGTTTCATACAACACTTCCGCTCCAAGAGAATTGGTCTGGAAAAAGGAAAACGGAGAAATACGGAACCGAAGTCCCAGCAATTCTTCATAAAAATAGTCTTGTCCATATAAAATGTCCGTTCCTTCATTAATGACTGCATCTGCCAAACTATCATTATGTGTATTCAAAATTCCTACGATACTTCCATCCAGTTGCAACGCCTGTAAACATGCGACAAATCCTTGCAATAATTCCTGTTCTTCTGCCCCTGTTATCTGGGTTGTTGTCACCAAATCCACCAGTATCTCACCTGTTTTTACTGCCTTACGCACCAAAAGGTGACGCAAATATCCCTCGTGGCGCATCTTGTGATAATATGGTGTCTGTTTCTCCTGAAAAAAAGACAACACTGCCGACAAAATCTTAGAGTAATCCTCATCTACAATCTTACACCCTGTTACAGTTACAATATCATGGAAACTTCCCCGTTTATGCATTCCTAAGGACAACGGTCCATCCTTTACCATATCGCCAAAGGAAAATTCCATTTTATTGCGATAAGCCTGTTGTCTTGGACTTGCCTTGATTCCTTCAAATATTCCATCATTAATATCATAATAAGGGCTACAGACTGGCTCTAGCAATTCTTTTACCTGTTTTTCCTTTAGCTCTAACTGTTTATCATAGCCAAGGCTTAAAAATGTACAACCACCGCAAATGCCAAAATGTTCGCATGGAGATTGTTCCATCTCTAATGGAGATTTTTCCAGTACCTCTAACAGTCTGCCTTCTCCCTTTCCTTTTCTTACCTTATTGATAGAAAAAGATATTTTTTGTCCGGGAATTACATTTTTTACTACTACTGTTTTTCCCTCTTCCACATGCACAATTCCCTTATTTGGAAATGCTACACGTTCTACAATTCCTTCACAAATCTGTCCTTTTTTCATAATGCCTCCGTTTGCAGAAAAAGCTCCCGCATCAGCTAATACGGGAGCTTCTTACTAGTCACATATTTCTATAATTCTTCTTATTCTTCCTCAGTGTCATCTTCGTCATCGAAGAAATCATCTTCGAAGTCGTCATCAAAGTCATCTTCGAAATCTTCTAAATAATCTGGTGTAAAGAAACGGTATACACCGTATGCAATAGCTGCTACTGCTGCTACTCCACCAATAATAGCAAATATCCAAAGTGCCTTAGACTTCTTCTCTTCCTTTTCTTGTTTGTGCAGTAAGTCATTCAATTTCACTGTGCTTAATAATTCATCAAATTTTTCTTTATTCATAATTACCGCTCCTTCTCCGTTTCTATTTGTTGATAATCTCAACTTTTAAGTTGCTTTTAGTATACCACATCTTTGCCTGTTAGCATACCAATTTTTACAAATTTTATACTTTTTTTAGTTTTGCAAAAGAAGCAAACATTTTCTTTGTTCCTACCTTGTCAAAGTCTACTGTTACCTCATAATCACGTCCGCCTTCTACTATCTGAGTGACTGTTCCTTCTCCAAACTTCATATGTCTTACTCTGTCACCATTTGTATAATCCAGTGAAATTTTGCTGGTGGCATTGCTGGAAAAAGTTGCACTCTGATATGGCTTGGTTTCATAGGTATTTCTGGTACTGAAAATCGGATTCACTTTGGAATTCGCCTGACGGAAAGACTGACTGGGTGCTTCTGATAATGTCTTTGTCACAGAAGGATTGCGTACTGCTCCTGTCAGAAGATTCCTTGGAACCTCTTTTACAAACCTTGACACTTTATTATATTGTGTTTCTCCACGAATCATACGTTGTTTCGCACAAGTAATTGTTAAATCTTTCATGGCACGGGTAATTCCCACATAACACAAACGACGCTCCTCTTCGATTTCAGATGGATCATCCGCTGTGATTGTCATATAGCTTGGGAAGATTCCATCCTCCATACCTACTAAGTAAACATTTGGAAATTCCAAACCTTTTGCACTATGCAATGTCATCAACACTACATAATCATTGCCTTCCTGAAGGTCATCAATATCTGCTACTAACGCAACTTCCTCTAAAAATCCACTTAAGGTTGGATTTTCTTCTCCCTCTTCATAGGTAACAATTTTACTAATCAATTCATCAATGTTTTCGATACGCGCCTGTGCTTCTTCGGTATTTTCTGCCTCTAATTCTGCCACATATCCTGTTTCTTCGATAATATCCTGCAATAACTGTGACGGACTTAAATACTCCACTTTGCTACGCATGGACTGAATAAAAGTAACAAACGGCTTAATCTTTGCTCCTGCCTTTCCAATGGATGGAATATCATCTGCAAATTTCAACGCATTATAAAAACTCAAATCATTTTCCTGTGCATAGGTCTGGACTCTGGATAATGTAGTTGCTCCGATTCCACGCTTTGGCACATTGATAATTCTTCGTACTGCAAGGTCATCTCTACCGTTATCAATAGTCTTTAAATATGCCAGTAAATCCTTGATTTCTTTTCTGGCATAGAAGTTTACACCACCTACAATCTTATATGGTGTATTATTTACCACAAATCGTTCTTCAAACAAACGAGACTGTGCATTGGTACGATATAGGATAGCACAATCTCCATAATTATAAGTACCCTCTTTTACTTTCTTTCGAATATCCCGAATCACATAATCCGCCTCTTCGTAAGCAGTATCAAACTGCTGGAAGTTAATCTTCTCTCCCTCTGCATTGTCTGTCCAAAGTACCTTGGATTTTCTACCTACATTGTTGGAAATCACACCATTGGCTGCATTCAGAATGTTCTGAGTAGAACGATAATTCTGCTCTAACTTAATTACCTTTGCATTTGGATATACTTCTTCAAAATTCAAAATATTTTTGATATTTGCACCACGGAACTTATAAATAGACTGGTCATCATCACCAACCACACAAAGGTTCTGATATTTGCCTGCCAACAACTTAATCAACTGGAACTGTGCGGTATTGGTATCCTGATACTCGTCCACCATGATATATTTAAAACGTTCCTGATAGTAATCTAACACTTCTGCATCATTTTGAAATAACTCTACGGTTTTTACAATTAAATCGTCAAAATCCAGTGCATTGTTCTTGCGAAGTTCTGCCTGATATTCCCGATAAACTGCTGCCTGTTTTTCTTTTGCAAAATCTCCTGCTGCATTTAGTGTAAACGCTTCCGGTGAAATCAATTCATCCTTTGCAGAAGAAATTACCGCCATAAAACTCTTTTCCTTATATATCTTGGTGTCAATCTGCAATCTTTTACAAATATCCTTCATCAGCGTCTTCTGATCATCGGTATCATAAATGGTAAAATTGCTATCATAGCCCAAACGGTCAATATGACGTCTTAAAATTCTCACACAGGTAGAGTGGAATGTAGATACCCAGATGCTTTCTGAACCAAATCCTACTAAATCATCAATACGTTCCCGCATTTCTCCTGCTGCTTTATTTGTAAAGGTAATCGCCATGATATTGTAAGGATTTACCTTTTTTTCCTCTATTAAATATACGGTTCTGTGGGTAAGTACACGCGTCTTACCGGAACCTGCACCAGCCAAAATCAGAACCGGACCTTCCGTATGAAATACAGCTTCCTGCTGCATGGAATTTAATGTATCGTACATACTCATAATCTTTATCCTCTCAAAAAACTAGAGAAACCCGATAGACGAGTTTCTCAAATCAAACATATGTTTATTATAAAGGATATTGTGGGAGATTTCAACCGTTTTTGGAAAAAGCCATAAAACACTTGTCATATAGTTTTCAATACTATATAATAGAGACTGAGGTGAAACAAATGACAATAGATGCAAAAGATTTACTAAACAGCATATTAGAAAGTCTTTCCCGAATCGACTATGTAAAACCGGAAGATCTTCCCAATATAGATTTATACATGGATCAGGTAACTACTTTCATGGACTCTCAGCTTGCCGTATCAAAGCGTCATCCTGAGGACAAGGTTCTTACCAAGACCATGATTAACAACTATGCGAAAAACAATCTGCTACCACCACCGATAAAAAAGAAATACTCCAAAGAGCATTTACTTGCTCTCATTTTTATTTATTACTTTAAAAATATTTTAAGTATCGGTGATATTCAGGAGATTTTAAATCCCATTACAGACAAATATTTTGCTTCTGACTTAAACTTCAATTTGGAAGATATTTATTCCGAAGTCTTTCGTTTAGAAAAGTCTGAAGTTTTAAGCCTGCAAAAAGATATTACCAAGAAGTACAATACCAGCCATCAAACATTTGCTGATGTTTCCGAAGAGGACAGAGAAGATTTACAGCAATTTGCTTTTATCTGTATGTTGAGTTTTGATGTATATGTAAAAAAACAGTTAATTGAAAAGTTAATTGATTTAAAAATTACAGAACGTGAAAAAAAGGAAGCTGAAACAGATTCCAAGTCCAAGAATAAGGAAAGTAAAAAAGAAAAAGAAAAAGAGAAAGAATCCGAAAAGAACTGATTTTTGAAATATAATTTACCAAATAGAATACTAAAACTGATATACTTCCCCTTAAGTAATTAAGGGGAAGTTTTTATATCACAAAAAACAACCATATCTGAGATTTTCTTCTCAAATATGGTTGTCTTTAAAAAACTCTATAACACCTTCGACAAAAATTCCTGTAATCTTGCATTCTTAGGATGTTCAAAAAATTCCTGTGGTGTATTTTCTTCCTGAATTAAACCTTCATTTATAAACATGACTCTGGAAGCAACTTCTCTTGCAAATCCCATTTCATGGGTAACTACTACCATAGTCATACCATCTCTTGCAAGCTCTTTCATAATTCCAAGCACTTCACCTACCATTTCTGGGTCTAACGCAGAAGTAGGTTCATCAAAAAGCATAACATCCGGATTCATAGCAAGTGCTCTTGCAATGGCAATTCGCTGTTTTTGTCCACCGGAAAGCATCGCCGGATAAGCCTCTGCCTTATCTGGAAGTCCTACACGTTCTAATAATTCTAATGCTCTCTTTTCCGCCTGCTCTTTTGTCATAATTCCAAGCTTTACCGGAGCCAGTGTAATATTATCTCGGATATTCATATTTGCAAACAGATTAAACTGCTGAAATACCATACCTATTTTCTGACGAATCTTATCTACATCTGTTCCCGGTGCTGTAATGTCATTTCCTTCAAAAATAACCTGTCCCTTTGTTGGCGGTTCTAATAGATTCAAGGAACGAAGAAATGTTGACTTTCCACATCCGGAAGGTCCGATAATAGCTACTACTTCGCCTTGACATATCTGGGTATCTATTCCTCTTAAAACCTCATGTTTTCCATAATATTTATGCAAGTCTCTTACTTCTATCAATGTATCACCGTTCATTTGTTCTCAGTCTCCTTTCTAATCTTCCCATGCAATAGGAAAGTCCCATTACTAAAATCAGATAGATAATTGCGACTGCCAATAACGGTAACAATGGGGAATAAGTAATTCCACGAATAATATCTCCTCCGTGAGTTAAATCTGTTAATCCGATATATCCACTGATAGATGTTTCCTTTAACAAGACAATAAATTCATTTCCAAGAGCCGGCAAAACATTTTTGAATGCCTGTGGCATTACTATGTAACGCATGGTCTGCTTATAGTTTAGTCCAAGGCTTCTTCCTGCTTCAAACTGCCCCTGATCCACTGCCATGATTCCGGAACGAACTATCTCTGCTACATAAGCACCGGAATTCAGTCCAAATGCTACAAACGCTACCACTATCTTTGGTACATTTACAGTTGCAAAAATAACATAGTAAATAATCAAAAGCTGTATCATAGTCGGGGTTCCACGCACCACTGTCAAATATATTTTACACAGTGCATTGGCAACTTTCATATGTCCGGTTTTATCATGGTTGGAACGAATAATTGCTACCAAAAATCCAATTGCAATACCTACAAGTACTGCCAACAGTGAAATAATCAGTGTATTTCCTAATCCCTGTAAAATATATTTATATCGACCATCTTCTATAAAATTAAGCCTAAAATCTTCTATAAATGCTTGCAAAATTTTTCCTCCATCCCACTTATTTGGCTCTTACGATGATTACCTGTTTTACCTTTGCATAGGTATCCGTAAAGTCAATGTTCTGAAGTATTATTTTTACTTATTTACTTCCTCTTTTCTATTTTTTCTACTTATTTAAGATTATGTAAATCAAAAATATTCTACTCCAGGTAGAACAAAGAGTCCGCTTGTCGGACTCTTTCGCGCCCGAGCGGTGTCGTTTACGACTAATTTCTTCTCCGCGAGGTGCGTTTCCTTAGCGGAGCGTTTTTTATGTAATAGGACGTAATTTCCTATTACATAAAAAAATAGAGAATTTTGCTATTGCAAAACTCTCCATTGAGTTCGTATCTGATTTTAGGTTAAAGCAATAATAATACCTGTTTTTTAAATTGTCAATATAAAAATTATTTTTTCATAAAAACTCTATTGATTTTCTTAGATTGTACTGCTAGACTAATACAATAGATAACTTTTTTATACACTCTTTTGTGGATAAAAATAACTCGGAAAGGATATTTTATGATGAAAAAAGTATTAAAAAAAATAGGTAGTGTTTTATTTTGTCTGCTTCCAGTTTTGTTAGCATTTGGTATTCAATTGGCAGTTTCAATTCCTGCAGTTATGCTAAAATCTGCTTCTTTATTAGCAAAACACCCGGAATATTTTTCTGACTTAGATAGCTTTCAATCTGCCATTACAAATGCAGTTTCCGGTGACTTTTCTATTTTAATCTCTGTTATTTATGCTGTAATTGCAGGATTGATTATGTGTTTCTGGTACTGGAAAAAGTTTGTTCCGAAAAAGGTTCCAAAACGAAAATTTTCTGAAATTATTAATTTGAAAACATTTTTCGGTCTTTTATTTCTTATTGTTGGTATGCAGTATGTTGCTTCTTATCTGGTAGTTTTGATTAACCTTATTCATCCTGCCTGGTATGATACCTATACTTCTATTATGGAAACAGCCGGATTCAGTGATATTTCTCCTTTACTTGCTGTATACTCTGTAATTATCGCACCAATTAGCGAAGAGCTTATTTTCCGTGGTGTTACCATGCATTATGCCAAACGGATTATGCCGTTTTGGGTTGCTAATATTCTTCAGGCATTTCTCTTCGGTGCCTTTCATGGAAATGTGGTACAGGGAACTTATGCTTTTGTAGTCGGTCTGTTCTGTGGATATGTATGCAACCGTGGCGGCAGCATCTATCTTTCCATTTTATTTCATATGTTGTTTAATGCATGGGGCACCTTGCTTCCTAGCTTCTACATGAGCTTTTATCTCATGCTACCTATTACAGTTTTGGCCATATGGATTGGCTCTTATCTATATAATAAAGGCATTAACGAACGTGCCATAGTATAACCATTAGCATAAACAATTAACATAAACATATTGCATTCCATACATTGTATTAAATATATCGAAAATAACCCAAAAAGGCAGAACCAATCAGCACGATTGATTCTGCCTTTTCTATAAGTCGCTTATACGTTAAAACGGAACAAAATTACATCTCCGTCTTTTACTACATATTCTTTTCCTTCCAGTCCGACCAAACCTTTTTCTTTTGCTGCGGAAAGGGAACCACAATCTAATAAATCCTGATAGTTTACTACTTCCGCACGGATAAATCCACGCTCAAAGTCAGAGTGAATCTTACCTGCCGCCTGTGGTGCCTTTGTTCCTTTCTTGATTGTCCATGCTCTTGTCTCGTCTTCTCCTGCTGTCAGATAACTGATTAAGCCAAGAAGACTATAACTTGCCTTTATTAACTTCTCAAGTCCGGATTCTTTTAATCCCAGTTCCTCTAAGAACATTGCTTTTTCTTCATCATCTAATTCTGCAATTTCCTGTTCAATCTGGGCACAGATAACAAATACTTCACAGCCTTCTTCTTTTGCATTTTCGCGCACTTCCTGAACAAACTTATTATTTGCTCCATCATCTGCCAAATCGTCTTCTGATACGTTTGCAGCATAGATTACCGGCTTTGCAGTCAACAGGTTATATCCCTTAAACCACTCTTCTTCATCCTCGTCTTCTAATTCAAATGTTTTTGCCAGTTTTCCATCTTCCAGATGTGCTTTTACTCTCTCTAACAATTTTAATTCTTTTGCAAGTGTCTTGTCCATTCTGGCAGCCTTAGCTGTTTTTGCAATTCTACGTTCCAAAATCTCGATATCTGAGAAAACCAATTCTAAGTTAATGGTTTCAATATCACGAACCGGATCAATACTTCCGTCTACATGCACAATATTGGTATCTTCAAAACAACGTACTACATGCACAATAGCATCTACTTCACGAATGTTAGATAAGAACTGGTTTCCCAGACCTTCTCCTTTACTTGCACCTTTTACCAATCCTGCAATATCAACAAATTCAATAACAGCAGGTGTTACCTTCTTGGAATGATATAAATCTCCAAGCAGTTTCAAACGTTCATCCGGAACGGTTACAATTCCCACGTTTGGATCGATGGTACAGAATGGATAGTTCGCTGATTCTGCTCCTGCCTTTGTTAATGAGTTGAATAATGTACTTTTTCCTACATTTGGTAATCCTACGATTCCTAATTTCATTTTATCCTACACCTACTCAGATATCCTTGGTTTATATGGATTTCTGCCTTTCTGTTTCTATTCATATTTATATAATTTTCAAAACCCTTTTAATAACTTAATACAGCCTTATATTATACCATATGATTTCTATTATTGAAACAGCTAAATCCAAATTTCTAATATTCAATTTTTTTATATTTTTCTATTTATAATTTCTTTTATTTTTCCGGTTTTAATGAACCATAGAAATAGATAAGCATGTAATGTATCTTTGACATTTTCAGGTTGTAAAATGGCAAGGTGCAATAGTTCTTCCGTTGAGGTAGTTGCAAGTGGGTCCTCTAACAATACTTCTTATTTTTGTTCAAATTCCTTTGCCACTTCTTTTAAAAGTTTTCTGATTTGCAAATGCTGTGGACAGGCTTTTTCACACTTTCGTTATCTTTCATCTGTTCTAAATTGCTCATTCCGGAAAGAACCATTTCAATCCCCGGAAATCCTGCGGCAAAATGAATTGCGTAGCTTGTGGGACTTCCACCATGCAAAACTTCTGCCTTATCATGGAAGGGAATTCCAACATGTTTTTACTTCTTCTCCTTACATCGGACGTCGCATACGCCCCAAATCCAAAGTTCTTTTTTACACCTTCCATATAATTCTGATATAAGAGGTTTAATTGTAGCCTGATATGCTAAAGATAATCTATGAATTAGCTGCCCCTATGACCCTTGCATTCCATTCTACATCCATCTGAGCGTTGTTCCAATAATAAAATTCGTGTAAAAGTACATAACAAAATTGATATCATCCCCAAAAAATTCAAAATAGATTAAAGATATTTCTTTAAGATTTCACAGTAGCCGGATAAAAGTTGCACCAAAAGTTAATAGAGATGCAGGGAAAATTTGGATAAGTCTTGTTTTTAAGCATACTGACTAAGCTGTTTATGTAAATTGCTATATTTCAGTCAACATATTGTTCCTGTATTTCAGTGGTGAGATCTCATATGTTTTTTTAAAGCTTCTTATAAAATAGCTTACATTCTGATACCCGCTCTGCATAGCTACCTCGGTAACCGGAATATCGGTGTCCTGTAACAGCTGTTTTGCATGCTCCAACCGTAAATATGTTACATATTGCGATAGTGTAATATGAAAATGTTCCTTAAAATACCGCGATATATATTTTTCCGAAAGATGGAACTGTTCCCCAAATTCTTTTAACGATATCTTTCCTGTATAATTCTGCTGTATATATGAAACCATTTCTTTTTCTACAGTGTTTCTTCCACTTGTATCATTTTCTATAATAAATCCTTTCTTCCACATTTCAAGAATAAATTGTAAAAGAATGATTTTTGTCTTTATCTGTGCTGTTAATTGTGACTCACTTTCATCATTTTTTGCCGCATAGACTTCAATCAACTGCTCACATAGTTCTTTTGCCGTATCATTTATTATTGGATTTATCATCAAATGACCGCTGTTTAATGGTTCAAGCAATTTATCCTCTAACAGGTCATCCGCACGAAAAGATAGATTCTTTAATGGAAAAAGGAATGTATAATAATCCACCGCACCGGTATCTGAACCCATGAGATGCAGATTTCCCGGCGACACAACAAACGCATCCCCGGGTTTTCCAATATAGCTCTCTCCTGATATACTTACCGTCAGGAAACCGCTTTTTACATATATAATTTCAAGCTCATCATGCCAATGCACCGGTATCTGAAAGGACCGACCTGCATTCTCTATGTGATATGTACTAAATGGATCGTCCTTTGTACCATGTGGTTTATTTTCCTTTAATTCAAAGTACATAATCTCTCCTACAATTCTACAAGACTCTTACTTTTCCATTTTCCACTCTTCCATCTAAGCACCATTCCAACTGCTCTCGCACACTCATCGCCTGCCATAGCAATATATGCTCCTACCGCCAGAAGCCCCATATGTATTCCAAGAAAATATGTTCCACCAACCGCAAACAGATACATAAATATCGCACCCATTATAACCGGAAAAATAGCATCTCCACTTGTTTTTAATGCCTGACCATATACAAGATTTGTCACTCTTCCAAATTCAAGGAATATATCTACTATCAACAATTTTACCACAAGATTAATCATCTGTGTATCATCCGTAAATATGTGAACGATAAAATGTCCGGACATTGCAAATGTCACAGAGAAGCACGTCGCTGTTATAAGACCATATATCACAGCTTTTCGCGTACCCCTGTCACATTCCTCATACTTCTTTGCCCCAATTCTCCAACCAGTCATAATAGCATTAGCCTGTGCAAGTGCAGCTCCTACACAATATGAGAAATTGGCTATCTGCATAGCATACGAACGAGCTGTAACATTCATTCCGTCCGCATCCATCCGGTTCATAAAACGCACTATAAATGTCATTGCCACATTATAAAGTGCTGTTTCAAATGCAGAAGGAAAACCGATTTTAACAATCTGTGCAAGTATCTTTCGTGGCTGTGCACGCTCAGGGCTCTGCTTTGCTTTTATAAGTACAGCCCCCATTCCCGCTACAATAATAAGATTCACAACCTTTGAAATAACTGTTGCAACAGCAACTCCCATTACTCCCCAGTGAAACACAAACAGGAATACCGAATTCAGTATAATATTAATTGCATTACCAATAACCGTCCCTATTAAGGAATGTTTTGTATATCCAAACACCCTTAAATAACTGGAAAAAATAGGAATAAGTGCATTTAAAAAACTTGCACCTCCAACAATTTTAAGGTATGTTTCAGCTGGCTCAAGCAAAGCTGGGGCAATACTTACAATCCTCAGTATTTTTCCAGAAAAGACAGCAAGAATAACAGACATCAGGATACCTGTCAGTGCATTAAAAACAAGTCCAAGCTGTCTCGCCTGATATGCAATTCCGGGTCTTCCAGCTCCGATATTTTGTGACATAACCGCTACCATCCCGGATGATATTACCCCGAACATAATGATAAAAACACCTATATATGTATTTGCTGTTCCGACAGCCCCCACAGCATGGTCACTTACAGATGATAACATAAGTGTATCAACCATACCTGAAAGCATATAAAATAAAGTTTCTAAGCATATTGGCACGGACAGTTGTGCCAATGTTTTTCTTTCACCTTCCATGTTTTCCTCCCTAAATACTAATATAACATATATTATCAATAATACGATATATTTTCTCACATTTCTTGTATAATATCATGCAAAAATTGCACTATTTCTACTTTTCTTTGTCAGTATAGTAGGAATATAGTTGAAAAGAGAACGTATCAAATTACGTAATTGGGGAAAAATCTAACTATATAAGAACTCAATGCGGATTAACACAAGATAAATTTACTGATATCATCTATTTTCTCAACCTCCTCTGGTGTAAGCATAATACAGATTGTGCGTTATATTTACTAGATAAGAAACGATTTGCCAATGGTGAAAATGCTACAAATCCTATGTTCCATTCTTCCAGTACCATGAATAATTTTTCATGCCACCTTACCATCACTCCATCCACCTCTTCTGGGACAATATCCTGATTGGTACGATGCCGGTAATATAAATCAATACGATCTATCTGTAAGCGTAATAATGATTGTTCCGCAGATTTATGGATAATCTCTGGTCTTGCATCTGGAACAAGCAGTTTATTAGGTTCTGAACTGCTCATATCAAAATGTATCCAATATCCACTGCCTGCGCAATCAGATTTCTCAATATTAAACCAACTTTAATCCATTTTTATCAATTCTTTCTTTTCAGCCATTCCAAGACAAATAACTACCAATAGCTTTCAAGTTAATTATGTTGTCGCATTATTGATTCTACGTCAAATGAAAGTATCTACCCCATATGCCAATCAAATCCGAATTTGTATCATGAATGTTCTTTCACATATTGCAGAAACTCCGGTGTTTTTGACCAGTATTTAATACCCCAGTTTTCAAAATTCCATTCCTCCATGTAATCGTTGCACTCGAAATCAACATAATATATTTCTTCGTTATGTACCACAAAATTTGTTGGAAAATAATCAATATTTGTATGAGCAGCATATAACAACACACATCCTGTGCAACTGCTCGATATAGTCAGATTTCATCTTGTCTTTTAAAACCAACTGATAAATCGTATCACCGTCAATAAACTCTTTCAAGATGCGTTCGTTTTTCACATCTATTTCAAGCATAGCAGGCATTTTGATTCCGATTTCTTTCAGTCGCTTGTAATCTCTGATTTCCGCTTCAAGCTTGTTTCCAAACTGATAGTAATTACAAGGCTCATAGTGTATCTGCTTCAAAACATACTTATTATTTCCAGTATCTACCAAATAAGAATATCCACCTTTCCCCTTTCCTAACAATTTAATTATTGTATAGTTTTTTCCATTTACGGTCATTTCTTTATTCATGTGGTTCCTCCTAAAACAACGAATTTGCAGTTTAAAACGCCAAGCTATCATACACTATGATAAACTGATCATCCATTTACGCTTTCTAAAAATAACCAGTGATACAACAAGCCTGAATATTTCCTCAGTGGTAAGCAATGTATACACACCAACAATGCCCCACTTAAACACATATGCAGCAAGCAGGCATAGCGGAATTCCGATACACCATGTGCCAACACTATCAATCACCATGATAATTTTTGTATTTCCACCACTTCTTATGATGCCTCCGCCAAGTATCATATTTTCCACCTTAACCGGAGCATACAAGGCAAATATGATAAGTAGCATTTTTCCAAGTTCTTTCACACTATCATCCACACGATACAATCCGGTATACTCTCCAGCAAGAAGAATGAGCAATGTCGATACAGCTGCTGCACCGATTAAGCCCGCATACATAATCTTCTTCGATTCTGTGTAAGCCTCATCATATTCTTTCCTTCCAAGTCTCTTACCAACTATCACACCGGCAGCAGCTGACAAACCGCTCAATGCACCTACAATAATTCCCTGTATCGGACAGGTAAGTGTATAAGCTGCCAGGTTTGATGTGCCAAGATGACCATATACCGCAGATTCCACATTCTGTCCGAGGCTCCACAAAAATTCACTGACCATAATCGGCATGATCATTATCAAAAAATCCCTAATGCTAATCTTTCTAAAATACAGGGACAGTAGCGGTTTATCTCCATCTTTTCTGATACATAAAACAAATCCAATAACAATAAATACAAGGTTAAACAACTGTGAAATAAGTGTTGCAATCGCAGCTCCCTTTATTCCCAGACATGGAAATCCGAATTTCCCAAATATCAGCAAACAGTTCAATCCTGTGTTTACAGCAACTGCTCCAAAGCTTACCCAAAATGGTATCGTGGCATGCTCTTTACAGCGCAGCCATGTAGATAAAATATTGCTGACTGCCATTGGGATATAGGAAAACGCTACAATTCTGAAATAGACCGCACCTGTATTTACAATACTCATATCCTTAGTATACAGTCCAAGAATCTGCATTGGAAAAACTCCTGCCGTCAAAAAAAACAATGCTGATATAATAATTCCGCAAATAAGGCTGACGTTAAAGCTACACCAGGCTTCCTTCGCATCTTCAGCACCAATAAACTGCGCGATTAATATCCCTGCCACCGTGCTTACCGCACCAATCACCACGGAGAAAATCAAAGAAAAATTTCCACATAATCCAACTGCCGATATATTAGTCTCTCCGAGCTGTCCTATCATAATCTGGTCAACAATGGAAAAGGATGCCTGCAGCATACTTTGCAAGGTGACAGGAATCGCTATTTTACACAATGATTTCATAAATTTTGACATGATAACACCCTCGTACTTTCTCTTTTTACTAATTCAACAGGTAACACTATTTCAGTCTCACAATATGCTCCATCACGCATCGCCTCAAGACATTCAATTGCATTTTTTGCCCTAAGTGATGCCTCCTGATGAATCGTCGTAAGTGCAGGATTGCTTTCTCGGCTTACCATGTTGTCATCAAAACCGATTATCTGGATATCCTCTGGAATTCGTATGCCCTTTCCCTGTAAAAACCTCATAAACTCAAGTGCATAAAAATCTGACACTGCAAAAATAGCTGTAACGCTGCTCTTTAACAGCTCTGAGAATTTATCCTGATAAAAGCATACTCTTTCCTTTTCAGTCTTTGGAATCTGCCATATCAATGTCTCACCTGGCTCAAACGCTTCGCAAAATCCTTCGATACGCTCCTTATCCATACATATGAAATTATCTGCTATACATAATGCTTTTTCATGACCAAGCTCTCTAAAATATTTTCCTGCCTGGTAGCCTCCATCATAATGATTAATGACTAAATTAACTACCTTAGAACATTTCTCGAAATAGCCATCATACACAACAAAGGATATCCTCATCTGATTTCTAAGCTTTTCATAATCCGCTTCACAAAATCCCATCAGAATCAGACCATCCATATTCCACATGGAAGCAAACACTGGAATCTCACTAATATCTGCCGTTGTTTTTATCATCAGAAAATATCCTTTTTCATTAACCTCGTGGGAAAGAGCATTCAATGATGACATCACAAATCCATCCTCTAAAACCCTGCCCTCATACTTCACATGGTCATTCACCACCACTCCGATGATTCTGGAATTATTTCTTGCAAGCAAAATACCTGCCATATTCGGGATATATCCTGACCTTTCAAGTTCCTGCTGGACACGTTTTACTGTTTCATCTGAAATCTTTTCTGTTTTTCCATGAATCACTTTTGAGACAGTAGCAGTACTAAGACCTAACGCATCTGCGACATCTATGATTCTAATCCTGTTCTGTGCCATATCCATTCCCTCTTTTCCTGATATTCTGATTATATGGTACAACAGAAATGTGGGCTTTACAACGGTTAAGCGTGTAACCCATCACAAAATTCATGTTCGGTTTTTGTGACATTTTACTACAACATTACGCATTTTCGGTAATTTGAACACACATGAAAGGGCATTTATGAGCATAAAAGATGGCAGGCAGTCTCATTTACTAAAACCACCTGCCTGTTTGCTTATATTAATGCATCTCATTAGACTGATAAATCGAAAAATTATCTCACTTTTGTCTTAATACAATACTAATCGGACGTGAATACCGGCTTGTTGTCGGAGACACTGAACAATTTATTAATATGTAAAACAAAAGATAATATTCTGGCCCAATATGCTACCAGTGAAGTGTATATTCCTGTTGGGCACTTTTAATGCAATAAGGCACAATTTCCTATTGCCAAAAAGACCGAAGTTCTCTGCCTCGGTCTTTTTCACTATTTCTTATCTTTTGATTCTACCATCAATAAAATTCCTTCTTCAAAAGATATCTCTGCCTTTTCTTCACTTATTTCGTTACTAACTCCTAAAGAATGGTAACATTGCAACTCATATTTTTCCAATGGATATTTAAAACCTCGCAAAGTTAATCCCTTTACGGTAGGAGTAAAGGGAAACAATGAGATATAGTCCCCATACTGTTCTTCCCGTCGGATTGTCATTCCCTGATTTAGCATTCGAATCCGATTGCAACTATCTAGCATGATACACTCACAATCCCGTTCCATTGCCATTCCCAACAGATGAATATTACCAAGTACATGGTCTATTCTTGTTCCGGTTGCTCCTAATAACCAGATTTTTTTGCAACCGGCATCTATGGCAGTACGAATAGCAAGTTCCGTATCTGTCTCATCCTTTTCCGGCTGGAATTTACGAATCTTTATATTGGGATTATTTTCTTTGAAAAATTCCAATACACCTGACTTTACGGAATCAAAATCTCCTACAATTTCATCTGGGACTAATCCATTTCTATAAAAAAACTCCATACCACTATCTGCCGCTATGGTTAAGTCACACGGATTTTCTTTTAAAAATTTCAAAGCAAATGTATCTTCTATGCTTCCGCCTGTTACAATCAATGCCTGCATATTTCTTCCTTCTTATTTCTGCATGATATTTAAAAACTCTTTTACATTTTCTTGTATATCGCCATGGAAAACTGCACTTCCGGCTACAATAATATTAGCCCCTGCTTCCATTATGGTTTCTACGTTAGAAAGATTCACTCCACCATCAACCTCGATATCTGTCTTCAGTCCTCTTTCTTCTATCATCTGGCGTAATCTGCGAATCTTTTCTGTAGTATAGGAAATATATTTCTGTCCTCCAAACCCCGGGTTTACCGACATCAACAATACCATATCCAGTTTTGGCAAAATATACTCAAGTACGCTTAAGTCGGTGGATGGATTTAAAGCTACTGAAGCTAAAATTCCCTTTTCCTTAATTGCCTCAACAGTACGGTCTAAATGCTTACAGCTTTCTGCATGAACAGAAATAATATCTGCTCCACAGTTTACAAAATCATCTATATAACGAATGGGTTCTTCTATCATAAGATGTACATCAAAAATCCGCTCTGTACATGGTCTTATTGCCTGAATAACAGGCATTCCATAAGAAATACTTGGTACAAATATGCCATCCATTACATCAATGTGCACATATTCGGCTCCTGCCTCATCAATCATTTGTACTTGTTCTCCTAATTTTGCAAAATCCGCTGACAATATGGACGGTGATAAACAATTCATAACTTCCTCCTAGTATTTCTTAACATTTTTCAATTCTTCGTACATTGCAACATAATTTTCATATCGAATCCGGCTGATTTTGCCTTCTTCTAATGCCTGCTTCACACCACAATCCGGCTCGTGAATATGGCTGCATCCTAAGAAACGACACGCTGGCTCATATTCCTTAAATTCCTTAAAATATTCTCGCAGTTCTTCCTTTTCAAATCCCATCAGATACAGAGAACTAAATCCCGGAGTATCCATAATGTAGGTATTATCTTTTATATGAATCAACTGAGAATGTCGTGTGGTATGTTTTCCCCGTTCAATCTTTTCACTAATCTTTCCGGTTTCCATTTCAATACCTTCCTGCAAAAGATTGATAAGAGAAGATTTTCCTACTCCGGAAGGTCCTGCAACCGTAGTTGTTTTTCCTTCTAACACTTTTTTTACTTCATCAATTCCTTTTTCCTCCATTGCACTGGTAAAAAGGATATGATATCCACACTTTTCATAGGTTTCTTCTAACTTACGCAGTTCTTCTTCCGTAGCCAAATCCTGCTTATTAAAACAAATGATGGTTTCAACCTGTTGCTGCTCCATCATAATCAAAAAGCGATCTAATAAGTTAAAATTCGGCTTTGGCTTTGCTGCTGCAAAAATCACCATTGCCTGGTCAATATTTGCCACTGCCGGACGAATCAATTCATTCTTTCGCTGTAAAATACGACTGATATTTCCAACTTTTTCTTCTTCATTGATAACATCAATCTCTACATTATCGCCCACCAATGGCTTTATTTTTTCTTTTCTGAATATTCCTTTTGCCTTACATTCGTACACTCCGGCTCCTATTACATGCACATAATAGAAGCCGGCAATTCCTTTGATAATCTTTCCCTGCATACACTCTTCCTGCTCTACAGACTCTAATTCTGAGTAAAGGTCACATTAATTCTTGTTCCCTCACCATTTGTTTCCTGTTTTGGATTTCCTGATTCATCCGTAACTGTCCAAGAACACTTCACGATAAAGTATCCATCACTGCAATTCTTAATATCACTTGCATTTGCGGTAAATGGTAAAGACTGTCCTGTCCAGTCTTTTACTTTCTCATTATTGGATGTATACAACGTTACATCAATTTTTACATCCGTTGCGCCACTTGGCACACCAAGCTTAGAAGCATCATCTATTTTATAATTCACCAAAGAATAATATTTATCCACAACTTGCTTTCCAAGACTAATTGTCAATGTTATACTTGTTCCCTCATCAACACTTGTTCCTCCATCAATGCTCTGTCGAATAACACATCCTTCCGGTACATCATTACTATATTCAGAATTTACATTAGATACAGTAATTCCAATACTTGCTAATGCATTTCTTGCATCCTGCTCTGACTTTCCAACTACATTTATCATTGTTACTTTTTTGGGTGGCTCTGTTCCACGACTTACAACAATGGTTACTGTATCGTCCTTCTTTGCCTTTGACTTTCCATCTGGTGTTTGAGAAATAACCTTTTCCTCTGCTACCTCATCGCTATACTCAAACTCTGTTGACACCTTAAATCCGGCTGCTTTCAGGGTATCTGTTGCGGCATCTTTATCCAGTCCTACCACGCTTGGTACTTCAATCTCACCTGCACCGCTGCTTAAATTAACGGTAATGGTAGTATTTTTCTTTACCATATCACCCTTTTTCTCACTCTGACCTACTACCAGACCTTCTTCATACTTATCGGAAGACATTGTGTCACCTTTTTCAATGCCAAGCCCTAAATCATTTAATGCTTTCTTTGCTTCATCATATGTCATTCCTGTTAAGTCAATCATTTCTATTTTATCTGTGGTTTCTTCTTTTTTGGTGGTATTATCCTTGTCTATGGTCTTGTCTTTAAACTTAAATACTCCGGTAAGGCTAATTGCGATATAGGCTACAATAAGTACGATAATGACTGCTGCTACAATTCCCATAATGGTAACTGCCTTTTCCATCTTTGGATTCAGGAATCCGCCTTCTTCCTCGTCATCCTCATCCTCGTCATCCTCATCCTCATCATCCGTGTTCACATCTTCATCATCGTTATTGTAATACACTTTTCCAGCCTGCTCTTTGATGGTTTCTACTTCCTCCGGTTTCATTACTCTTGTTTTTTCCTGCTGTCCTACCGGAACCATTACTACAAAGTCTTCATCCGGACTAATCAATGCCTTTTTCAAGTCGATTAATAAATCTCCAATGGTCTGATAACGTCTGTCCGGACTTTTCTGTGTACATTTCAAAATAATTTTTTCCATACTGATTGGAAGATCCGGTACATATGCACTTGGCACTACCATTTCTTCCTGCAAATGCTGAATAGCCACTGCTACGGTAGATTCTCCGTCAAATGGAACTCTTCCGGTTACCATTTCATACATTACAATACCTAAGGAATAAATATCACTTCTTCCATCTACAAATCCATTTCTTGCCTGTTCCGGAGATGCATAATGTACTGACCCCATAACATCTGCATTGATGGTATTGTTGGTAGCTACTCTTGCAATTCCAAAGTCTGTTACTTTTACCTTTCCTTCGGTAGATATAATAATATTCTGTGGCTTAATGTCACGATGTACAATATGTTTATTATGAGCCGCCTCAATTCCTCTTCCTACCTGGATGGCAATGCTGACTGCCTCTTTGAAGGACAGACGTCCCTTCTTTTCAATATAAGTCTTTAAAGTGATTCCTTCTACGCACTCCATAACAATGTAGTGCATTCCGTTTTCACTTCCTACGTCATATATATTTACAATATTCGGATGTTCTAATCCTGCTGCGGACTGTGCCTCAGTACGGAACTTTGTTACAAAATTAACATCCTCTGAAAATTCCTGCTTTAATACTTTAATGGCTACAAAACGTCCCAGTGTATGATCCTTTGCCTTATATACATCTGCCATTCCGCCAGTGCCGATTTTTCCTACTATTTCATATCTGTCTGCCAGATACATTCCCTCTTTTAACATGTTTTCACCTCGTCTGAAAATGGTTCTATCACGACTACCGTAATATTATCATTACCGCCGTTTTCATTGGCTGTTTCTACTAAACATTTAATTCCGTCTGCCGTGCTTTTCTGTTCTTTAAGTATCTTCAAAATGTTTTCATCTTCTATCATATCTGTCAATCCATCAGAGCACATCAATACACGTTCTTTTTCTTTTAATTCTACTTCAAAAAAGTCTACTTCCAATGGCTTCGCTCCTCCAATGGCTCTCGTTATGATGTTTCGATCCGGATGCACTCTTGCATCCTTTGCATTCAGCTCACCTCTACGAACCATTTCCTGCACAAAGGAATGATCCTTAGTTATCTGATGTATTTCTTCTCCAATCACATACAGACGACTGTCTCCTACATTGGCTACATACATTTCATTATCCACAATGGTAGCTACTACTACTGTAGTCCCCATACCGTCTAAGTCAATATCTGTCTTTGCCTTTTCTAAAATTGCCTGATTCGCACGTTGTATTGCCTGTTCAATAATGCTTACCGGCTCTTTCTGTTCATCCTTTTCAATGGAATCTACAATCGTCTCTACGGTATATCTGGATGCATAATCTCCTGCATTATGGCCTCCCATTCCATCTGCTAAAATACACAAATTCGGAAGATTACCAATTCTGCCTTCAGATGTATACACATAATCCTGATTCATCTCTCGTCTTTTTCCCTTGTCTGTCTTGGAAAATGCTCTCATGATAATCCCTGCCTTTCTGTGTGAGATAGGAAGCGTTTGCGTAATTGTCCACAGGCTCCGTCAATATCTCTGCCCATTTCCCTTCTAATAGTAACATTTATCCCATATTTTTCAAGTTTATTTTTAAAATCTGAAATAACCTGCGGATTGGATTGCACATAATCTCGCTCTTTTATGGGGTTTACCGGTATCAAATTCACATGACAATTCAAGCCTTTTATCAATTTTGCCAACTGACTTGCATCCTCGTCTGTATCATTGACTCCGCCTACTAAACTATATTCAAAGGTAATTCTTCTTCCGGTTTGCTCAAAATAATATTTGCAAGCCTCTATTACTTCATCAATTTGATATTTATTGGCTACCGGCATTAACTCTAACCGTTTTTCCTGTGAGGACGCATGTAAGGATAATGCCAATGTAATTTGCAGTTTTTCTTCCGCAAGCCGTTTCATATTCGGTACAATTCCGCAGGTAGATACTGTAAGATTTCTCTGACTGATATGTAGTCCGTTTTCATCTGTTAAAAGTGAAATAAACTTCAGCAGATTGTCATAGTTGTCCAGTGGTTCTCCTGTTCCCATAACTACCACATTGGAAATACGCTCTCCAATATCTTCCTGAATACGGTATATTTGATCTAACATTTCTGCCGGAGTTAATCCTCGCACCAGACCATCCAAAGTAGATGCACAAAAACGACACCCCATACGGCAACCTACCTGTGAGGAAATACAAACGCTGTTTCCATGCTTATATTTCATCAATACACTTTCTACCATATTTCCATCTGCTAATGCAAACAGGTACTTTCTGGTACCGTCTAGCTTTGACTCCTGCATTTCTATCTTCTTTAATGCAGTTAACTCACAGTTTTGCTCTAACTGTTCTCTTAATTTTTTTGAAATATCCGTCATATCCTCCCAACAGCTCACATGTTTCTGATGAAGCCATGCGTAAATCTGTTTTCCGCGAAACTTTTTTTCACCATAAGAAACCAGTAATTCTTCCAGTTCCTTTTGATTCAATGACTTAATATCTGTTTTTTCCATTCTTTATTCCTATCACTTTCGCACCATTCTTGCCAGAAAGAATCCATCGTGCTTTCCCTTCTTTGGCAATATCTGCTGCTGTCTTTCCAGTTCAAAGTCTGCATGTTCCTTTAGAAACCACTGTACATTTTCCTCATTTTCCTGTGGATTAATGGTACAAGTGCTATACATAAACACGCCACCTGACTTTACATAATTCTGTACTGTATGTAATATCTCTCTTTGCAATGCTGCCAACTCTGCACATTTTGCTTCTGACATTTTATACTTGATATCCGGTTTCTTACCAATCACTCCCAAACCGGAGCAAGGCAAATCCGCAATTACAATATCTGCTTTTCCAACACTATCTTCTTCTAAAACTCTTGCATCTGCCTGTTTTGCACGAATATTCGTAAGTCCGCAACGTTCTATATTTTCTTCTATCAGTGACACCTTATATTCCGTCAAGTCTCTCGCTTCTACCATTCCGGTACCATGCAAAAGTTCTGCCATATGAATACTCTTTCCACCGGGAGCTGCACAGACATCTATCACCTGTGCTCCCTCCTTAGGCTCTGCCCATAGAGATACCAACATAGAACTAACATCCTGTACATAAAACTTTCCTTCTTGAAAAGCTGTAATTCCTGATAAAAAATCATAACCATCTATATACAGTGCATTGGGAACTTCTTCATTCTCCATTACCGTAATTTGTTCTGCTTCTAATTCTTTTCTTAACTCTTCTTTGGTAGTTTTCTCTGTATTCACACGAATAGAAGTTGCGCTTTTTTCTAAAAATGCCTGAAACATTTCTTCCAGTTGCGTTTTATCATACTGTTTTTGCCACTTTTCAATCAGCCATTCCGGCATAGAATACTTTACGGAAAGCCATTTTTCAGGTTCCTTTTCTTCATCCGGCATAGAAATCTGTTCCAGATTCCGGCTGATATTGCGAAGGACACCGTTTACAAAACCTTTGAGATTATGAAAGCCCTTTTTCTGTGCAAGTTTTACTGCTTCATTACAAGTAGCAGATACCGGAACGGAATCCATAAACTTCAGTTCATAGACACTGCTTCGTAAAATACATCGAATAACCGGCTTCATTTTATTGACTTTTACCTTGGAAAACTGATTTATCACATAGTCTATTAATATCATATTCTCCAAGGTGCCTTCACATACCCTTGTCAAAAAGCTCCGTTCCTGCTTTTCTAAATACTGGTATTTATCTAAGGTGTTTTTAATTGCAATGTGGCTATACTCACCATTTTTTGTAATTTCCAAAAGTACGTCTAAAATTAATTCACGCACATTGACACCGTTAGTCATCATCTCCTCCTCTTCCACCGAATAGGATAATCAAACGTAACAACTGAAGGATTGCGGATGCTGCACCTGCTACATAGGTAAGTGCCGCAGCTCCTAACACTTTTTTCGTTCCCTGTAATTCTTCGTGTCCGAGAATTCCTGTGTTTTCCAGTATTTTCACTGCACGACTGGAAGCATTAAACTCTACCGGAAGGGTTACTAATTGGAATAATACCGCCATAGAAAAACAAATAATTCCTAAATCAATTAAAAAAGTTCCTGTTTTGCTGGTAAAAAATAACCCGATTAATATCAATGGCCACGCAATACTTGAACCAAAGTTTGCAACCGGCACTATGGCACTTCGAATGTTTAATGGCGCATAATTAGTCTGATGCTGAATCGCATGTCCACATTCATGTGCTGCCACACCTACGGCTGCTACCGAAGTAGAGCTATATGTGCTGTCCGACAAACTCAACACCTTATTTCTCGGATCATAATGGTCTGTCAAATTACCGGAAATGTGCTGCACTGTTACATCATAAATTCCTGCTGAATTCAAAATACGTTCTGCCGCCTGTGCACCTGTCATACCTGACATGCTCCGTACTCTGTCGTATCGGTTAAAGGTCGATTTTACCTTTGCAGAAGCTGCTAAACAAATCAGTGCACCGATTACTACTAAAATATACGTTGGGTCAAAATAAAATCCATATCCATATGGCATAATTACCACTCCTTTTACATTTTATTATTTTCCAAGTATCATTCCTGTTTCTAAACTTACTCCTCGTAAAAATGCATCTGTCTGCATTCTCTTTTTTCCTTCCAGTTGAATTTCTTCTAGCTGTAACATTCCTTTTCCGGTTTGAACTGCTATGGTATTTTTTCCAACTTCTATAGTGCCCGGTTCTTTTCCTGACTCTTTATCCAAAACAGACGCTTTCCACACTTTTAATGTTTTCCCATTCCAGTGAGTATATGCACTGGGCCATGGATTTAATCCCCGCACTAGACGTTCGATTTCTTCTGCCGGCTTTGTAAAGTCTATTTCTCCCAACTGCTTTTTTATCATCTTGGTATGGGTTGCCTTAGCATTATCCTGTGGGGTATAGGTTGCCGTTCCATTTTCGATAGCAACCAATGTTTTTACACAAAGTTCTGCTCCGGTTTTTGCCAGACGCTCAAACAGGCTGCCACCGGTCTCTTCCGGGTCTAACTCCACTTCTTCCTTTAAAATCATATCTCCGGTATCTATGCCTTCATCCATACGCATGGTCGTAACGCCTGATACTTTTTCCCCATTGATAACTGCCCACTGAATTGGTGCTGCTCCACGATATTTTGGAAGTAAGGATGCATGCACATTGATACATCCGTATTTTGGCATATCTAATATCTCTTTGGTAAGAATCTGTCCAAATGCTACTACCACCATAATGTCCGCTTCGTATTTTTTTAAATATTCCACACATTCCGGTTCCCGGATTTTGGTTGGCTGATATACTTCAATTCCATGTGCCAACGCTGTTTCTTTTACCGGCGTATATTGCATGGCTTTTCCTCTGCCCTTTGGCTTATCTGGCTGTGTAACTACAAGTGTAACTTCATGCCCTGCCTGAATTAATGCTTCCAAAGTTCCTACGGAAAAGTCCGGTGTTCCCATAAAAATTACTTTCATTTCAAATCTCCTTTCGGATCTTATACTTCTTCCTCTTCCTCATAAACAACATCATGTAATTCGCCTTCTACTTTTTCCACATACATGTGTCCGTCTAAGTGATCAATTTCATGACAAAATGCTCTTGCAAGAAGCTCTGTTCCTTCTATCTCGTACTGCTGCATATCTTCATCATATGCTCTTACTTTTACATAATTTGGTCGGGTTACTACACCGGATTTGCCCGGAAGGCTTAAGCAACCTTCTTCCCCTGTCTGTGAACCGTCTGTTTCTACGATTACCGGATTAATGAGAACAATTGGTCCTTCCCCAATATCAATCACTACCAGACGTTTTAATATTCCAACCTGGGGGGCTGCAAGACCTACTCCGTTTGCTTCGTACATGGTTTCTAACATATCTTCGATTAACTCTTTGATTCTTGGAGTTACCTCTTTGATTTCTCTACACTTTTTTGTTAATACTTCGTCACCCATCTGACGAATGGTTCTTAATGCCATTTTATTTCCTCCTGTCTTTGCTAAAATCCATTCATAGGATTAAAATCAAACTGTATTACTATATTTGCAAATTCCCGATGCCTGTTTACGAATAGTTCCAATGCATCTTTGATTTTTACTAACTGTTGATAGTCTTTCGACTTAAAATAAATTACTTTTTTATAAATATCTTTTACCTTGGCTACTGCTGCATCCGTAGGCCCTATGGTCTTTACACCTGTTATTTTTCCGTTTTGTGCAGACTGTTCTATTTTTTTTGCCAACAATTCTGCACTTAACGCTGCTGTCATTTCATCCTTAGATGCCACTAACATAACCATCATATGTCCTACCGGCGGATACTGCATCAGCTTCCGATAAGAAATCTCTGTTTCATAGAATCCCTTATAATCCTGTTTTTGGGCAAGCTGAATGCTGTAATTATCGGGACTATAAGTCTGAATCACTACTTCTCCGGGAAGTTTTCCACGTCCTGCCCTTCCTGCTGCCTGTGTTATCAACTGAAAGGTACGCTCTGTGGCATGATAATCACTTACATAAAGGGATAAGTCTGCTGCTAACACACCTACCAAAGTTACATTTGGAAAATCATGTCCCTTTACAATCATTTGCGTTCCAATCAGTACATCTGCCTCCTGATTGGCAAAAGCGGACAAAATCTTTTCATAGCTGTCTTTATTCCTTGTGGTGTCAAAGTCCATGCGTAACACTCTTGCTTTGGGAAAACGTTTTTTTACGATTTCTTCAATCTTTTGGGTTCCTGCCTTAAATCCACTGATATATTTAGAACCACATTCCGGACATTCCTTTGGTGTTGTTTCCTCATATCCGCAGTAATGGCATACCATTTTTCCATTATTATGTTGACTTAAGGATACATCACAGTGGGGACATTTTACTACATACCCACAAGCACGGCAAGACACAAATCCGGACATTCCTCGTCGATTGATAAACAACATGGTTTGCTGTCCTTGTTCTAATCGTTCTTCCATCAGTTCCTGCAACTTTTCACTTAAAATAGAACGGTTTCCCTGTCTTAATTCTTCCCTTAAGTCTACCGTGTAACACTGTGGAAGTGGTTTTTCTTCAATTCTTTTTTCCAGCTCTAATAAAATATACTCGCCATTTTGTGCCTTATAATAACTGTCTATGGATGGTGTTGCTGAGCCTAATACTACTGAAGCTCCTGCCATATTGGCACGTTCTATGGCTGTCTCTCTTGCATGATACCTTGGAATAGTTTCACTTTTATAGCTGGTCTCATGTTCTTCATCTATAATAATAAGCCCTAAATTTGAAAATGGTGTGAATAATGCAGACCTTGGTCCTATCATTACATCCAATTCTCCACTTTTGGCACGTTCAAACTGGTCATACCGTTCTCCCGGTGACATTTTGGAATTCAGGATAGATACTCTTTCTCCAAATCTTTGATAAAACCGCACTACCGTCTGATAAGTCAATGCAATCTCCGGTATCAGTACAATTGCCTGTTTTCCTGACTTTATGACTTTTTCAATCAGTTCTATGTAAACTGCTGTTTTGCCGCTTCCAGTCACTCCGTGCAATAAGTAGGTATGATACTCTTCCTGGGAAAAATCCTCCCATATCTTTTCTACAACCCGGCTTTGCTCTTTATTTAAGACAATTCGCTTTTCTTCCTGCTTCATTTCACCCAGAGGGTTACGATAGCTACGACTTACTTCTACTTGAATAATTCCAAGTTCTTCCATTGCCCGTATTACGGCAGCAGTAATATTAAGCTTTCGTGTTACCACCTCATAGGGCAAGGTATGTTCCTCGATAAGTGCTCCTACCAATCTTGCTCTTGCAGTACTATGCTTTCGTTCAAATACTGCAAGTTGTTCCCTGGCTTCTTCTTCTGAAAGTAATAACTTTAAGGAACGTTGTTGCTTTTCCCTTGCCTTTTGCTTTACGGGAAGCACTGTCTTTAATGCATGGTTCATGGTTCCACCGTAGTTCTTACGCATCCATGCTGCCAGTGCAATTAACTGTGATTCGATAGGAATACTTCCTTCTGCTATGGAATCAATCTCCTTTAGCTTTTCTACCTCATACTCCGGAGTATCTGTCAATTCTACCACATACCCGGTGGTCTTTCGGCTGCCTTTTCCAAAAGGAATCATTACCTGCATTCCAATTTCCAGAACCTCTTTTAATGGTTCCGGTATTTTATATTGGAAGGTTTTATCCAGTTTTTCATGAGAAATATCAACAATGATATTGGCATACTCTGCCATCTTCCCACCACCTGTCAATTTAATGTCTTAATTCTTCTAATACTTCCTGAATCAGTACACGTTCATCCATTGGATATTTTTTACCCTTGATTTCCTGATAATCTTCGTGTCCTTTTCCTGCCAGTACAATGACATCTCCTGGCTGTCCATGTTCGATTGCATATTTTATGGCTTCTTTACGGTCAATAATTTCTACATATTTTCCGTCCGTTTTTGCCATACCGATTTTAATATCATCTATAATTGCCTGTGGTTCTTCAAATCTTGGGTTATCAGAAGTAATAATTGTCAAGTCTGCCAACTTTCCTGAAACTTCTCCCATCTCGTAACGGCGAAGTTTGGAACGGTTTCCGCCACATCCAAACAGGCATACCAGACGCTTTGGCTGATATTCTCTTAAAGAGGTCAACAAACTCTCTAAGCTCATTGCATTGTGTGCATAGTCAATCATAAGAGTAAAATCATCGGATACTTTAATCATTTCAATTCTTCCCTTAACCTTTGCCACCTTCAATGCCTTTTTCATATCTTCTTCTGTTACGTTAAAATGACGACAGATTGCAATGGCTGTTAAGGAATTGTATACACTGAATTTTCCCGGTACATCAATTTCTACGTCCATATTTACCAGACCTTTTGCCTGATAAGATACTCCAAGATAGCCCGGTTTACTTACAAGCTGTGTATTTACTGCCCGCAAATCTGCTTTTTCTGAAAATCCAAACGTTTCAATCGTACAGGTATGACCTTCGATAACTTTTTCACAATGTTCATCGTCAATGTTTACAATTCCGGTTTTACACTGTTTGAACAACATACCTTTGCATGTCATATATTCTTCAAAAGAAGCATGCTCGTTTGGTCCGATATGATCCGGCTCAATATTGGTAAAGATTCCGATTTCAAAAGTAAATCCTGCGGTACGGTGCATCATCAATCCCTGAGAAGATACTTCCATTACCACACACTGGCATCCTGATTCTACCATTTTGCGGAAATACTTCTGAATCACATAAGACTCCGGTGTGGTATTGCTTGCCGGAATTACTTCATCACCGATAATTGCCTCGATTGTTCCAATCAGCCCTACCTTATATCCTGCATTCTCTAAAATGGACTTTACCATATAAGTAGTTGTTGTCTTTCCTTTGGTTCCGGTTACACCGATTACTTTTAATTCTTCTGCCGGATGATGGAACCATGCTGCTGATACTAATGCCAATCCGTAACGAGTATCTTTTGTACGGATAACGGCAAGGTCTTTTGGTGCTTCTACTTCATCCTGTACTAATACTGCTGCCGCACCTTTTTCTGCTGCTTCTTTTACAAACGTATGACCGTCTACTACGGTTCCTTTAATACAAACAAACAGACAGCCCTTGGTGATTTTTCTAGAATCATATACTAAATCTGTAATCTCTATCTCTGTACTGCCCTGGACTGTTTCATACTCCAGTCGTTCTAACAGGCTTGCCAATTTCTCCATTTTTATTCCTCTTTTCCAAAAAGCATATTCGTTTTATTATATGATAAATACAGGGATTTTGCAAGTAACCCCTCTGAAATGCCTCTCCCTTAATGTCCATGTGGAATTCTGTCTAACTTTTCTTTTTCCTTTTTCAAATCTGCATACAACAAATCTATCAATAATATTCCTAATGGTATCAGTACAATCCAGATAGCTTTTCCTAAAAGGAAGCGACAGGAAACTGTTGCCGTAATTCCGCCAATTACAAATACAAACAACATTCCTGCATGTATTCTCAAGCGTTTCAGGCTGTCTTTTCTCTCGCTTCCTTCATGTTTGATGGCTTTTACCATAGCAAGCCCTGTCTGTCGTAAATGATTGGTACAAAAGGTTGTTGCCATCGGAACATTTTGTGCTCTTCGAAATGTATTATACTGCATGGAACATATAAAATTGATGGTTACCTGAGATATCTGATAAGGTGCAGATTCCGGCAGAAAACCTAGGAAAATAACTGCTATCATTTCTAAGAACACCAGAATGGTATCCCAGCGAATGTAGAGCATTCGCTTGACGGGTCCCGCGATTGCTTCTGAAATAATTGCGCCCAACAAATATGCACTCATAGGAATAAAATAGTACAGTGCATGATGCCATTGGGCATTTCCCAGAGCCATGGCAAACAGTACAAAATTAGCGGTCTGGGCATTACAGAAGATTCCTCCTCGAATGGAATAGGTGAACGCGCCATAAAATCCTGCTACACACATAAGCGTGGCATAGATTCCCCACTTTTCACATTCCAAAAAACTATCTTTTTCTTCCATTATTAACACTTCCCTTTCTCACAACTGATTTCCTATTACAGAATAAAGAGTCCGCCCGCCGGACTCTTTCGCGCCCGAGCGGTGTCGTTTTCGACTAACTTCTTCTCCGCGAGGTGTGCCTCCTTAGCGGAGCGTTTTTAATGTAATAGGACGCAATTTCCTATTACATAAAAAAGCTTTGAACCATATCGTTGTATCGTTCAAAGCTTTTTATTTTCTGTTTTTACTCTATATCTGTGTTACTACAAAGATATCGTAAATAGCCTTAATAGCTGCTTCAAAATCTTCATTTCTTACACCGATAATTACATTCAGCTCACTAGAACCCTGGTCAATCATTTTAACATTAACATTTGCATGTGCTAATGCGGAGAAAATTCTTCCTGCTGTTCCACGGGTAGACTTCATACCACGACCAACGACTGCAATCAATCCCAAGTTTGATTCGATTTCAATGGAATCCGGTTTTGCTAAACGATGAATTGCTGCTAATACTTCCTGTTCTTTTCCTTCAAATTCTTCCTGATGTACAAAAATAGTCATTGTATCAATACCAGATGGTACATGTTCAAAAGAAATTCCCTGTTCTTCAAAGGCTGCAAGCACTTTTCTTCCGAATCCTACTTCTGAGTTCATCATATCTTTTTCGATATTAACTGCTACAAATCCCTTCTTACCTGCAATTCCTGTGATGGTATATGCAGACTGACGACAAGTACTTTCTACGATTAAAGTTCCTTCGTCATCCGGAGCGTTGGTATTACGGATATTGATTGGAATACCTTCCTTACGAACCGGGAATACTGCATCTTCATGAAGTACTGTTGCACCCATATAAGAAAGCTCACGAAGTTCTCTATATGTAATTACTTTGATAGATTCCGGATTCTCAATGATTCTTGGGTCTGCTACTAAGAAACCGGAAACGTCTGTCCAGTTCTCGTACATATCTGCATGTACTGCTTTTGCTACGATAGATCCTGTAATATCAGAACCACCTCTGGAGAATGTTTTTACAGTTCCGTCTTCTTTTGCTCCATAAAATCCCGGAACAACTGCACGTTCACATTTTTTCAAACGCTCAGATAAAATCTTATTGGTCTTTTCTGCTTCAAACTCGCCGTCTTCATCAAAAACAATTACTTCCGCTGCATCAATGAACTCATATCCGAGATATTCTGCCATGATGATACCATTTAAGAATTCACCTCTGGAAGCTGCATAGTCACTTCCTGCTTTTTTCTTAAAATTCTCTGCAATTACTTTGAACTGCTCGTCTAAAGATAATGTTAAATTCAATCCATTGATGATAGAATTGTAACGTTCCTGAATCTTCTTCAATGCTGCACTAAAATCTTTCTCTTCTTCTGCCAATGCATAACATTGATAAAGCATATCTGTTACTTTTGTGTCTTTTGAATTTCTTTTTCCCGGAGCACTTGGTACTACATACTTACGCGCTTCATCAGAACGAATAATATTTCCAACTTTTACAAACTGCTGGGCACTTGCCAGTGAACTTCCACCAAATTTTACTACCTTTGTCATTTCTTTCTCATAGTTCCTTTCTAAACTCTCTTTGCTTGTACACGTTACTACGTTAAACAGCATCTGCCCTAGATTGTACCACAAAGTTTTTTTAATTGGAACTAATTTTTTCATTTTTTGTAAATTCTATGGATTTTTCTTCTTATTTTACCGTATATTGTGATACATCTTCACCATTCAACCATTGATTTATAATCGGAATCTCTTCTTCCCTCAGTCCATGAATGTTATCCTCATAGACAACAAAAGAACATTCCGTTCCGGCTTCTTTTAATGCCTGATACATTGCTTCTGCCTGTGAAAAGGATACTTTTTCGTCATTTCTACTATGAAACATTAAAACCGGTACCTTAATCTCATCCGCCCAGCAGATTGCAGAACGTTTTTCATATTCTTCCGTAGCTTCTCCAGGTGTTTTTCCAATTAACTCTGTCAACAACTCCTGCATGTCGCTTCGTTCTTCATAGGCTTGAAATAAATCTGTCAGACCTGAAATAATGACCAAACGCTTTACTCTGTCATCCTGTCGCGCCACCATATAGGACATCATTCCTCCCCTTGATGCCCCCATCATGCAAAGATTGTCCATATCCACAAAGGAAAACTGTTCACATAAATCCAATAATTTTGCAACGTCTTCCACATCTTTCCCACCGTACTGGTCTTTCCCTGTACATCCGGATGTTCCACGGTACTGAGAACCAATGACAACGCTGTTGAACTGATAGCTCATATACGCTATTTCCTGTTCTTGTAGTGCACCGTAATCCTGATTTCCGCCTCTGTTATACACAATTACCGGATATGGCTTTTTCTGCTCTATACACTCCTTTGGTATGCCTATATAGCCTACCACCTGAGCATCGTCACTTTGATAAGTAAAACGGTAGGAAACAACATATTGTGCTCCCTGTTCTTCTAACTGTACCGGCTCGATAGACAAAATATCTTCCAAGGACTTATATGCCTCAAAGTCATATTCTTCTGCCGTTACTTCTTCTTTATCTACTTCTTTATTTACTTGTTTACCTGCTTGTTTGTCAGATACTTGTTTATCTTTTTCCCCACACCCTGTTCCCAAAACAATAACTGCTAACATCGCTAATAAGATTCGATATTTTTTCATAACTTCTCCTTATTTTCCCATCTTCTGTTTCATCTGCTTTTTTTTACGCTTCTGCCTGTTTTTGGTTGTCCTTCATGTTTTTATAATACTCCATGCGGTAATTATTTTTTCCTTTTTCTTTTACGGCATAAAGTGCATCATCCGCAGCCTTGAACAAGTCATCATATGGCACATCCTCTTCAACGATTACAGCCCCCACGCTGATAGACAAATCCACCTCTTTCTCTTCAAATACGAATGGTCTATCCATGCATGTTACAAGTTCTTTGAATTTTTCTTCTGTTGCCTTGATATCTTTTTCACAAAGTCCTATTGCAAACTCGTCACCGCCATACCGTCCAAGTACAACTTTATTTCCAAATACCTGTTTCATGGTGTTGGCAAGAAGTTTCAATGCCTCGTCTCCCCCAAGATGTCCCAGTGTATCGTTTACTGATTTAAAGTTATCAAAATCCAAAATTGACACTACCATCGGATAATGTTTCTTATCACAAAGTTGCTTCATATTTTTTCTGATTCCATAACGATTGTGCAAACCGGTAAGTGCATCAATTCTTGCGATTTTGGAACGCTGTCTTGCCACAATTACAACCAGAATAATTATTATTGCGAAAAATGCCGATACTGCTATAAGACTGGGTATCGTATTCGCCTCGATAAAGCGTTTCACTGTAATTCGCTGATGTTCTGACTTCATACTTTCATCCAACATAATCTGTTTATTTTCATCCGGTATACTGTACAATACTTTATTGCATACAGATATCAGTCTTGTATCACATCCCTTTGCAAATGCAAAACACAAATTGTTGTCTCCTGAAATCGGTGTAATATCCAAATGTTCAAATCCCTGTTCCTGTGTATAATAATACACACTATAATAATCAGAAACTGTAAAATCTGCCTTTAACCCTTCAATATCATTCAGACTTTCTACCAGACTGTCTGTGGTTATAATTTTGGTTGCTTCTGTCTGCAAATCAGAGTAATCCTCACCATCAATCTGCACCATACAACCTTTTAATGCATCATTGGCATTCTTGGAATTGCTCTTTACCATGACCTTCATCACATCCATAGATTTTGTGGAAAATTTAAGTTCTGAACTGTACTGAGATGATTTATTTATTCCCGCAATCATATCTATCTCGCCGTTTTGTAATGCCTGAACCATTTGAGCGGTATTATCATAACCTTTTTCCACCAGTGATACCCCAGGTCATCCGCAACAATATTCATCATACTTTTTAGAAAACCCTGAAATTTTCCATCGGCATAATATTGAAATGGAGCCATATTTTTCAAATATCCCACTTTTATCTCTTTTAAATTTTCAATGTATTGCTGTTCGGTATCTGAAAACTCAATCTCATAATTTTTGCTAAGGGCACTGTTTAATACGGTTGCATGTGAATTGGCACTTGGCATCATATCATCCGTTCTTGATGACTCCCACCGTTCATTCCAATCTGCGGCAATATCGGCAAATGTTTCGTTTCTTTTTCCTTCCGCTGCCTCTATGACACGCTTTATCTCATCGGTACTGTCAAGGATATTTAAATTGGTAGATAAGATCTGTCTTTTATGGTAATTATCATCACTTGCCGGATTGTCACAAAAACAGATAACACTCTGCATATCACCATAGTTTTCAAGAATGGGATCTGTTTTTACCAGTGACAGTACTTCATGGTCAAGGGCATATCCTGACTCATCCAACATAAAGTCAATATAACTTCTGGCTGCTTCTTTTTGTGTACTATTCCTGTTAATTCCATAACAATAATCTGCCACAATTGTCATGTATTGCTTTCCGTTCACTTCGTTTGGAAATGGCATGTATCCCACTGCATCAGAATTATTTCCCGCATCCTGAATCTGTTTTAATGCCCAAGAGCCGATTGCCATACATCCAATCTCACCGTCATTTAACATAACCTTTGACTGTTCCCAGTCACTTTCCTCTGGCTTTTCCTCGCATAATCCATTGCTTACTATATTATACAACAACTGATAGACTTCGTAGTGTGTCGTTCCCTCCAAAAAAGGATCTAACTCATTTACAAAACCGTTCTCCTTGTAGTCAGGATCCCCTGTCATAGCAATAAAAGGATACTGTTCCCATGCCTGCAATGTCCAACCTGCTGCATAATTTGTATAAAACGGTATAGCATCTGTACGCTCTTTTATCATATAAAGGTCTTCCAGAAATTCATCAATAGACTTAGGAGTTTCTGTTATTCCTGCCTTTTCAAATACTTCTTTATTGTAAATCAGTCCATTTACATATGCGGAGGAAGGGATTCCATATATGACATCTTTGATATTTTTACTGCCCTGAAGATAATTGTACTTTTTCTCTAACTCATCCCGTGTACCAAGTGGTTCAAAGTAATCTGCATACTGATCCGATGATATGGAACCGGGAATAAACAATACATCCGGATAATCTCCTGATGTAATCTGACCTTCTACTTCTGTCTCATAGTCTGAATAATAACTGTACTCAATCTGTATTCCGGGATATTTTTGATTAAACGCATCCAAATACGGCTGCATCTCCTGTTTAGAAACATTAGAGGCAACTGTTATGGTTGCACTTATATCACTATTTTCTACTTCTGACGCATAAACTCTGCCGCTCCATAATATTTGAACCAACATGCTGAAAATTAGCAGTATTGTAATTTTATATCTTGCTTTATACATATATATTTATCGCCTTAGCTGTTGCACATAATTAATTTTTATTATAGCACTTTTTTCCCAGTAATACACCAATTAAACGAATAAATATACATAAATTATATTTTTTTGAACGTAAGTATTATTTTTAAACACGCTTCTTCCAGCTCTGCTTCCATATCTCCTTCCATAGTTTCCATAAACATTTTTGCAATGGTAAGCCCTAATCCGGAACCGCCCAGTGTGCGAGACTCTTCTTGCATATAAAATCGGTCAAATAAGTGTTCTACATCTTCTTCTGTAAGTTTTTCCGCCGGATCTTTGAATATCATCTGTATCCGTCCTCCTGCATCTGCAAACCCTATCTGCCAGAAATCCTTTCCGTACTTTAACGCATTTCCAATTAAATTTCCAAAAACACGATTCAATGCATTCACATCTGCCATTACTGAATACGACTTTTCTTCCGGTAATTGTACCTCTATCCCTTTTTCTTCAAAATTTTGATAATAATTCAATACCTGATTGCAGAAAAAACTATAAAGTTCCACTTGTTCTAATTTTACACTCTGTACTCTGTCTTTTACACTGGTATACTCGTACAGTTGCTCTATCAATTCCTGCAATTGTTCTGTCTTTCGCTGAATTACTCCCAAGTACTCTTCCCGTTCTTTTTCCTCCTGAGTTTCTTTTAAAAGTCTCAAATATCCCTTCATCGAGGTAAGGGGCGTTCGTAAATCATGGGAAATATTAGCTATTTCATCCTTTAATTGTTGCTCCTTCTTTTCAACTGCCAATTGATTTTCCTTTGTTTTTTCCAGATAATGATTCACTACTTCTACGAATTTTTCCATATCAGAAGAAGGTGAGCCTAAATGAAGCTCACCATTTCCTTCTTCTCGCAAAAGTATCTCGAATTCTTTTGTTAATGCCTTTAAATTTCTTTTTTGTAATCTATTCTTAATAAGTGTTCCTAATAGCAAAATGCTCAATACAATGATTACTATTTGTTCCATTTCTTCACCTTAACGTATTTCTTTCTTCTGCATTGATTTTATTCCTAATACAGAAAAAATGACTATTGCACAAACTCCGGCCACAATACACCGAATCACACCTTCCGTTGTCTGCCAACCATACACACGGTCATATCCGGTTGCCGTTTCCACAAGCTGCACCTGCATCAAATTGCGCATCAGCATATTGCTAAATCCTCTTATTTGCGGAAATTTATAAGCTATCACATCAATTCCTCTTGGTATGATATCCAAAATCAGAATCATAATTACCGCAGAAATAATCGTATTGTTACTCCATAAAATGCAACAGTGATATAAAACCAGGGCTCCCAGCAACATTGGAATACATACAAAGGTACTACGGACAAACATCTCTGATATTTCTCTTCCGCTATCTTCCAGCAATGCTTTTCCCAAAATATAGTAAAATCCCATTAACCCAAGATACATCACAACACAAATAATTGCTTGTGTAATAACTCTTCCTAAAAAGATAACTTTTCTGTCTACACCGTACCCCACCGAATTTTTCAAATTTTTTAAACTACTTCCATCCAGGGAACTACATATAATAATGATGACATAGAAAAACATCCCCATTGAAGCATCTATCATTATATAAGCATGATGGGTATTACCATAGAGAAAGCCGGGTAAAGAACGTTGTGCAAAGTATAGAATAATGTTATATGCAGCCAACAATGCAGCAAAAATTCCGGTCAAAAGATATACTTCCTTAGAATGAAATATTCGATAAAATTCACTTTTTATATAATTTAGCATCTTACATTTCCCCCTCTTTGCTTTCTTCACCAATTAAATGCATATAATAATTTTCCAGATTCATTACTTTTCGAGTTAGTCCCAGTAAACCAATACCATTTTTTATTGCTAATTCACTGATTTCTTGTTCCTTTTCTAATATGCCGTAAATATGAATGATATTTTCAGGGTATACTCGATATCTCATTTTTGGAAAATGTTCTTCTAATACTACTGCCATTTTTTCACTGTCAGATATTTTAAGTTCTAAGTAAGTCTGACACTTCTCTTCTAACGTTTCTCTGCTGATTTCTTCTAATATTCTTCCTCTATCCATAAAACAAAAATAGGTTGCAATATTGGTAAGTTCCGCCAAAAGGTGACTGGAAATTAAAATCGTAACTCCCTTTTCTTTGCTTAATCCAAGTAAAATATTACGGATTTCTATCATTCCCTTTGGATCTAATCCGTTTACCGGCTCATCCAATATCAAAAAATCCGGATGATTTAAAAGGGCAAGGGCAATTCCCAGTCGTTGTTTCATTCCCAGGGAATATCCTTTTACTTTTTGTGTTGCTGCCTCAGACAGTCCCACCTGTTCTAACAATTCCTCTACCTGCTGTTTTCCCGGAATTCCCAATTGAATTCGATAATATTCCAGATTCTGTCTTCCTGTCATATTTTCAAAAAAAGCAGGTGTTTCCAACATTGAACCAATTCGCTTGCGTTCTCTTCCACTTTTTTCTGACTGTTCTACTCCGAATAATTCCAGTCTTCCGGTATCCCAAAAAGAAGTCCCGGTAATCATACGCATTAACGTTGTCTTACCTGCTCCGTTATTTCCTACTAATCCATAAATCTGTCCTTGTCTGATAGACATAGATACATGATTTAATGCTGCTTTTCCCTGATATAATTTTGTCATATCTGAAATCTTTAAAATTTCTTTTTCCATGCTTGTTCTCCTCTTTTCTTTTCTACTTTATTATAGAAAAAGAGTTTTTAAAAGTCCTAAATAAAGTTTAAAGAAAGTTTAAAGATTTGCAAGCTTAAATCCGATTCCCCACACTGTTTTTATATACTCTTCTTTATCACACACTGCTATTTTTTTCCGAATATTGCTGACATGTACACTAACGGTACTATCTTCTCCGATATAGTTTTCTTTCCATATTGCCTGATATATGTTTTCCTTTGAATATACTTTATCCGGATGTTCTAGCAGAAGTGTTAAAATATCAAATTCTAATGCTGTAAGAGAAATTTCTTTTTCTTTCACATAACAAGTACGAGCTTCTTTATCTAATACCAGATTTTTAAACTGCAACTTTTGAAAACCGGATTCTCTCTTTTCGTTCTCCTTACTCTTTTTGCGAAAGCGACGCAATCTTGCATTCACTCTTGCTACAACTTCTTCGTTTTCAAAGGGTTTGGTAAGATAATCATCTGCACCTAAATCTAATACAGAAACTTTATCTTCTAATGTTGCTTTTGCTGTTAACACCAGAATCGGAATCTCATTTTCTTTTTCCCGCAACTGCTTTATCACTTCTTCTCCTGTAGTTCCCGGAATCATTAGGTCTAATAACATCATGTCAAATTGTTCCATAGAAATTCGCAATAATGCCTCGCTTCCGGAATAGGCACTTACTGTTTCAAATCCTTCTTTTTCTAAAATTTTACACAACAGACTATTGATATCACTATCATCTTCCACAATTAGTATTTTTTCTTTGTTCATAACGGGCTCCTGCGTATGTTTTTTACCATTCCTATAACAATGAAAGGATTATTGTAAAATCCTCTTCTACAATAATCCTTTCATTTTCTTATTCTTATTATAATCTGTCAGTTTATAGCAATCTGATACTTATTTATAATTTACGATTTTTCCGAAGTCTGCCTTTAAGGAAGCTCCACCTACTAAACCACCATCAATGTCTGGTTTTGCAAATAATTCTGCTGCATTTCCTGCATTTACAGATCCGCCGTACTGAATACGGATTGCTTCTGCTGTTGCTTCATCATAAACTTCTTTGATGCATGCACGAATTGCTGCGCATACTTCTTCAGCCTGATCAGATGTTGCTGTTTCACCAGTTCCGATAGCCCAGATTGGTTCGTAAGCGATAACAGCTGTTTTTGCCTGATCTGCGGTTACATTCTGGAATGCAATCTTAATCTGCATACGAATCCAGTCAATGTAGATGCCCTGTTTTCTCTGTGTTAAAGATTCTCCACAGCAGATGATTGGTGTAATACCATGTTCGAAAGCTTTTAATACTTTCTTATTTACAGTTTCATCTGTTTCTGCGAAGTATTCTCTTCTTTCAGAATGTCCTAATACAACGTATTTTACACCAGCGTCTGTTAACATTGCAGGGGAAATTTCTCCTGTGTATGCTCCGCTTTCTTCAAAATACATATTCTCAGCACCAATGTTGATGTTAGAACCTTTTGCTGCTTCCATAGCTGGAATGATGTCGATAGCTGGTACACAGAATACTACATCTACGTCATCATTTGCTACTAATGGTTTTAACTCGTTTACTAAAGCTACTGCTTCACTTGGAGTTTTGTTCATTTTCCAGTTTCCTGCAATAATTTTCTTTCTTGCCATGATTTTATTTCCTCCGTAATATTTTCATAAGGATGTATAAGGAAGTTCACACTAACCTCACATTTCGCCTTCGGCTCATGTTCGTATTAATGTTCACTTCGCTAAGCTCTAGCTTCGCCACAAGCGGCTTGCTCTCGCTAAGCTCACTGAACGACCTCGCAACACGCTCTGCCTAAGCTTCGCTTGTCAATCGCTAGTTGCTTTCGGTCTACTTATCGTTAGCTGCTGCTACACCTGGTAATTCTTTTCCTTCTAAGAATTCAAGAGAAGCTCCACCACCAGTAGAGATATGAGTCATCTTATCACCAAATCCTAACTGGTTAACTGCTGCTGCTGAATCTCCACCACCGATGATAGTAGTTGCATCTGTTTCAGCTAATGCTTCTGCTACTGCGATTGTACCTTTTGCAAGTACCGGGTTTTCAAAGATACCCATTGGTCCGTTCCATACAACAGTCTTAGCAGATTTAACAGCATCTGCGTATAATGCAGCTGTCTTAGGTCCGATATCGAATCCTGCTTTGTCTGCTGGCATAGCTTCTACTCCATATACTTCTACTGGAATTTCAGCATCGATTGGATCTGGGAATGCATCTGCTGCTACTGTGTCGATTGGAAGTAATAATTTCTTCCCAAGTTTTTCAGCTTTTGCAAGCATTTCTTTACAATAATCAAGCTTTGTATCATCTACTAAAGATTTTCCGATTTCATATCCCTGTGCTTTTAAGAATGTGAATGCCATACCACCACCGATGATCAAAGTATCACATTTCTCTAATAAGTTAGAGATAACGTTTAATTTATCAGCAACCTTAGCTCCACCAAGAATTGCTACGAAAGGTCTAACTGGCTTTTCTACTGCATTTCCTAAGAAATCGATTTCTTTCTGCATTAAGTATCCAACTGCTGCTGTATCAACTAAACCAGCAACACCTACGTTAGAGCAGTGTGCTCTATGAGCTGTACCGAATGCATCGTTTACAAATACGTCGCATAAAGAAGCAAGGTCTTTAGAGAAAGCTTCTCCGTTCTTTGTTTCTTCTGCTCTGAAACGTGTATTCTCTAAAAGAATAACATCTCCGTCTTTCATAGCTTCTACTGCTGCTTTTGCATTTGGTCCTACAACTTCTGGATCTGCTGCAAATTTTACTTCCTGTCCTAATAATTCAGAAAGTCTCTGTGCTACTGGAGCAAGAGTTTTTGTTTTCTTATCTTCTTCTGTTTTTACTTTTCCTAAATGAGAGCAAAGAATTACCTTTCCTCCATCAGCTACTAACTTCTTAATTGTAGGAAGAGCTGCTACTAAACGGTTTTCGTCTGTAATTTTTCCATCCTTTAAAGGTACATTGAAGTCACATCTACAAAGAACACGTTTTCCTTTTACATTAATATCATCTACTGAGAGTTTGTTTAAAGACATAATATTTCTCCTTTTCTAAAAGATTGTTGTCGCTACTTGCGGAACAAAGAGTCCGCTTGTCGGACTCTTTCGCGCCCGAGCGATGTCGTTTACGACTAATTTCTTCTCCACGAGGTGTGCTTCCTTAGCGGAGCGTTTTTATGCAATAGGACGCAATTTCCTATTGTATAAAAAAGAAGTCCGGTCCATAAGACCGGACCCCTTCCTGAGTCTTGTTGTCAATACTATTGAATTTGCTAATTACAATTAAGCTAATTCAGAGAAGTATTTGATTGTACGAACCATCTGGCTTGTGTAGCTGTTTTCGTTGTCATACCAAGAAACAACCTGTACTTCATATAAGTCATCAGATACCTGGTTTACCATAGTCTGAGTTGCATCGAATAAAGATCCAAATCTCATTCCTACGATATCAGAAGAAACGATTTCGTCTTCGTTGTATCCGAAAGATTCGTTAGATGCTGCTTTCATAGCTGCATTGATATCTTCTTTTGTTACTCCAGCTTTCTTAACTACTGCTGTTAAGATAGTTGTAGAACCTGTTGGGGTAGGTACACGCTGTGCAGAACCGATTAATTTTCCGTTTAATTCTGGGATAACTGATCCGATTGCTTTTGCAGCACCTGTGCTGTTAGGAACGATGTTAACTGCTGCTGCACGAGATCTTCTTAAATCACCTTTTCTCTGTGGTCCGTCTAATGTCATCTGATCTCCTGTGTAAGCATGGATTGTACACATAATACCGGACTGGATTGGTGCATATTTGTTTAAAGCGTCAGCCATTGGTGCTAAGCAGTTTGTTGTACAAGAAGCTGCAGAAATGATTGTATCGCTTGCTTTTAATGTCTCGTGGTTTGTATTGTAAACAACGGTAGGAAGGTCGTTTCCTGCTGGAGCAGAAATAACAACTTTACGAGCACCAGCGTTGATATGAGCCTGTGCTTTTTCTTTGGATGTATAGAATCCAGAACACTCTAATACAACGTCTACTTTTAATTCTCCCCATGGGCAGTTGTTTGCATCTGGGAAAGCGTAGATTTTGATTTCTTTTCCATCAACAGTGATAGAATCTTCACCAGCAGTTACTTTATCTGCTAATTCATATTTACCCTGAGATGAATCATATTTTAACAAGTGTGCTAACATTTTAGGGCTTGTTAAATCGTTGATTGCTACTACTTCGTATCCTTCTGCACCGAACATCTGTCTGAATGCTAAACGTCCAATACGTCCAAATCCATTGATTGCTACTCTTACTGACATGTTTAATTCCTCCTAATTTTGAATGAATTTAATTTTACTTTGGGATAATAACCCAAATCTAGATACATTTTACCCAATCTTTGTCCAAAATTCAAGTGTCATTTTCAACTTTGTTAATTTTTTCACTATTTTTTTTTGCGTAAACTGCTTTTCACTCACTTTTTACGGTATATATGACCTATATTCCATTATCTTTTGACAAAATAATACATTTCATATATATTAAACTGTGAAATATGAACAAAGGAGGCTTATTTATGCTTTGGGATACACATATGCACACGCATTTTTCCGGTGACAGCGATGCTGACCCTCGTGACATGATTCGTTCTGCGCAGGCAAAAGGCTTGGGCGGACTCTGTTTTACCGACCACTTGGATATTGATTATCCAAAAACCCCAGATGAATTCTTAATTGATTTTCCTGCTTACTTTTCAGAACTGACAGACATTCAACAGGATTTTTCTGCCAAATTTCCAGTATATATTGGTCTGGAGCTTGGACTGCAACCACATCTTGCACAAGAGCTTCCTGAAATCATTGAAAAATATCCTTTTGACTTTGTCATCGGTTCTTCCCATGTAGTTCACCACATGGACCCTTATTATCCGGAATACTATGACGGAAAATCCGAAGATGATGCATATCGGGAATATTTTGAATCTATATTAGAAAATCTTGCAGTTTTTGACTGCTTCGATGTATATGGACATATTGACTATGTGGTGCGATACGGTCCTAATACCAACACCTATTACACCTATGAGAAATTTGCAGACGTGATTGATGAAATTCTTCGTACCCTGATTCAAAAGGGAAAAGGCATCGAAATTAACACCGGTGGATTTAAATACGGACTTGGGCATCCTAACCCTACCGAAGCGATTTTGAAACGTTACCGTGAACTTGGAGGCGAAATCATTACCATTGGTGCCGATGCGCATAAGCCGGAACATGTGGCTTTTGATTTCAACAAAGTACCTGCCATTTTAAAAGATGCGGGATTTTCTTATTACACTGTATATAAAAATCGAAAACCTAGTTTTTATAAACTTTAATGTTCAAAAGCTGTGGCAAAATACCACAGCTTTTGTATTTATTTACGAGAGTTGATTATTCTGTTTTTTAGTTAATAGCATCTACCATACTTCCATCCGTCAGGTTATATGCCTCAATTCTACCGTCTCCATACAGCAGATAAAATACATCCCCGATATAGGTACCTCGCACATTACAATATCCGTATGTTTCATTTTGGGTATCACAGGCAATTTTCATTTTCTGTTGAAACCCTCCGTTCTCATAGGAAAATAGTAAAAAGTCCTGTTTCTCGTCCGTATCACTGTTATAGCTCCGTGCGAAAAAGCCAAACAGATTTTTATTTGTATCAATCATAACTGCTTTATAGTCATAAAGTGCAGCTGAAGTATCATATTCTGAGAGATCGTATTTATCCTGCTCCTTTACATCTGCCGGATTGGAAATATCAAACATGGAAAGTTTCATTCCTTGTGTTCTTCCGGTATTTTCGTCTGCTTCCATCCCGATTCCTAACAAAAGATTTTCGCTATAAAAATGTAAATATTGTGAGAAACCACTGATTTTCAATTCTCCTAAAATCTGGGGATTTTTCGGGTCGGATAAATCTACTGAAAACAGCGGATCTGTTTGTCGGAAGGTAACAAAATATCCCATATCTCCCATAAAACGTGCTGAATAGATTTCTTCATTTTCCGCTAACCCTTCAATTTTTCCTACTATTTCAAGATTTTTATCTAAAACATAAACACTATTATCCTGTACGTTATCTGTAGTTTCATATCCCATGAAGTAGCCAAAAATATCGTCTCTTACTCGTTCCTTTTTGTAAGAATCTACTGTAACTGCCATTCTTAAATAACCATTGGCTTCATTGATTGCCATATCATCTAGCAGGATTCCTTTGACACTTCCCTCTGCTGCCTTATGGAAAATTCCTTTTTCATAAGCAATTCGAATGATATTTGTCTTATCGCTATAGGTTCCATCTTCCTCGTCTGCCCAACAAGATTCTATAATTACCAGAGTATCATTCCAAACATAAAATTCACGAGGATTATCCATTCCTTTTATTCTTGTCAGCTCTTTTAATCCTCCTTTGGTATCCGCTATCTGCAAAGATTCTGTGCCATCCTGTTCCTCTACAAGCTGATAAAGATAACGACCATCGTTTTTTATAATATCTGCTTCATCCACTCCTGCCTCCTGCTTATTGGTATCTGCATAATTCTGGGGAGTTTCTTCCTTTTGTGCACTTTCCGTTTCAGCAGCACTATAAGTATCCTCCATTACCATTTCTCCCTTTGCAGAACTATACACATAACTTTCCCGTTCCTGTTTCTTAAAATAATTATATAATTCATCATAAGAAGTGTCATAAGTTTCAGCCAGCAAGGTATTATTTTCTGTTTTACTCTCTTCGCTTTCTTTACTTGTACTACTTTGTGCTACCTTTTCCATATCCTGATTTGTTCTATTTGTTATATTCCATGTATTATGTCCGGCAAACAAAAGCATCCCCACACAAGCCGCCGTTGCAGCCATTCCACACCACTTATAGATATTTTTCTTTTTCTTATTTTTTTCTTCCATTCTTTGCCGCCTCACTTTCTTTTTTTAATACCTTTCACTTATTAAAACTCTACAACTATTCAAAATGTTGCATGAAAAGAAAAAGCCACTCTTCATCCTAAGACGAAAAGTGACTTTTCATTATTCTCTTCTATTGTGTTTAAAAGCGTTCTTCTACTTCTTTCTTTAGGGTATCTAAATTAAATTTACTGATATTTTCTACCAGCTCCTCTGCTACTGCGGTCAACTGCTTTTTTTCCTACTTTTCATAACTCCTACCATACTTAGCCCAATCATTATACACAAAAATTCCAATGGTGCGCCATCTCCCGTTTTAGGAGCTGTAACCGCTGTATTTTCAAGTGTTTTTGCATTATCTGCTGATTTTTCCTTAATAATAAAGTTTGTGATTGCAGAACCGTCTGTCCATACAATTTCAATAGCATGTGTTCCCACGGATAACGTATTAAGATATGCTGCTTTTAATGTGATAATAGTCGATCCTTCTCTTACACTGTAATTACTTTCATCAATAACATTTCCATCAACTTTTACACTTATAAACTTATCATACTCTCCATTTCCTCGAATTGTGATACCACCGTCACTTTCCTGTGTATAACTGCTACCTGCGCCATCTATGATTTGATAATCTTTTTCACTAACAGTAAGTTTTGGAAGAATTGTATCGGCAATATTGATTTCCCGTGTTCCCGCTTTGTCACTAAAATACTTTCCACAATCTTCGCAATAATAATATTCTATATTTCCAGCGACTAAATTTGTGGCAAATTTCTCCTGAATTTTCACAAGATTAGTATGGTTAGATGGATTAATAGGTGTTACCGCTTCCTCTGTTTTTCCACATTTATAGCAATAATGTAAGACCTTTCCCTCCTGTATACAAGTGGTTTCCCTTAAAATCGTATCATAGTTCTTCGAAAAATCGTGTGTATCATGATATCCGGCACTAAATGTAATATTTAAGTCACCTGTTACATTAGGAATTGACAGCACAACAGGTTTTCCATACCCCTCAAAAGAATAGGTGAAATCTTTTCCCAAAACTAATCCTTTGTTTGTTGTTGTATTATAAATGTGTAACTTTTTTAATGTCAGAATCCATTCATTTGTACCCACATAGTACTTTTCATTTGCAAGATACAGATTAATGGTGAAATCTTCCCCCTTGTTTATCTTAATTGTCGACTTCTCTAATGGCAAAAATCCAGTAGTGTCTTCAAAATTTATCAGATAAAACCTTGCCTCTTTTCCAAAAGCAGCATAGTATGTCTTATCTCCACTTACTGTTCCCAAATTTGTTATTGCGTAAGCAGATTTTTTCTCAACTGCCCATCCGTTAAAAGTATAACTATATCCCTCTTCTGTTATTGCAGGAGTTGAACCACCATAAACAATCGGAGTTCCATAATAACCTTTATATGTATATAGCGTTTCCGTTCCATCATACGATTTAAATGTAATGTCATACTGATTGCGTTTATAGTAAAGAGACAGAACCAGTGACCCATCAGCTGATATTGTTCCCGTATTCAAAGATTTTGCTTCATCATATGTAAAACCATTTTTTTCATATGTGGAATCAGGCACTTCTATCTGCGTATTTGTGATTCCTGTTTCATTATAAGATTTATCCGGGGTCATTCCATACTGACCGTCTTTATCCATATAATAAACGTTAACCTTGTAAGGAGTATCGCCTTTTGCTTTCCACTTTGCTGTGTATGCACGATTTCCTGTAGTTCCCTTTGGAATTGTTACTGAAGAATACGTCTCAGTTGCTTCACCAAGCTTCCACCCCTCAAAATCATAGCCACTTTTCGTCGGTGTCGGAAGTGTAAATGTTTCACTTTCAACATTGAAAAGAGTATACGAATCTGTTCCTCTGTTTTTAATTTCCGGTTCTGTTACTGTTTCTGGAAATGTGCCACCATCAAGATAATAGAAAATATAATATGTTTCCGGCTCCCAATGTGCTTTCAAAGTAATATCAGCTCTCCATTCCATCATTATATCTAAATATAGGGAAGGTTGTTCTGTATCACCATTCTTATCACAAGACCAGCCAGTCAGTTTATAATTTGGGCGAACCACATTTTGATTCAAAGTATCAAAAGGAGCATCAAATCCGATTTTGTAATACGGAGTTGTATCATTGGTATCATAAGTGTACGAAAATATCGACTCATCCGGTGTACTTTTCCAATTGCCTCCATTTAAATCATAGGTTATCTTATACTTACTACCCTTGGTACTTCCGGAATTATTATCATACTCTTCCTGTGTCATAACCTTTCCTGTACCTGTCGTTTTATTTTCCAAGTTTTGCATTGTACTTGGTAATATATTTTCTCCACAAACAATTGTACCTGTATTCGAAACACCACTTACATTCGCATTGCTAATATTATTAAGGAACAGCGTTCCATTATTAATGAAAGACGTTCCTAAACCGAGATTATAACAACCGGAAATGGTCGCAGTTCCATTATTTACGAAAGAGCAAGCATCTGTACCTACATCAAATGCGGAAGAAGAACCGGTAAATGTAAACGTACCGTTATTGATAAAAGTTGCCTGATATGTTAAATTGAATCCATTCGTAATATTTACCGTTCCGTTATTTGTAAAAGTACCTGCACTTGACCAACATTGCATATCAAAATTGCTATCCGAATAATTTTCTCCTTCATTCACTATTTTGTTACTATATAATGGAGCCGCATTTGCTGACATCGGAAAAATGGTAATTACCATAATCACCGCCAATACAACCGATAAAAACCTTTTCATTTTCATATTACTCAACCTTCCTTTGTTTAAAATATCTGCGCACTAAATTTCTGTGTTAAAATACACAGTTGTTCTTTAAATCAATTTTCGCTTTCTAGCTTCCATAACTGCTTCTGCTTTTCCTCGAACTCCCAGTTTCTTATAATTTTCTCTGCAATGATACTTGACTGCACTTTCTGTAATTTCAAGTAGTTTAGCAATTTGGAAATTCGACAGACCTTCTGCCTGAAATCGAAGAATTTTGACAGCATTATCTGAAAATACTTCTTTTTCCATGCTTTTAACTTTCAGGTAAGAAGGATAAGCAATGGCAACTGCTTCCGTCTCTTTCAACACCTGCCTTCGATATGCCTTTCCTTCCTTCGTTTCTGCATCCTCCGCCTTCCATCCTGCTACTTTCAATAATTCTCGAATAGCAGCGCCTTCTCGTGAAATAATTCTAACAAAATGGTAATCCTCAGCCTCACCCAACACCTTTAAAAGGACATCCTTCCATGCTGCTTGGTTCATCCGATAAAGCGTAATACTCAAAAGTAGATTAGCTTCCATTCGAATATATGAGCGTTCCATGACCTTTGCATAATACAAAAGTCGTTCCAGTAAGCTCTGTGCCCGCTCATATCTGCTATACAAAAGATAACCTCTGACCTTTGCCAGATACTTGTAACGGTCAAATGCGCAGAATTCCTCATCCTCTTTCGGAGCTTTCTCCATCCATTCCTCAATCTGTGCTTTTTCCCCCTGATATAAAGCCAGCCGAAAGAGGAAAGTATCTATGTTAGAAAGAAGTTTATCTCCATGCTCTCTTACCGCCATGTTTCGAAAATACAATAAAATCTCAATGGCCTCTTCTATTTGTCCATTAATCACATGAATTCTTGCCTGAATAGCCGCTGCCACAAAACACTGCTCCAATTTTCCTCCTGCCTCTGCCTGCATTCTTCCCCTACTCACAAGGGAAAGTATCTCATAATTGTCCCCACCCTTTTCATAAAGGCTCTCTGCAAGTGCAATATCTGCAAATCCTTTTCCATATTTTCCGAGTAGAATAGATACCGGTTTTCCAATTGTCCTTGCCAGTTCTCTATCCTTTTTGCTCCATTCACAGAAATCCTTTCCGCCGTTCATCTGTGATGGAAGATTACTGGTAACAGAAAATTCCGGTAATGTAATCTGGCGATTCGTAAGCAAAATAAATGCATTCTTCAGAATATCAATAAGACCACCACTCCCCCGGTGAGGCAGGGCAATATCCAAATAAGCAAGCCAGTTTTTTACCGTCTTTCTTTCACTTCCGTTTTTTTTCTTTTCCTGCGCTGCTAAAATATCGTACCACCGCTCACTTTCCTCCGAATTCATCAGTATGGATTGAAGCATGCACATTCCTGCAATCAATTCTATGCTTTCTACTATAGTTTCTTCTGGCAAAGTCAGATAATAATGACGTAATTCATACAAATACCCGCTGCCCGGATTTTTTCTTGCATTATCAATCAACAGACAGCTTATCCTATTTCTGTTTCCACAAGCTTCATACATATGAAGTGCATCCATAACCATGCCTTTCTGTTCATAAAATAGTCCGGCATTATAATATAATTCATTTTTCTGCTGTTTCTTATATCTTTTTTGGAAACGTTGTCTCATGCTTTGAAGCATAGCTAATTCATAATGGTAAACACCCTTTTCTTCATAGAGAAAGTTTCCTGTCTCCCATGATTTCTGGATTAAATAAGGTACATTTGTTTTTCCTGTGATATGTTCTGCCATCTGCACCGTAAAGCTATCTACCACACTCATCTGCATCAAAAATTCCAGCAATTCCGGTTCCCACTGGTCATACACATTATATTCCAAATAATCCCACAATATCTTTTGTGTCCGCTTTATAATATCCTCGTTAAAAGGTTCCCCCTCTTGTAACAGCTCTGCAAAAATTTTTATCGTCATACCATGCCCTCTGGCACCCTGCTCTACTCTCTCCATGGTATCTTCATTTGCTACAATGCCACTTTGTTCAAAATAACGTTCTAACATACTACGGTCAAACTTAAGTTCTTCTTGACTAATTACTTGAAATGGATAATGTTTCAAAGTTGCAGGCAGCAACCATGACGGACAGTGACACCGTCCCACCAATATAAGCCATATATCCTTTCTTCTGTTCAAATCTAAAATAGCATTTCTCACATCTTCTGGCTCTGCAAGCTGAATATCATCCACTACCACAATGGTTGTGCCCGTTTTCTTTTCTTCATGAACACCCTCATGTTCGTCGTTATTCAATATAGCCAGTTCATTAACAAGTACACTTCCTGCATTAAAATAGGCATATCTCATATTTTTTAAATAATTCTTTATAAAAACAGTCTTACCATACCCTGTAGCCCCATAAAGATATACTGTCTGTGCATTCATCTGGGCTTCTTTCAATTTTCTTCTTGCCTTTCCTGGCGATATGTAAATTTCTTTCTGCGTCAACTACATGCTCCTCCTCCGCATAAAAGCAGTATTATGGTTTTAAGTAGGTATCTTGCTTCTTTCATAATCTCAGAGCGTACCTCTGAGAAATATCATGATAATCGTATTATAGCAAAGATAATTTTAAAATGGAACTAACCAAAAGGATAGTCTGCGTTTTTCGCAGTACCTTCATTCTATTTCGGTCAGTGCTGAACAAGTGCCACTGGCACTTAGCACCCTTGAATTTTTATGCACGCATAACGTTTTCATTGCTACTGGCGAAAAAAAGCCACTCTTCATCCTAAGACGAAAAGTGACTTTTCATTATTCTCTTCTATTGTGTTTAAAAGCGTTCTTCTACTTCTTTCTTAATTGTGTCTAAATTAAACTTACTGATATTTTCTACCAGCTCCTCTGCTACTGCGGTCAACTGCTTTGTAGATTCTTTGCAGGAAGCCACCATTTGCTCAAATTCTTCCATAGAATCTCTTGTTTCCGTAGCACTGGCTGTATTCTTTTCTGCTGCATCGTTTAATACAGTAACACCTGCTTCCATAGCTTCTTTGTAGCTCTGTAATCCACCTACCTCAGCGTTAATACCTGTAATAGATTCTCCTACCTGAGCAATTTCTGTATTTAATGACGTAAAAATACTCTCTGTTTCCTGAATTTTTTCATTTTGTTTTACAAATGCCTCTGATACCTGCTGTGTAATATCTACACTTACATTTGAATTCTGTATCAGTTCATTTACAATCGCATTAATCTGTTCGGATGATTCTCTGGATTGGTCTGCCAGTGTACGAATCTCCTCTGCTACTACTGCAAATCCTTTTCCCTGTTCTCCTGCTCTTGCTGCTTCAATACTTGCATTCAGTGCTAAAAGATTGGTCTGACTGGAAATTCCGGCAATAATCTCTGTTACTGTACGAATCTGCATTGCAGACTGATTGGTTAAATCTGTCTGATTTCTTACATTTTCTATGGCAGTACTACTTGCCTGACTGATAGAAACCAATTCTTCCATGATACTGTCTGCATTCTTATTACACTCTTTCATTTTATCAGCACTGTTCGTAAGCAGTTCTACGTTCTCTGCAATCACATCAATGGCTTTACTCATATCATTTACTTTTTGTTCCATCTCATGAGTTCTTTCTGCCTGTGATACTGTGTTGTCTGTAATTGCTTCTACCTCTGTGCTGACATGTTCCATGGATTGATTCATATTGTCAAATGATGTACGAAAATCCCCGGATACTTCTTTCAAAACTGCTGTTGCCTTTCGAATTGCTGTTGTAATCTTTGCAAAGGATACCACCAACTCATTCATAGAACGCATCATATCGCCCCATTCATCCTGACGCTCTGCCAACTTATTTTCTTCCATTGTCAGTGTTCCATCGGCAATTTGTCCAAGATTACTTATAATCTTATTAAAACGATTAAAAAATGATTTAACTCCTATGAACAGTATTGCGAATAACGCTACCATGATAATAGTGATTCCTACTGTTCCAACCAATACAGATACCGTTCCGTCTTTTACCAAATGCATAAAAACAACTGCTATGATTGCTGCTATAATAATTGGACACGCTACGATTCCGGTAAGGGTGAATAATAACTTTTGACTTTTTTCCTGCTTCATCCTCGGTTCCTCCATCCCATATTTTATTACCTTTATCATAGCGCATTTTTCGACAAATTTCCACCTGTTTCTTACTATATTTCCCTCAATTACTATGAACCTAATCCCGGTTTCTTTCCGGTATACAGCTGATAATATCTTCCTTGTTCCTCAATTAACTGATCATGCGTACCACGTTCAATAATTCTTCCCTGCTCTAATACCATAATACAATCACTGTTTCGTACTGTGGATAATCTATGAGCAATGACAAAGGTTGTTCTTCCCTTCATCAATTTATCCATTCCATCTTGTACTAAGCGTTCCGTTCTGGTATCAATGGAGCTGGTTGCTTCATCCAAAATCAATACCGGTGGATCTGCTACTGCTGCTCTGGCAATGGCAAGAAGCTGTCTTTGTCCCTGACTTAAGTTTGCTCCATCTCCGGTCAATAGTGTATTGTATCCTTCCGGAAGTCTACGGATAAAACCATCTGCATTTGCAAGCTTTGCTGCTGCAATCACCTCTTCATCAGTTGCATTTAAGTTACCGTAACGAATATTCTCCATAACCGTATTGGTAAACAAATGCGTATCCTGCAATACGATTCCAAGAGAGCGACGCAGGTCTGCTTTTCTAATCTTGTTAATATTGATTCCATCGTAACGGATTTTTCCATCCTGTATATCGTAAAAACGGTTAATCAAATTGGTAATGGTTGTTTTTCCTGCTCCGGTAGAACCGACAAATGCTATTTTCTGTCCTGCATTGGCGTACATCTTCACATCATGTAATACTGTCTTTTCCGGTGTATATCCAAAATCCACACCGTCAAATACCACATCTCCGTTTAGTTCGATATAATCTGTGGTTCCTTCTGCCTTATGGAAATGTTTCCATGCCCAGTGTCCGGTACGCTTTTCTGATTCTTCCAGTGTTCCGTCTTCTTTTTTATTTACATTTACCAGTGTTACATATCCTTCGTCTTCTTCCGGTTCTTCATCCAAAAGTCTGAATACTCTCTGTGCACCAGCTAACGCCATTACCACACTGTTAAACTGCTGACTGACCTGATTTACCGGCATACTAAAACTTTTATTAAAGGTTAAAAAGCTGGCAAGTCCTCCCAGAGTAAATCCACAAACCCCATTTAATGCCAAAACACCACCTACAATGGCACATACGACATAGCTCAAGTTTCCAAGCTGTCCATTTACCGGTCCTAAATAGTTTACAAAACAGTTTGCTTTATTGGCACTTTCAAAAAGTTTATCATTTAATTCATTAAAATCCCGGATACTCTCTTCTTCGTGGCAAAATACCTTGACAACTTTTTGTCCTTCCATCATTTCTTCGATATATCCATTTACCACACCTAAATCCTGCTGCTGTTTGATGAAGTAACGACTACTTGTTCCTGCAAAAAACTTTGTCGCATACAACATAACGCCTACCATGAAAAGTGTTACCAAAGTCAACGGAATATTTAATATCAACATACTGACAAATACACTAACAATGGTAATGACACTGGATAAAAACTGCGGCATACTCTGACTAATCATCTGTCTTAAAGTATCAATATCGTTGGTGTAAATAGACATGATATCTCCATGGGCATGGGTATCAAAATATCGTATTGGAAGGCTTTCCATGTGTGTAAACATATCATTTCTCAGGTTACGAAGGGTTCCCTGTGTTACATTTACCATAATACGGTTATATGCCCAGGTAGATATTACGCCGATACCATAAAATACGGCTACTCTTCCAATGGCTGCTGCTAACGGTCCGAAGTTTGGATGCTCTGCTCCAATCATCGGCACAATATATTTATCAATCAATGTCTGCATAAACATGGTTCCCTGCACATTTGCAAGTACACCTATAAAAATGAAAATTACAACCAGAATTACATGCCACAGATATTGTGAAAAAATGTATTTCATTAAGCGTAAAAATAATTTCCCCGGATTTTCAATTTTCGTTTTTCCCCCTTGCGGTCCTCTTGGTCCTGGCATTACTGGTCACCTCCGTTCTCATCAAAATCTCCTGTTCCTTTATTTTGGGATTCATAAACATCTCGATAGATTTCACTGTTTTTCAATAAATTCTCATGTGTATCAAAATCTGCTACCTTTCCGTCATCCATTACAATAATACGGTCTGCATTCTGTACACTGGAAATACGTTGTGCAATAATCAGCTTTGTGGTATCCGGAATTTCTGTTGCAAACGCCTGACGGATTTTACTATCCGTAGCAGTATCTACCGCACTGGTAGAATCATCTAAAATCAATATCTTCGGCTTTTTCAAAAGTGCTCTTGCGATACAAAGTCTCTGTTTCTGTCCACCGGATACGTTATTTCCGCCCTGCTCGATATGAGTATTGTATTTATCCGGGAAACGTTCTATAAACTCATCCGCACATGCCATCTGGCAGACACGAACACATTCTTCTTCTGTTGCATCTTTATTGCCCCAACGAAGATTATCCAAGATGCTTCCGGAAAACAGCACATTTTTCTGTAATACAACTGACACCTGATTACGCAAAGCTTCCATGTCATACTTTCTTACATCCAATCCACCTACGGATACACTTCCTGCTGTTACATCATACAGTCTGCTGATAAGGTTTACCAAACTTGATTTTGCACTTCCGGTTCCTCCGATGATACCAATCGTCTCTCCTGCATGGATATCTAAATTGATATTTTTCAGTACCGGTTCTTCACTGTCTTTGCTATAAGCAAAATCCACATGATCAAATACAATACTTCCATCCTTTACTTCCATTACAGGATTTTCTGGATTTGCCAAATCACTTTTTTCATTTAATACTTCTGTGATACGTTCCGCACTTGCGGTACTCATGGTTACCATAACAAATACCATGGATAACATCATAAGATTCATCAAAATGTTCATACAATATGTCAGTAAACTCATAAGCTGCCCTGTGGTAAGACCATTTGCCACAATCATTTTTGCACCCAGCCAACTGATTAACAGAATACAGGTATATACGGTAAACTGCATAAGTGGTGCATTCCAGGTGATAATGCACTCTGCTTTTTTAAACATGTTATAGATATTTCCACTTGCCTTGGTAAAACGTTTATTTTCATAATCTTCTCTTACATATGCCTTTACCACACGGATTCCAGACACATTTTCCTGTACGCTGGCATTTAAGTCATCATATTTTGGAAAAATCTGTTTAAAATAGCGTGTTGCCTTAATCATAATAAATAACAGGCAACCACCTAACAAAATAACTGCAATAAGATAAACACTTGCTAACTTGGCGTTAATCATAAATGCCATCACCATTGCACATATCATACTAAATGGTGCTCGTGCACACATTCTAAGAATCATCTGATATGCATTTTGAACATTGGTTACGTCAGTAGTTAAACGTGTTACCAATCCTGCGGTAGAAAACTTATCTATATTGGAAAATGAATAACTCTGTATATTTTCAAACATAGCTCGTCTTAAGTTTCTTGCCAACCCGGTAGAAGCACTTGCGCCATATTTTCCACCTAACATACCTGTAATCAGTCCAAGTACTGCAAGACCTACCATAATAGCTCCTACTTTATATATGTAATTCATGTCACCTTTTTCTACTCCATTATCAATGATAGCCGCCATAAATAATGGGATTAAGGTTTCCAGAATTACTTCTAAAATCATAAATATCGGTGTTAAAATGGAATCTTTTTTGAATTCCTTCACCTGCTTAAGTATGGTTTTTACCATAATTATTTTTCCTCCTTACTTTCTATTTTTTTATTGGATGCAATGTCTTCTTCTAAGTTTCGTTTTAACTGCTCTGCAACCTTCCAGAAAGTTTTCAGCTCTTCCCTGGTTATATTTCGCTTACAACGTTCCTCTAAAATATCCATATCACCCATATGCAACTCATGTGTGTTACGCCCGGTTTCCGTTAATACCAGCTTTTTCAACCGTGCATCCTGAGCTACACACTCTCTTTTGATATACCCCTTCTTTTCCATCAATTTCACAATACAAGTCACCGTAGACCTTGCAATGGAAAACTCTGTCTCAATATCTTTCTGAAATATGTCCTTACCCTCATTTTCGTAAAGAAATGCCAGAATCCAACCATGCATAACCGTAATTTCATCCATATGATTATTGGCAATTTCATAGGACATTAGATTACGGAAAAACAAGTTGTCCAGGGTTTTTACTTCATATCCCAGTGTGCTTTTGTGTTTCATCTTTCCTCCGTTTTGTTTTGTATCAAACTGTTCGGTAGCTAATTGTTCGTTACAAAACTATTATATGCGCATAAATAAAAATGTCAAGAGGAAATCTATTACTTCTTTCCCATTCTCCCAATTATGGCACTCCCATGCTCCTTTAACCATGTTCTTCTCTCCCTGTAGTCCGGTAATATTTTCCCAACTTCTTCCCAAAATTGCTTTGAGTGATTCATCTGTTTTCGATGACACAATTCATGCACTACCACATAATCCTGCACTTCTTCCGGTGTCAGCATAAGCAGACAATTCAAATTCAAATTTCCTTTTGCGCTGCAACTGCCCCAACGTGTCTTTTGATTACGAATCGTAATTCTGCCATAAGTAACACCGATAATTTTTGCGTAATATTCTACTTTCTTTGGCAATATGTCTAATGCTTCTTTCGCTAACTTTTGAATATCCTCATTTGTAAGTTTTTCCTGTGCAGAACGCTCTTGTTGTTTTTCCAACATTTTTTCCACATGCTTTTGTATCCAATCGGATTTTTCATTTACAAATCGTTTGATTTCTGCCATAGGCATGGGATAGGGTGCTCTTACTAAAACTTTCGCCTCTTTGGTTATTTCAATCACCATGGTTTTTCTATTGCTACGCTTTACTTCTATTTCCATTTTTCTTTTCCTTTTTATTTCAGGTCACGTTCTGCTAACAGATTCTTTTGAACGAGACAAAACAAGGATATGGCAATTTTCTTGCAACATATCCTTGTTTACTATTTCACTCTTTCAACTACCGAAATTGCCGACATTTTTATGTTAGATGATGGTTCCTCCGCCGACTACAATATCGCCATCATAAAATACCACAGCCTGTCCCGGTGTAATTGCCCGTACCGATTCATGGAACTGGCAAACCACCTTATCCTCTTCTACTTTTCGTATGGTACAAGGTGCTCCCTTATGACTATAACGTATCTTTCCAACTACTTCCATCTCTCCTTCTAAGTCCGGAATAGACATAAAGTTGAGATTCGTAGCATAAACAGTGGTTCCAAATACGTCATCATTACTTCCGATAACCACTTCATTGGTATCTGGACGGATTTCCGTTACAAATACTGGTTTTCCAAGTGCAATTCCAAGTCCCTTACGCTGTCCAATGGTATAATGAGTAATTCCCTTGTGCTGTCCGATAACTGTACCATCTGCCAGTACAAAGTTTCCCGGTGGTGGTATCTGTCCCGGAGCCTCTCTGTCAATAAATCCTGCATAATCATTATCCGGAACAAAACATATCTCCTGACTATCCGGTTTATTTGCAGTACGCAATCCTATCTCTTCTGCAATGGCACGAATCTGATCCTTAGAATAATCTCCCACCGGCATTAAGGTATGAGAAAGCTGATACTGTGTAAGATTATAAAGTGCGTAGGTCTGATCCTTCGCTGCCGTTACAGATTTTTGTAATGCAAATCTTCCATTTGGAAGCTGGGTCACCTTAGCGTAATGTCCGGTAGCAATATAATCTGCACCGATTTCCATACTACGCTTTAATAAGGATTCCCACTTTACATAACGATTGCAGGCAATACAAGGGTTTGGAGTTCGTCCCTTTAAATATTCTGCCACAAAATAATCCATGACATTTTCCTTAAACTCTCTCTTAAAATTCATGACATAATAAGGAATCTCAAGAGTTGCTGCTACTCTTCTTGCATCATCCACTGCACTTAATCCACAGCAACCTCCGTTTTCTTCCTGCACAAATTCTTCCTCATCCTGCCATATCTGCATGGTAACTCCCATTACCTCATATCCCTGTTCTTTTAAAAGATATGCAGCCACAGAGGAATCGACTCCTCCTGACATACCTACTACAACTTTCTTCTTCATACTTTAGTATTCTTCTTCCTCTTCTCCTTCACTGATATCGTTCTTTGGTTTCTCTAATCCTTCGATTTTAATTCCGTTCTTTTCTGCATAATCCCACAAAGCTGCGTGAATTGCTTCTTCCGCCAGTAGGGAACAGTGTACCTTAACTGGTGGCAGTCCGTCTAAGGCTTCCATAACCGCTTTATTTGTTACCTGCAATGCTTCCTGTACATTCTTACCTTTTACTAACTCTGTTGCCATAGAGCTTGTTGCAACTGCTGCACCGCATCCAAAAGTCTTAAATTTTACATCCTGGATAATTCCATTATCATCAATATCAAGGAAGATTCGCATAATGTCTCCACATTTTGCATTTCCTACAGTTCCTACTCCACTGGCATTTTCTATTTCTCCCATGTTTCTTGGGTTTTTAAAATGGTCCATTACCTTTTCGCTATACATGTTTTTTCCTCCAACTTTCGTAATTCTTAATTATGTTTTTTAATATAATCCTCATACAGTGGGGACATCTCTCTTAATTGTGCAACAATATCTTTGATTGCATCAATGGTATAATCAATATCTTCTTTGGTTGTGTCTGCTCCTAAAGTCAAACGAAGAGATCCATGTGCGATTTCATGTGGTAATCCAATTGCCAGTAAAACATGAGAAGGGTCCAAAGAACCCGATGTACAGGCTGATCCTGAAGAACCGCAAATGCCCTTCATATCTAACATGATTAACAGAGACTCTCCTTCAATAAACTGGAAGCAGAAGTTTATATTATTTGGCAAACGATTCTTTCTGTCACCGTTTACACGGGTAAATGGCACTTCTTTTAAAACTCTGTCAATTAAATAATCACGAAGTTCTATTTCTTTATCGGTACGTTCTTTCATTGTAGAAACAGCAAGTTCTACTGCTTTTCCAAATCCTACAATACCCGGAACGTTCTCTGTTCCTGCACGACGTTTTCTCTCCTGAGCTCCACCATGTACGAAAGAACGAATCTTAACTCCCTTACGAATATATAAAAATCCGATACCCTTTGGTCCGTTTAACTTATGACCACTGGTACTTAACATATCAATATTCATTTCATCTACATTGATTGGTACCTGTCCAAATGCCTGTACTGCATCTGTATGGAATAAAATGTCATGTTCTTTTGCAATTTTACCGATTTCTGCAATCGGCTCAATTGTTCCGATTTCATTATTAGCAAACATGATACTAATTAAAATTGTGTCTGGGCGAATTGCTTTTTTCAATTCATCTAACTTAACCAAACCATTTTCGTCTACATCAAGATATGTTACTTCATATCCCTGTTGCTCTAACCACTGACAGGTATGAAGAATTGCATGATGCTCTATCTTACTGGTAATGATATGCTTTCCTTTGCTCTTGTAAGCCTCTGCTGTTGCTTTTAATGCCCAGTTATCAGACTCACTTCCACCTGCTGTAAAATAAATTTCATTGTCTTTTGCACCAATGGCATTTGCGATTGTCTCTCTTGCCTTTGCAATTGCCTCTTTGCTCTTTCCACCAAATTCATACACAGTAGAAGCATTTCCATAAAACTCTGTAAAATATGGAAGCATTGCTTCTACTACTTCAGGTGCGGTTCTTGTAGTTGCCGCATTGTCAAGATATATCATCTTTCCCATTTCATTCACCTCTACTGTTCTTTTTTACTTTCTTTAACCAATTCCCCTATATATATGCTGTCCACGGTATTATTAATACTATCATTAATCCGTTTCCATACAATCTTACTAACACAATGTGCCGAACCGTTACAATGAGTTGTTGCCTTATCACTGCCAATTCCCGCACATTCTACCGGTGCAAGGTCTCCCTCTAACGCTCGCAAAACATCTCCTACCGAAATCTCTTCTGCCGGTTTTGAAATTACATATCCGCCGTTTACACCACGAATACTATTTACTAATCCCGCCTTTTTCAGTTTTGCCATGAGCTGTTCTAAATAACTTACGGAAATATCCTGACGTTCTGCAATACTGGTAAGAGATATTGGTTCATTCTCTCCCCATACTGCCAAATCAATAAACGCTCGCAGACCATATCTTCCCTTCGTTGATAACTTCACTGCTGTCACCTCGCCTTTAGCAGATTTTAAAACCCGACTAATTTAGTCGGATTTCACATAATCGCATAGTACCACGCTTTGTTTTTTATGTCAAGATAAGTTCCATCTTGAGTTTCCGTACTTTTATCCACAACCCCTATTTTTTCTGGGCTAGTAGTAAACAACTTTAAGAAAATGCCCAAAATATAAGGAACTTACTCTTTTGTTATGGTAAAATTAAGGTGTCTAATC
>JAAYPT010000023.1 GCA_012519695.1 Clostridiales bacterium | reverse complement strand
TAATCGGTAAAGATGGATTGTAATATATTCATAATAGAATTTTACAATAAAGAAAGACAAAGGAAAACCCCTTCCCCTCATGAATGAGGGGTCAGGGGAGTTGAGAGTGTCGAAGACACTTTCTTGTGCTTAAAGGAGTAGTTACTATGGCAAAATCCACCAGACCATTTCGCAGAGCAGTGATTGCCTGTGGCGTGGAATGGTTAGAAATTTTTAGACGAACATGTGGATATTTCTCGTGGAAAAGCTCCAGCTTATGCAAAAGCATGAGGTGCAGAGCTGTTTCACTTGCCCCGATGTGAATTAGACCGCTTTCAAGACTTTTGTCTCTTTGCAGCTCCTGTTCTCCGATTAAAAGCTGTTCGTAGGCAATGGAGACATGCTCATATAAACGCAGTCCCTCTGGAGTAAGGGTGATACCACGGTTGGAACGAACAAAGAGTTTGCAGTTTAATTCATGCTCTAAATTGTTCATACATCGGGTAATATTGGGCTGGCTATTATCTAACAGTTCAGCAGCCTTGGTAAAACTTTTGTATTGTGCAACAAAGTAAAAAATGCGGTAATAATCATAATTTACCATAAAAACCTCCTAGTACTATACCAAAATGATATGGTGACAATATCAAAAATACTTTTTACATATCGACAATAAAAAAGTATAATACAATTGTGTTAGAAACACAAGCCAATAAAAGCTATCGACAAAATTTGATATAAGCAGGACAACCTGAGGAGTGCAGACCTCAGGTTGTTTTTTTAAGTTTTTGTGTAAAATCTTCGTAAAATCCCGTACTTTGTAAAATCTGCTGTGCTATAATGAAAAAAGAAAAATCGGAGCAATGCTACGCAAAACAGGAGAAAAAGTATGTGGAAAATAGAATTGAAGATGCACTATCCAAGTTTCAGTAAACAGCAACAGCAAGTGGCAGATTACTTATTAGAAGAAGAACAGCAAGCTGGAACTATGACAATTCGAGAATGTGCCAATGGAGCACAGGTGGGGCAGCCTACCGTATTACGAATGTTAAAAAAATGTGGATATGAGGGGTGGGCAGACTTTCAACATCAGGTGTGGAAGAGTGCAGGGGGAGAGAAGGATATGATACCCCTTGAATCTACAGGGAATACCGGGGAGCGGGAAAACGGATTCAAGGAAAGCGGAGTGCTTCAGATTATTCGAGATGATATCCAAATGATTGCCGATATGGCAGAAAAACTGGATATGAATCAGTTAAACCAATTAGTAAAGGTAATGAAAAGGGCAAAAATCATTGATGTTTATGGAACGGATAATTCTGCCAATGCAGCAGCAGAACTTTCCGGAAGACTTTTACATTTAGGACTTACCAGCAGAAATTATTCAGATTTGTTTTTCCAGAAAATCAGTGCAGGTCATTTAGGAGAAAAGGATGTAGCAGTGAGCTTTTCTATTTCCGGGGAGACCATAGCAGTTATTGAAGCATTACAGGCGGCGAAGCAATGTGGAGCAGTTACCGTAGCAGTTACAGGAGATGAACATTCTACTCTGGCAGAAACAGCAGATTATGTGTTTGTAACACCTACCATTTATGCCCATCAGGTTAGTAAGTGGATTGCATCCCGAATTTCACAAATTGCCTTTGTAGATACCCTTTGTGCAGCAATTATGGAAAGTGATATGGAGCGATTCAGTGAACAGTTGAGTAAATCTACCAGGGAATTTGAAGAAGACATCTCAGAACGTGCAAAATAGAGTAAAAAAAGAAATAGAACGCAATTTTCTATTGCATCAAAAAGTCGGAGCATTGCTCCGATTTTTTGCGTTTTAGAGTAAAATTCGTTTACCAAAATTTTACATAGATTTGATGATTGACAGAAAAAAGATGTGCTATGATGCAGGACGTGAAGAAAAGCGACAGAAGGGAATCATCATGCTGAAAAAAATCTTAAAAGATTCCTTGCCCACCATTGCTTCGTTGACATTGTCAGGAATGTACAGTGTGATAGATGGATTGTTCATTGGAAGAGCAACAGGAGATATTGGACTTGCGGCTATCAATATTGCATGGCCCATTACTGCGGTGATTACCGCAACCGGTATTGGAATCGGTGCTGGT
>JAAYPT010000022.1 GCA_012519695.1 Clostridiales bacterium | reverse complement strand
TCATCTGTTTTCCCTCCATCTTAATCAAAAGTCCATTAACTCTTACTATTATAACTCAATTCCTTATTACCATATACAATTTCCATAGCCAAGCCCCTTGCATCTTTTGAAGGAACCTCCGGTATTGAAGTATAACCATTTCTTAATCCTAGAAAACCTGACACCGCTAGACACAAAGCATCCATACAATCAATCTGATGATTTCTCAATACTGAATGCTCAGAAATATATCTAACGAACTCCCTTGTCTTCTCGTAGAATTCTTCTAGAACTTCTACCCTATCCCAAAAACCGTCCTCTGTATGCTTGCTGTTATAAAGTGGCAAATAGAAATGGTCTTTTGAAACAAGAACTGCAAAACAAACCTCCGGATGACTCTCCCTTAGTCTTCCTTTAAATTCAGGCACTTTGTCAAGGAACTCATCAATTTCACGTATCTGATTGCAAATTGCGAAAGACTGCTTGCTAAGTCCCTTTCCCATATAGTATTTGTTTGTCTGAGAAGCTTCAAAATAATCCTCTATATAAACTGCTTGACGGCAAGGAGTATTAAAAATGCACGAAGTTCTGCCGGACAGATAAGTTCTAGCTTTAGAATCTGGGCGCATATCCTCCAAACCTTCTGGCAATCCTATGGGCATGTCCACTAAAATGCTGTCACTATCCGCATATTTTGAACATATCTCTTCTACACTTTTATACATCTCCACTTCAAAACCTGAAGCCGTTATATTAACTGCAATCCACCCACCTCTGCAACCGTCAATCCCGACACTGCTGAAGCCTTTTTTCCCTTTTGTAAGACGATTAAATATATAAATAAATTCATTCTCAACATTGGAAAAATCTCTTTGTGAAAAATCATGCTCCATATGCTTTTCAGGCAAAGTATCAAATATTGGCACACCCATCAGAACCATGAATTCAAAATACAATAGCGCATCGTCAAAGTACTTGACCTGATTTTTTTCTTCCTCAGTCAAATCACCTAACCCATATTTCTCATATATCAAGTTTTGCAGTTTTTCTTCAATAATCAAATATCCATGCAGTTGACCTTTTACCGGTCTTGTCAAATCGGAAATATAGCTTTCACTAGCATCGTGTAAAAGACATCCTAATTGAACTCTCTCAGAATATCCACGGACTTTAGCTTCTTTATAACAATTTATTGCATGCTGTGCAACGGAATAAAAATGCTTGAAGTGCCCGTTAGCACGGGTCATCAAAGCTAATGAATGTGCTATATCTTCAATTTTGATGTCATCCGCAATTGGTTCTAGTGGATAAAACTTTGTTTTTGTGTAAGTTAATATATAATCTGACATTTTAATCCCCCAATTTTATCAATATAAAAACAACCCTAAACATTGCCTATTATCATTTTAGTTTCAAAATATATTTGCTCTGTATCCGATCCTTCATAAACTAGAAAATATTTTTTTGAATTCTGTCAGATTCGGATAATTTTGTTCTCTCTGCAAATGTCCTACTTTCCCTCATACTACTAGTCCGCTAAATAAACTGCCCGTACTATTTTTTGCATATTTTTATCAGATTTTTCATAATCCATTTTTGTTTTTTGGACAAATACCCTTTCAAATTCGCCACAACATTTTACTGATCCGTCCACAACTGGCATTGTATCAAAATAGGATTTCAAGAATATTTCTAAACACGGATTACTCCAGCCCACTTCTAGTCCAGCATTTTCAGCACTTTTGATTATTTCATCTTCTATTGTTTTTCATTATATTACGCCTCCTACACCTTTAAATTTCTCTACAAAAGCAGATATTTTTTGAAATACGCTCTGCTTCTTAGTTAGATATTTAGGATTAAGTGGACTCATCTTTGGAAGAATCTCATTTAACTCCGTTCCGTTTTCGCTTGCATATTCTCTTTTTAATGAAGTAATAATATATCTCTTTGCAGCTTCTACATTAAGTTCCTCTTCGCTAATCAACTCTTCCGCTTCTCTTTTTTGCTCCTTTTGTGCAAAAGTGAAGAAGGCATCAATAATACTTGCTTTATCTTGGATTTCGTCTAAATCTGTTTGGTTAATAAACTCTACTACCAAACTTTCCTTTGCTCGATTTCCTGTACTAGAGCGAATTATACGACGTACATCTTCAACCAGAGTTGCTTTATCTTTCACCTTTTTATTTTTTTCAAAAATCAACTCAAGAATATAATCTAGATTAATCTCTTGTGATTTCAAAAGATCCACTTCAAAGACAACATCATCCCAATCAATTGTAGAATCTTCTTTATCTTTTCCTGCTTTTTCACGACGAAGCCAATCACGAATATCATTATATGCAGAACGATAATCTTGAATAACCCTTTCTTCTGGTATTTCGATTCCTTGCATAGCTGTGATATCTTCATCGCTAACGTAATGGGTTGCTTTGAATTCTTCCAGTGCTTTAGAATCCTCTATATCAACAGACTGTAGGGCTTTTAAATTAGTAAACTCATCATAGTTTTGTAATACATTTTCAATTCTCAAATATTCACCAAATAATTTAGCAAACTCTTTCTTATCCTTTTCAGTAACAATATCGTCAACATTAGGAAATCTAGAATTCAACTCTTTAACTACATCTGCATAACCGCGACGCGCCTCACCTGTAGATACATCTACGAACCCTTCCATATACTCCCTGTGGCTTTTTTCAAGCACTATATTTTTTGTATTATCATCTCCAAAACATTTAATCGCGTCAATGGTTGCTTGTTCTAAATCTCTAAAAGTAACAATATTGCCGAATGTCTTCGTGGAATCATAAATACGATTCGTTCTTGAAAAAGCTTGCATTAAACCGTGATATCGAAGGTTTTTATCAACAAATAAAGTATTAAGTGTTGGAGCATCAAATCCTGTCAAAAACATACCAACTACTATTAAAAGATCAACCTCTTGTTTCTTTACTCTGTTGGCAAGATCTCTATAATAATTTTGAAATTCTTTACTATCTACACCAAAGTTGGTTTTGAACATTTTATTATAATCATTAATAGCTAAAGTTAGAAACTCTTTTGCACTACTATCCATTGCTGTTGGCTCAAAAGTTTCATCAAGAGAGAAAAATGTGTCAAGTACTATTGACAACTTCAGATGAGGCTTATGGAGAATATGAGAGAGCCGAGTATTTATTGGAATATAACAGAGAAAAAATCAAAAGAATGTCGCCGAGAGAATTTGAATTTTTCGTTGCTGATATATTTGAAAAACTCGGTTTTAGTGTAAAGATTACACAAGCAACAAGAGATGGTGGAAAGGATATTATTGCAACAAAAGCAGACCCTATACCATATACTTTAATCATCGAATGTAAACACTGGGGCGAAAACCATAAGGTTGATGTCAGTGTAGTTAGAAGTGTATATGGGGTTCAGATGGCAATGCAAGCAAATCAATCTGTAATTGTCACATCTTCCAGATTCATGAAAGATGCTCGTGTATTTGCTGAAGAGAGAGAAAATTTGATGGCATTATGGGATATAGATGATTTGCTAAAACTTACAATGAATTACTAAAACTTCGCACATCAATAATCCATATGCACCTTGAAAATTCAATATTTGGCTTTAGTCAAGTATCGTAATTTCTGTCCTTACGCACACAATGGAAGTCTTTCCTTAAGTTCTTTAGGAAGTACAGCC
>JAAYPT010000021.1 GCA_012519695.1 Clostridiales bacterium | reverse complement strand
TGAAAAACCCACGATCGGAGATGCAAAACGCCCGGTAGAACTTAGGGATATTCAAAGAAGTAATCGCCTGATGTACACGACAACTGTGTTGACAGTAATAATTATATTGGTAATACATTTATACTTGATATTTACAAATGTTTCATTTTGAAGTATAATTAGAAAGATAAGTGAGGACAAGGAGTTGAATAAGTAATATGGAACAAGTCAATGGATTCTATACAGACTTTTGGTGCTATCAAGGTGAAAAGAATAATGAAATAGGAATTACTATAGCAGTAAAAGGCGGTATCGTAAAGAGCTTATATCGAAATCAAGAAGAAATAGTCAAGATAAATCCGGCAGCAGGAAGTATTTTTTTACATGCATTAAATGAAAAAAGAAAAAGTCAGGGAGTCACAGACTGGAAGTGTAAAATCGGTAGAAACGGAATTTATTTTTCCTTAATCACCGAGAAATGGAAGATAGAAGAAAGTCTGGGACAGATGGTTCAATTAATATATGAATCACAGATTACAGAAGAAGAATTTCTTGCGGCAAAACAGCAAACAATTAACAGTCTGAAACAGAATTTCAGACACGAAATGACGCGAAGCTGGTATTATATGTTTGAATTTACGGATATTGGTAAACGGTATACTTATAATGAATGGGCAAGAGCGTTAGAAACAATACAATATGACGAATTTCATAAATATATAGAAGAACTGGTAAATCCCAAGAATAGCGTTGCGATTGCAAACGGTGAAATGGAAGAATGGGAGGTTACCAGTATTTGTGCTGTTTTAAGAAAGGTTCAAAAAAGCGGAACGGAATATATAGACTATGGATATGCATTAGATGAGAATGGTATCTTGGATTGCCATTTAAAGGGCAATATGGACTGTGATTCTTTAGGAGCATTGTATTTTGTATTTCCCGATGCCAATGCAACCCCTACGGAAAAAATATTTCTATTATTATATATCAACGAGATGTTGTTCCGGGAACACGGAATTGTATCGGTGGATGCATTTGATGCAAGTATTGTATATTATAGAGCACCAATCAGAGAGTATCGGGTAGAAATAGAAAATATCTGGACAGAAGAAAATGTACTGGCTGCACGAAGAAGGTTATTGCAGAGTTTTGATAATTTAATAAAAGATCCTATAAAATTCGGAGTATATGAAGGAGAGCTGCTTTTTTCGGGAGTAGACATTTCGCAATTGATACGTTATATACAGATATGTGACTTTGAAGTTATATATCGTGCATATAAAAATGCCAATGTAAAAATAGGAAACGGAGCAATTATAAATAAGGGAGGAATTAAAAATGGCAGAACAACTGGTATTAAAACCAAGTGAATTTCAAACGGAAATTGATACATATAAGACACAGAATGCAAAGCTGGAAAATGTGAAGTTTGAGGCAAAGCCGGAAAATGTGGCACTGGATAGCTTTGATAAGATTCAGGAATGTGTAGATACATTTAATCGCATTGTTAAAAAGATGAATTCTTTGGGGCAGGATGATGTGAAAAACATGCAAAATATTAAGAGTGCATGGATGAAGTTAGATGAGGAAATTGGAGAAAAAACATTCGGAGAGACTTTGTTTGGAAAATAAGGGGGTAATAGTGGAATGAAGCGATTAGAAAACGCAACAATTATTGAAAACGTAGAAGAGATTTCCAAGGTAGGAGAAGAGTTACAGGATATTATTTATGGGCAGTATAAGAACGCCTATATGTTATCATTAAGTAATAACTACAGAGGTGCATCTGCCACTGCTTGTAAGAATTATATTACCAAGGTGACAATTAATATCATCAATGGATTTCTTAATGTGATACAGGAGATGACAGATACATTATCTGAGGTAAAAACCACATTCTTAGGATATGAATCAGAAGAAGATGGTATTGTAAATACCGGTACACTTTTCTCTGTGGATGATGAAATTACAGGAAATTATAAAAATGCTTTTACCAGTCTCATGAGTGAAGTAGATGGAGTATTGCAAGAAGCGGCAAAATATATTTCGGTAACTAAAATATCGCAAGATGTTGTGACAGATGCTTATTCTTCCTGGGAAGATAAAGTGACAAAGATTAATGATGATTTGCTTGCAGCAGACACAACAGCCAAGGATAAGTTAGACGTGCTGTTGGGACATATGAAATCGTTAGAAAGCATGATAGATGGAGTAGGGCAGATTATCGACACTGAAAAACATATTGATTATGAAAAGGTAAGCGATTTAGTTGTTAGTGGTTCCTATTATCAGGAGGATGACAGTAACTTAGAAAAGATAAAAAAGGATGACCCGTTTTCATACTATGCAAATGGCGGCAGCGGTTGGGAACAGCAGTGGGCACAGGGATTTTATCAGGATGTATATGCGTATGCAGGAGTAAGTGCATGGACGGGAGAATATGCATCAAAATACAATAACGGAAAATATAGCGGAAATGCCAGTGGTTCCTTTTTCCAGGGGGATGTTGGCGGTCAGTTTACCGATTATGCAAAGTTTAATGGAACAGCAAGTGCTGTGCATGGCGAGGGAAAAGTAAATGCCGGATTTTCTGACAAATACGTAGGAGCTTCAGCATCCGGAAAGGCATCACTGTTAAATGCCAATGGAAAGGTAACATTAGGGACAGAGAATTTTAATGGATATATTACCGGGGATGCAACTTTGTTTGGAGCTTCCGGTTATGCAAAATGCGAGTTTGAAGATAATGGTTCTTTTGCGGTCAGTTTAGGTGGCAATGTAACAGGAGCATCTGCAAAAGCTGCATTGGGGCTTAGTTTTCTTGGAGTATCTGCAAAAGACTCTGTTACCGGTAAAAAAGAGTCTTTATTTGGTGCATCCATTACGCCGGAAGCAACTTATGGTACAGGTGCGGATTTCTTAGTAGAAGGAAAGAAAGTAATCGATACGGACAGTATAGACGTGCATACCGTTCATGTGAAGCTGGGTGGAAAATTAGGACTTGGTATAACGGCAGATGTTACCATGCCATATTTTACATTTGACTAGGTTGAAAGGAGCAGAAATGAACTGGTTTGCAAAATTATGGTGGATGTTTGGAATTGTGGGCGCAATAGTTGCTCTTATAAATCCATTACTCGGAGTATTGGGTGTAATCGTAAGTGTAATAACAATGTTTATTATGAAAATGTGGCAAATTAACATGCACCAGCGTTTACAGTATTACCAAAATCCGGAAAAGTTATATCAGGTTGGAAAAAATATCAAAGGTTCTGAACAGATACATGATTTACAGGTAAAAAATCTTTCTCGTTCTGTAGCAGCAATCTGTACAGGTGGTAAGGTTTTGGCAGTATTTAGTATTTTATTGCAAGTGATAGTAGATATAGGTGTTGCTATGGCAGGACTTATGAATGTGAAGAGAGGATATTATTACAGCATGAGTCCGCTGCACATTATTTCAAAGGAACAGTATCAGGCAGTGGGAATTCCATTAAGTATCGTAACAGCAGTTTTTAATGTTTGTATGGGAATTGCTTTTTGGACACATTGCGAGTATTATAAAAAGAAGATAAAGGGGGAAGTAAAATGAGTGTTTTAGATTCATTACAATCCAGTCTTGCCAGTGCAAGAGCAGAATTAGAGGCAAAAAAGAGACAGGCAGAGGCATATCGGGCAAAGGCACAGGAAATTGGTACGGTGTATGAAGAATTAAAAGAAAAGAAAAAAAGTATGAGAACCTTAAAGAGCAATGTAGAGGACTTTAAGGATACAAAGTATGATGCTTGGAAGGGCAACTTATGGAAGCAGGAATATAAGGGTAGCGGTGAAAAGGTTGTAGCTTCTTATGATACCGTTATTCAGGAAATCGATACCAATATGGACAATCTGAATTTGGAAAAAACAAGGTATGAGAATCTTGCAAATGATTGTTATGGAATAATCGGACGTTTGGCAAGCACCATAAACAGCTTATTAGCACAGATTGAAAATTGTGTGAATTAGGAGAAAAATATGCAGATAAAAGTAAAGACAGCATTGGCTCATGAACAGCAGAAGGAAAACGAAGCAGTAAAAAGGGAGCTTGCATCCATTCAAGAATACATAGATAATCATATTCCGGATTTAGAAGAAGAAAGTATATATTTTATTCCATTACAGGGAAATTACATGCAAATAAAGAGAACGATGCTCTTTGCCGGAGTTATGATATCTACTATGAAAAAAAGTGTTCAGGGAATAAAGGGAACACTGCGGACTCAATTGGTGGGATATGATGCAGAAGTTGCAAAGATTCAGTTTGAGTTTCCACCGGAATTTTTGGGAAGTCTGGATTATGCAGAAGGATTACCGGTGCATTTTCAGGTTCCGGTACGCGGCTTAAAGGAAGATGCAGTAATAAAGAGCAGTAGTTTTCAGTGCACATTGGAAGATGTGGAAGTTTTAGCTATAAATGAATAAATAGGGACTAGGAGGTATCTCTATGAAAGAAAGTTTAGGAAAAATATTTTTTGCAATTGCTGTAATTGGGGCAATGATGATTTCTGCATGTATCTATTTTTATAGTGACAAGAAGATTTTAGTATGGTTAGGAATCCCGATATTCATAATTGGAGTAATCGGAACTTGTGCAACGTCAAAAACATTGCGAAAGTATTTGGTAGATTTACTTGATTTTTTCTAGAGAGGTACAATCATGCATAAACATGGTGGAGATATTTACAGTCATCCTAATTTGATAGATTTTTCAGCGAATATTAATTTCTTAGGTGTTCCGAAAACCTTGATGGAAGCTGCAAGAGAGGCACTGACTGAGGTCATACATTATCCACAGCCGGGAAGTATAAGGCTTTGTGAAGCAATTGCTCAAATGGAAGGAATAGATGCTACACAGATAATATGCGGAAATGGTGCGGCAGATGTGATATTCTCATTAGCCTTGGCAGAAAAACCGAAAAAGGCATTACTTCCAGCACCAACTTTTCAGGAATATGAACAGGCATTGCAGAGTGTGGATTGCAAGATAGAACGTATAGCGTTATTAGCAGAAGATTTTTCGTGGGAAGCTTTTGCAGGAAAAATAGCAGAAGACATAGACATGGTGTTTTTCTGTAATCCCAACAATCCTACCGGTGTGGTGTACCCTAGAGAGGGATTAGAGAAGTTATTGCAAAGGTGCGCAAAGACGGGAACGCGTCTGGTAGTGGATGAGTGTTTCCTTGATTTTGTTTCCGAAGAAGATACAATTACAATGAAGCCGTATTTAGCGCAGTTTCCGAATTTGTTCCTTATAAAAGCATTTACCAAAATGTTTGCAATTCCCGGAATACGCCTTGGTTACGGAATGTCGTCGGATGAAAAATTGCTTTTAAAAGTGCAGACAGTGACACAGCCCTGGAATGTTTCCGTAATTGCACAGCAAGTAGGAGTTGCTGCTACCAAAGAGACAGATTTTATAGAAAAAACAAGACAGGCAATTGAAATAGAAAAAGAATATTTGTTGCAAGAGCTAGAAAGACTGCCGGTAGAATTATATGGACATGTAGCAAACTTCATTTGTTTTCGCGGAGAAGAAAATCTGGATAAAAAGTTAGAACAGCATGGAATCCTGATTCGGAATTGTTCTAATTTTCAAGGATTGGAAGAAGGCTGGTATCGTATCGCAGTACGAAACAGACAGGACAATCAATTATTGATTCAGGCACTAAAGAAAGTATTTGAAGTATAAAATACTGGTATTGGGAGAAAGAAAATGGATATTAAAGAAAAAATGCACAGCACCCAGTTGTATAATCCGGGAGATGCAGAATTAGTAAAAGAGCAGACAAAGTGTTTGGATAGACTTTATGATTTTAATATGACGCGCCCAACAGAGGAAAAGAAAAGACAGGAACTGCTAAAAGAAATGTTTGCAGAGATTGGAGAAAGCTGTTATATCGAGCCTCCATTTCACGCAAACTTTGGTGGAAAACATGTGCATTTCGGCAGTCATATATATGCTAATTTTAATTTTACCACAGTAGATGATACGCATATTTATGTAGGAGATTATACCATGTTCGGGCCAAACGTGGTACTTGCAACCGCAGGACATCCTATTAATGCAGAACTTCGTCAAAAGGGGTATCAGTACAATGCCCCGATTCATATTGGAAAGAACTGTTGGTTAGGTTCCGGAGTGCTTGTGCTTCCGGGAATTACCATTGGTGATAACGTAATTATCGGAGCAGGAAGTGTGGTAACAAAGGATATTCCGTCCAATGTGGTTGCAGTGGGAAATCCATGCAAAGTCTTGCGGGAAGTAAGCGAACACGATAGAGAATATTATTTTAAAGATAAGAAAATCGGAAAAGAATTTTTTGAGGAGTAGGTTATCTACTCCTTATATTATATAGGATAAGAATGGAGCATAAAAGCAATGGCAAAATCAATTATGATACAAGGTACGATGTCGAATGCAGGGAAAAGTCTGATTGCAGCAGGATTATGTCGTATATTTAAACAAGATGGTTATAAGGTAGCACCTTTTAAATCACAAAATATGGCATTGAATTCCTACATTACCAAAGAAGGACTGGAGATGGGACGGGCACAGGTAACACAGGCAGAGGCAGCAGGAGTAGAGCCATCGGTTTATATGAACCCCATTCTGCTAAAGCCTACCAATGATGTGGGCTCTCAGGTAATTGTAAACGGTGAAGTAGTGAAAAATATGAGTGCCAGAGAGTATTTTGCATACAAAAAACAGTTAATACCGGATATTTTAAAGGCATATGAAAAATTAAATCAGGAGTACGATATTATTGTCATTGAGGGGGCAGGTTCTCCGGCAGAAATCAATCTGAAGCAGGATGATATCGTAAATATGGGAATGGCAAAGATGGCAAATGCACCGGTACTTTTAGTGGGAGATATTGACCGTGGGGGTGTTTTTGCTCAGTTAGTAGGAACAATAATGCTCTTAGATGAGGAAGAAAAAGCACGAATAAAAGGGACTATTATCAATAAGTTTCGTGGGGATAAAACCATATTGGACCCCGGAATTGATATGTTAGAGGAAATGACAAAGATTCCGGTAGTAGGAGTAACTCCTTATATGAATGTGGATATTGAAGATGAAGATAGTTTAAGTGAACGATTTTCCCATAAAAACAGTCAGGGGATTGTGGATATTGCGGTAATACGTTTTCCAAGGATTTCTAACTTTACGGACGTAGCGGTGTTAGAAGGTATGGAAGAAGTAAATCTATATTATGTAAACAAGATAGAACAACTGGGAAACCCGGACATGATTTTACTTCCGGGAACCAAAAATACCATGGCAGATTTGAAGTGGATGCGTGAAAACGGATTAGAGGCTGCAATATTAAAAGCACAGCAAAGAGGAACCGTGATTTTCGGAATTTGCGGTGGTTACCAGATGTTAGGAGAAGTGTTAGAAGACCCGGAAGGAGTAGAAGAATGGGGAATATTACGGGGAATGGGATTATTGCCAACTAAAACCACATTTACCACAGAAAAAACTCGAACCAGAGTAACAGGAACTATCGGAAAGATTACCGGTGTTTTGCAGAAAATCTCAGGGAAAAAACTGGAAGGATATGAGATTCATATGGGAAAAACTTCCGTAGATGCGCAGAAAGTAGTACGGTTCTCTGAAATTGCAGAAGAGAAAAAAGCAGCAAAAGAAGATGGTGCATGTACAGAAAATGTATATGGAACATATGTGCATGGTATTTTTGACGGAGATGGCATAGCCACAGAGTTAGTGCGAGCATTCGCGGATAAAAAAGGAATTCCAATGGAAGAGTCTCAGCAGATAGACCGGCATACCTATAAGGAAACACAGTATGATTTGCTGGCAGATACTTTGCGAAAGTATCTGGATATGGATAAGATATATGAAATATTACAGTAAAAATTCTAGCATAAATCATTACAGTAAAAATTCGAGAAAAATAGCACAAATATCTAAAAAATGATGATATAATGGATGGAATTTGGAAAATTCCTTTGATGGATTCGATGCAGATTTGACAGAAACAGATACCGGAGAAGAAGCATGGGGCAATCCAATTGTATCAAGAGAATTGATACATGCAGTAAAAGAAAAGGGATATGACAGTATTCGTATTCCTATGACTGTTCATTGAGGGAATGCAGATACAATATTGTAGGAAGAATAGGGATGTGTTAAAATTAAAAATATGAAATGAAAATCAGAATCGTTTGGAGGAAGAGACATGATAAAGCATATTGTAATGTTCAAATTAAAAGAAGAAGCAAATGGAAAAAGTGCTAAGGAGAACTTAGCAGGTGCATTGGAACTTTTGAAAAATTTTCAGGAGGAAATCCCATCCTTAGTACATTTTGAAGCAAAAACCAATCACCCGGAAGCACCGGAAAGCAATTACGAACTTGCGCTGGTATGTGATTTTAATGATATCCAGGGACTGAATGAGTATCAGGTGCATCCAGTACACAAGAATTTTGGAGCATATATTACGCCAGTAAGAGAAAGCCGAGCATGTATTGATTATGAGTATTAATAAGGGACTGATTCATATTTATGAGGGGGATGGCAAAGGAAAAACAACTGCGGCAGTAGGATTGAGTATTCGTTACGCAGGAAATGGGGGACAAGTAGTCTATACGCAGTTCCTGAAAAGAAATGATTCCGGTGAACTGAAGATACTGGAACAAATAGAAAATATTTGCCTGATACGTTGCACGAAAAGTTTTGGATTTACCTTTCGCATGACGGAAGAACAGAAGAAAGAAGCAGCAGAATATTATAATGCACATTTGAAAAAGGTATTAGAAAAAGCAGGAGAGCTGTCCCAGGGACTTTTGGTATTGGATGAAGTATTAGATGCTTATAATAGCCAGATGATAGACCACGAAGTATTACTACAGTTTTTAAAGGAAAAACCGGAAGGCTTAGAAGTAGTCTTAACAGGACGCAATCCGACAGAAGAATTGTTAGTGTTGGCGGACTATGTGACTTTTATGGAAAAAAGAAAGCATCCCTATGACAAAGGGATTACAGCAAGACGTGGAGTCGAATTATAAATATTGAGGGAAAGAACATGAAGACAGAATTAGAACAGGTACTTCCGGCAGAAATTGAAAAACGAAGTTTTGAGATTATCACGGAAGAACTTGGAGACCGAAAATTAGATGAAAAATATGCTCCGATTATAAAACGTGTCATTCATACCACAGCAGATTTTGAATATGTGGATAATCTGGTATTTTCACAGGGAGTATTGGAAAAAGCGTTGAATGCACTGAAAAGTGGAGCTTGTATTGTAACAGATACCCAAATGGCAAAGGCAGGAATTAATAAAAAAGCATTGGCAAAGCTGGGAGTGGAAATTTATAATTTTATTGCAGACGAAGATGTAGCAAGATTAGCGAAAGAAAATGGAACCACTCGTTCAGTTGCTTGTATCGATAAGGCAACAATGTTACAAAAGCCGGTAATATTTGTTATCGGAAATGCACCAACAGCATTAGTAAGAATTTATGAATTGGTACAAGAAGGAAAGCTACAGCCGGAATTGGTGATTGGAACACCGGTAGGATTTGTCAATGTGGTACAGTCCAAAGAAATGATTATGGAGTTATCGGTGCCATATATTATTGCAAGAGGAAGAAAGGGAGGCAGTAACGTGGCGGCAGCCATTGTAAATGCCTTGTTATATATGATTTATGAACGTTAAAATGGCAGGGATTGATTATACTGCGGCAGAAATAAATATTCGACAATGCTTTTCTTTTACTAAAAAGGCAATGGCAGAGGTATTAGAAAAAGTAAAGGAAAATCCGGAAGTTAAAGGGTGTGTTATACTATCTACCTGTAACCGTATGGAAATTTGGCTAAGCTTAAAAGACGGAGCAGATATAGATTTGCCAAGGTATATTTGTGATATTAAGAGGATGGATTCCACAGCATATGGCAAATATTTAAAGGTTCGTGAAGGAAAAGAGGCGGTACGACACCTCTTTTTTCTAAGTGCCGGAATGAAATCACAGATTGTAGGAGAAGACCAGATATTAACACAGGTAAAAGAGGCAGCAGCCTTTTCCAGAGAACAGGAATGTATGGATCATGTGTTAGAAGTGCTGTTTCGTATGGCAGTAACGGCGGGAAAGCAGGTAAAAACGGAAGTGCCCATGGATAAAGCTAATTTTTCTGCGGCACATCAGGCAATTCATTTCTTAAAAGAGCATGGGATTGAACTGACAGGAAAAAAAGCATTGGTAATTGGAAACGGTGAAATGGGAAAGATTACTGCTCAGGCGTTGATGGAAGAGGGAGCAGATGTTACGGTAACTGTTCGTCAATATCGAAGCGGTGTAGTAAATATTCCACAAGGAGCTAAACGAATGAACTACGGAGAACGTTATCAGTACATACCGGAATGTGATGTTATTTTTTCAGCTACTGCAAGTCCGAATTTTACTATCACCAAAGAACGTTTGGAAAATTGTTTGCCAGAGAAACAGCAGATATATGTGGATTTGGCAGTACCGCGTGATATGGAAGAAAGTATAGAAGAGCTTACCAATATTCAAATGTATGATATGGATTCTTTTCATGTAGAAGAAAAGTCCCAACGCATGAAAGCACAATATCATCAGGCAGAAGAAATTTTAAAAAAACATATTCAGGCATTTTATGACTGGCAGGAAAGTCGGGATTTGGTGCCGAGGATTCAAGAAATAGGACTTGCTTCCGGAGAGGATGCTTGCTGGAGAATGGAAAAAGAACTGAAGGAACTTGCACTGTCGGAAGAAGAAAAAGACAGGTTGCGTGGAAAAATCAAGCAGGCAACCGGGAAGGTAGTGGATAAGCTACTGTTTACTTTGCGAGATCAAGTAGATACCGATATGTTAAGGCAATGTATTGAGGTTATGGAACAGGTGTATGAGGAAAAATAGAGGAGAAATAAGTTATGGCAAAATTAGAAACCAGTGTATATGGGGATTTTGATGAAATATTAAAAAGAATTGAAGATGGAATATTAAATGGAAGTATTTCAGCCTCTTTAGAAGATTCCAGTGACTTTTATAGCGATGGTGCCAGATGTAGTGTCAGAGTTTTTGAACGCTATAGCTGGTCCGGTGGAAACCGTGTGAGTTTGGCAGTAACGCTTTTCCAGGGCGATGACGATATTCATGTATCAGCAATTGCTTCTGGTGGAAGTCAGGCTGTATTTTGGAAAATGAATACCTTTGGAGAAGAGGCATTTTTAGATAAATTGCGAGAATTATTATAAATAGAAAGAAGAATGGAGATAATAAAATGAAACAATGTATGGATTCCGAAAATCTGCATCGCAGATTGAAAAAAATTATTGGACAGGTTCAGGCAATTGACAGAATGATAGATGAGGATGTTCCATGTGAAGATATTTTATCACAGCTGAATGCTGCCAAATCTGCACTTCATAAGTGTGGGCAGGTTGTGTTGGAAGGACACATTAAGCATTGTGTGAAAGATGGTATCGAACATGGTGACGCAGATAAAACAATTGAGAATTTTACAAAAGCGGTAGAACGATTTTCCAATATGGGTTAAATATTTTGTGGAAATAATTTGAAAATCAGGTATTGTTTTCTTTATCTGTTGTGGACTGGGACATTCAGATTCCTTTACATTCTGGCAACAGGGACTGATGTATGAGGGAGAATCTGTATACAATTATCTTCAGGTGTCACAGAACGATCAACGAGTAGTACTTTCAACAAATGTATTGTTTGGTGTTCTGTCTATTTATATGAAAGAAGACGGATTAACAGGAATGTATTATGACTATGCTATGGCAGCACCACTTATGGTTCCGCAAGAAAATAACAGAAGTATGGATGTTCTGATTCTTGGAATGGGGACCGGAACTTATGCAACACAATGTAAAAGTTACAAATTATGATGGAAGAGCTTGCTCAGATTATTTTAGAGGAAGTAGCGTATATATAAGCAAATTTATGAAAAAGGTGGTATTTATATTATGTCGTGGTATAATTAGTAGCATGAATCGGGATTTACGGAGGTAATTAGCTATGAAAAAGGAATTATTAAAAAAGGAAGAAACGGAAGAGATTGTATGTCCTCGTTGTGAAAAGGAGGTTATTAGAGACTCTGTTATTTGTCCTTTTTGTGGATTCGGAATATTAGCTTGGCTTGAAGGCGAAATAGATGAAAATGGACGTTCAACAAAGTAGGAAATTATTAGAGTGATTTTACAACTTCCAGTTTATAAGTGTATTAGATGGATGAACAGGAGAAAAAGTATATGTTAGACAATAAAGGATTTGATTTGTGGGCAGATGGATATGATAAAACTGTTGGAATTTCTGATGAAGAAAATAGTTATCCATTTGCAGGTTATAAAGAAATACTTGGAATGATTTATAAGAAAGTTCTTGAAAGAGAAAAACCGACGATTCTTGACATAGGATTTGGGACAGGAACACTCACCACAAAATTATATGAAAAAGAGTGTGAAATATATGGACAGGATTTTTCTGAAAGAATGATAGAGCTGGCTCAGAAGAAAATGCCAAATGCCCATTTATATCAGGGAGATTTTTCCAAGGGACTTGTAAAACCACTTTTACAACATACATATGATTTTATCATTGCAACGTATTCCTTACACCATCTATCAGATGATGCGAAAATTCAATTTATTCAATTATTGAAAAAACTGTTAAAAGAAAATGGTAGTATTTTTATTGGGGATGTAGCATTTCAAACAAGAGCAGACTTAGAGAAATGTCAGCGGGAAGTCATGGATGAATGGGATGAGGATGAAATTTATTTTGTGATTGACGAGTTAAAGAAGGCATTTCCTGAAATGGAATTTACGCAGGTATCGTATTGTGCAGGGGTACTGGTGATAAAGCGGTAAATTGGAAAGATATTTTTTATTAAGAGGTGATATGGTGTTATATGAAATAAAAGATACTTCAAAAGTAAAAGAATTGTTTGAGGGGTGGCAGGAAACGTTAATATTTTCGTGTTTGCAAAACGTTATGGGAAAGATATATGTTACAGATTTAGAACAACCGAAATCGGAATTTGTGGAGAGATTTCTTGAACTTTCCTTATTTTACAGGCTTTCCAGCCCCCTTAAATAGTGAAATGATATGTATTTTCCCTTATTTTTGCCCTTATGCGGAATCAGCAAGGGAAATAAGGGAAGTTTTTATTTAGTCGTTGCCTGCTACTTTATCAAGAAGTCTGGCGGAGTTTCGCTTTGCTTTTCTTGTAGAGTGGGCATAGACATTCATTGTGGTACTGACATCAGAGTGTCCTAACAGTTCCTGCACATCTTTTGGAGCAGCTCCGTTTGAGAGAAGGTTGCTTGTGTAGGTGTGTCGCAACTGGTGGAAATGGAAATTCTCAAATCCGTCCAACCTTTTTGCAACTGATCGGCAGGCAATGCTGAGTGTGCTTGGCAGTTCCAGACATCCGTCCGGTCTCAGGCAGACAAAGGAGATTTCCTCGTAATCTGCCGGGATTTCTTCGGTTCCGTCCAAATGATAATATTCATAATACACTCTGTTTTTGTCCTGTACTTCTTTGTAGAAATTGCGGTGGTAAAGTTCACCATACTGCATCCGGCTTTTAAGCTGTTCTTTTCTGGCGGTTTTCAGTATTTCAGTCAGAGTATTACCAAAATCAACAATCCTTACTTTCTTTCGCTTGGTCGGTCCGATGATGTTTTTATGTTTTGTGCCATCATAGCGGATACTTCTTTTAATGGTCAGGCATTGTTCTTCAAGGTTGATGTCCTGCCATGTCAATCCACAAACTTCACCGATACGAAGTCCCGCATAGTATGCGATCTGGATTGGCAGGATTGCAGGGGGATTCTTTACTTTGAGGTATTCTATCAGTCTCTCATAATCTTCATGTGAAATAGGCTGTATGCCTTCTTCTACTTCATCATCGGAGAATAAATCCACATCCTCTGCCTGCTTTTTCAGCTTAATATACTGCATGGGATTAAAAGTAATCAACTGTTTTGGAAATACTGCAAACCGGAAAGCCTGCTGTAATACTGCCGAAAAGGAATGGATGTAATCTTTGCTGTATCCTTTTCTCACTTTTCCATCTGGAAATTCCCCACCAAATGTAAGCAGATCGAGAAATGCCTGTAAATGTTCGGCGGTAACGGTTTTCAATTTGCGTTCTGCAATCGGATGTTTCTTGATACAACGGATTGCACCAAGATAATTTTCCACTGTACCATTGCTGAGTGTTCCGACTTTCAGTTCTTCTTCCGCCCACATATCAAGAAGTTCTCCTACAGTAAGATTATCTGTCTTTGCGACAAATTTCTTGCTTTCGTAATCATCCATTGCCTGACGGAGCAGTTTTTCCGTTTCACTTTTACTTTCTGTTCCAGCGTATTCTTTCTGAACCAGATTGCCGCTTGCATCTTCTACATAGAAGCGATAGTACCATTTCTTTCCTTTTTTTCTTACAGATCCTTTTGCCATAATTGTATGTCTCCTTTCGACATCGGACAATCGGAACTGATGAAATGCTTCTTGCGTGTAAGTATCTTATGGACAAGTCCATAAGCCAATTCGCCGCTCGTCAAATCTGTAAACAGCCTGACTCGCTTGTGCTCATTGTATCACAACTCCGGTTGTCTTACTATACCGATTCAGAATCCTCATACAAAACTTCTGATAAAAGATTTGCAAGCCTTTGTTCTGCCATTTCCGGTTTCTTAGAATAGAGCCTTACAATATCTGCCATGTCATTAAAGGCATTAACGGTATGGGTGATCTCCCGGAGAAACATAATCTCGTTATATTCATCATTCGATTCAAACCCCATTACCTTTGCAATATCCGCTTCATTCGTGTTGCCCTTGTAATTCTTGCAGGCGAACTGGAATGATTCCAGAAACAGGTTATATTGCTTTAACATCAACAGCAGTAAATCTTTGGAAAAAGCATCTTCCTTTTTACTAAGGTCGAGAGGTAACTGTTTGAGAATATCGCCCATTGCATCACGAATCTGTAATTCTTTCTTATCCGTAATATCGGTTTCGTATTCATCGGTTTCACCTCTGAGCCATTCAATAGATACATGAAGTGCTTCCGAAAGACCTTCCAGCACCATCTTTTTGGTATTGTCAATCGAACCATTCTCATAACGCAGGATTGTGGAAGCGGTAACTCCCATCTTCTCTGCAACATAAGGCTGTGTCAGATTTAATTCCAGACGACGCTGTTTTGCCCTGCTGCCTATCAGCTTGCGTAGTTCTTTATCTTTCATGCTGATTGCCTCCTTTTTCGGTATGTATGAATTATAGCATGTACCTTACATAATTGCAATATGCAATTTGATGATTGTTTTTAAAATTTCATAACGCTTGACAACACAATATAAAACCGCTATACTAACAGCACAACAAAAATTGCATAATGCAATTTACAAGGAGGTGACGAGATGACGGAAAGAAAGATTGCATTATCCATCGAAGAAGCAGCCGACTATACAGGGATTGGCAGAAACACTTTGAGAAAGCTGGTTGAATGGAGGAAACTTCCGGTATTAAAGGTCGGAAGAAAAGTCCTTATTAAAACTGACATTCTGGAAAAGTTCATGGAAGCCAACGAGGGGCGAGATCTTAGGGATAAAGGGAATGTAAAAGCTGTCACAAGAAATGTGGCAACTTAAAAAGGCGGCTTCCTAAGAAACCGCCAAAGGTTCTATCAGACCGAAGCCATGATATACCTACACGCAAGAGGATTATACCATGTGCTTCTCCTGATATGCAACCGGGAACTGTTGTTTATCGGAAAAAGAAAGGATGAAGACGATATGGCGAAATCAACAAAGACTTATGAAGAAAGAATACGTGCATTAGAGAAAAAGGAACAGGAAAGCATTGAAGCTACAAAAAAGCTCATTGCACAGCGGAAGGAACTGGAAAAGAGAAAGAAAGCCGAGGAAAGTAAAAAAAGAACCCACAGGCTCTGTCAGATTGGCGGTGCAGTGGAATCAGTTCTTGGATGTCCGATTGAGGAGGAAGATTTACCAAAGCTGATAGGCTTCTTAAAAAGGCAGGAAACAAACGGGAAGTTTTTCTCAAAAGCTATGCAGAAAGAACCAGTCACAGACATGGAGGAAGTGTAATGGCGGAGGGAGTGGGTTTTCCATTCCCTTCATTGCCTTTGAATGAAGGGCGCACTTATGGACAACCAGAGGTCGTCCTTATAAGTTTGCCACAAGTGGCAACCGGTCTGCGCTTACGCTTGCCGGGCTCGTTCCGTCGGCGGGGCTTTCAGCCAGACCTGCTCATGCCGCAGGGGGCACTCTTGCGCAGAGGGCGTTTCGACAGCTTCACTCCTGCCAAACCAGAAGAAGATGCTGTCGGAAATCAATGCCGGATACGGCAGAAAGGGGGAATCGTATCATGGCGATATTTCACTTTACAGTAAAGATTGTCGGACGCAGTAAAGGAAAATCTGTCATATCCGCATCGGCATATCTTAATGGAGATGTGATGAAGAATGAGGAAACAGGCAGGATCAGTTACTATACTTCCAAAAAGGAAGTCGTCTACACCAGTCTGATGATGTGCAAAAATGCACCTCCTGAATGGCTGCATGTACCGGAAGAAAATATAAAAAGGTTTCAACAGTCTATCCGTTATAAAAGAGCGGATGATAAAGATGCCGCACTGGAAAAGTTTAAAATCACATTTCAGAAACAGCGGCTATGGAATGAGGTATTGAAGATAGAAAAAAATGCAGATGCACAGCTTGGACGCTCATTTGAATTTTCGCTGCCGAAAGAATGGAGCAGACAGGAACAGATTGATTATACAACCGAATATATTCAAAAAACTTTCGTAGATAAGGGAATGTGTGCCGACTGGAGCATACACGATAAGGGCGATGGAAACCCACATGTGCATTTACTTGTAACCATGCGACCATTCAATCCGAACCATTCATGGGGCAACAAAGAAGTCAAGGACTGGGATTTTGTCAGAGATACTGACGGAAATATCGTGGTTGATGAATCACACCCGGACTGGTGGCAGGATAAGAAAAATCCTGACCGTCATGGAATCCGTATTCCGGCACTTGATGAAAACGGAGTACAGAAAGTCGGGGCAAGAAACAGAAAACAATGGAAACGGGTTCTGACCGATGCTACCGGCTGGAGCAATCCAAAGAATTGTGAGTTATGGCGAAGCGAATGGGCTAAGATGTGTAACCGGTATTTATCCATAGACAATCAGATTGACCACCGCTCTTATGAACGACAGGGGAAATTAAAAGTCCCTACTATTCATGAGGGTGCGGATGCAAGAAAGATTGAGGAAAAATATCTCACCGGACAGATAAAGAAAGGTTCATGGAAGGTCGAGGAAAACCAGATGATTAAAAAACAAAATGCACTGTTGCAAAAGGTAATTGCAACCTTTAGTAAAGTATCCGGTGCATTGTCGATGTGGAGGGAGTGGTTGAATGACATTAGAAGAAAGCAAAGAAGTAATTCCCATGATGGAAGCAATGATTACACAGATAGAGGAACAGCAGAATATCATGGCAGAGATGCTTCAGGAGATACGGGAAAAGGACGAGAAGCTGATGTGCTTTCAGGAGCAGGAAGAACGATTGCAGCAATTAGAGAAAGAATTATCAGAGCTGCTACAAATCTTACCGAATACAGAAGAACTGTTGATACTTCTGGAAGAAAAGACAGACCAGATACAGAAACTCACAGACGAAAATCAACAATGGCAGGAATTGGCACAGAAATTAAACAGCGAGAACCGGCTATTGCAGAAACAGAACAGCGAATTGTTGAACTTGAACAGCAACTAGAGAAAGGAAGGTTGATTGATGAACGAATTAAGAAACTCAAAGAGCGACGACCAACTGGAAGAATTGCTACTGCTGACGGAGCAGATGCAGGAAGAACTCGACCAGAAAGACCGGACTATCCGGGAACTGAAAGTGCAGCTCGACGAATCGCTGACCTTGAACGAGAAGTTAAACAGCGAGAACAAAACAGAGAATATTCAAGCCTTAAAGAACGACTTGAGGAAAACAAAAGAATTGTTGCAAAGCGAGAAAGAGAAAACACACACCGTCCAAGCCATGATAGAGGAATGTCGAGATAAGCAGAGACAGGCAGAACAGGAACGGGATTATGCACTCTCCCATCAGAAAAAAGTAGAGATACCGGTTGAAAAGCCGGTACTCTATCAAAAGTGTGGGAATTGTAAACAGACAGCTTATCTGAAAGCTAAGGAAAGGTATGATACACAGAGAGAAAAACTGGCAGGCAGATATAAAACAAAAACAACCATGTATGAAGCATTGATGTTTCTGCTGATATGGTATTCCGTATCGACTACTCTTTTTCAGATGATACGGTCAAAAATATTTATTTCTGATTGCGTGGTATTCTTTGATACAATCGCAACTTTCACACAGATCATTGCTGGCTGGGTTGTACTGACAGGAAAGAACGTGGCACAGATTAGTAATGGAATATCCAATCCAGTCATTGCCGGAATTATATACTGGCTGATAAGAACATTGGTTTGTGGTGGCTGTCTGGTGGGTGTGGGAATACTTGTAGCGTTTATAGGAATAAAGATTGCAGGGCTATATAAGAAATACTGTTGGGATATGATTACCATAATGGTGATACTTATAAGCATGGCAATAGCAATCTACTTCGGAGATTGGATAAAGACAGCATTACCACTCAATCTGCTGCTTCTCTTGTTATTCGTACAACTTGTGTATGTTGCAATCAGGTGGTATGTAAAGGGATGGAGGGAAACAAGGGGATATTATCGTTAAAAGTGATACAAAACTCAGATTTAATATGAAAATGATTTCCAAATTATATTGACAAATTTTAATTCTGTGATAAAATGAAAACTGTTTTCAAATTGGAGGAGGTGATTGATTTGGCTAAAGCACCTTATAAGACAAAGCAAATGACCGAATTACTTACCTTTTTGAAATCAGTTCAAGGCAGCCATGTTACCGTAAGCGATATCTGTGCCTATTTTCAGGCGAAGGGGATAGCAGTTGGGACAACGACAATTTATCGCCATTTAGAGAAGATGGTTAAAGAAGGTGTAGTTGCGAAATATGTTGTAGATGGAACCAGCAGTGCCTGCTTTGAATATATAGGCGGTCACGAAAGAGAAACTCAGGCAGTATGTTATCATTGCAAATGTGAAAAGTGTGGAAAATTGATTCACTTGCAGTGCAATGAAGTAGAAAGTCTGAAGCAACATATGATGGAACATCATGGTTTTGAGATGGATTCGCTGCGTACAGTATTTTATGGAATATGCAGTGAATGCAAAGAAACACAGAATTAGAAACACAGTATGATTGTGGGAAAGGAGAACAAATGAATACGAAGAAAAAAAGAGTATTTTCAATGGCAGTATGTATTTTATTTTTATTTGTTACATTTGCTTCTCTTTTTTATATTATCAAAGAAGAAAACCACAACTGTACAGGGGAAGACTGTCCTATTTGCGCCAATATTCATCAGGCAGAGCAGACATTAAGAAATTTGGGTGCCGGTATGGTTATTCATGCAACCGTGAATCCAGTGCTGTTTATGTTTGTATTGGCAATAGCAGGTCAGGCTTTTGTTGTTTCAAACACATCTCTTGTAAGTCAAAAGGTAAGATTGAATAATTGAAAAAAATTTCCTTAAGCAGAAAGGGTAGTCCTAAGGGTGTACCTTTCTGTTTTTGTACTCTTTTTTAGAAAAAGTGAAGATAAAAACGGAGGTTTTATTCAATGAAAAAATATATTTCTATTCTTTTAGCGGCAGTTATGGCAGTAGGATGCCTTGCAGGCTGCGGTCAAAAAAATTCCAATGAACAGGCTGATAATACAGATGATGGAAAACTCAAAGTTGTTACAACAATATTTCCAGAATATGATTGGGTAAAAGAAATTGCAGGGGATGAAATTTCTAATATTGATCTTACCATGCTCCTTGATAATGGGGTGGACTTGCATAGTTACCAGCCTACTTCTGAGGATATTCTGAAAATATCGGATTGTGATCTTTTTGTTTATGTTGGTGGCGAATCCGATAGCTGGGTAGATGACGCTCTGAAAAACGCCACCAACAAAGATATGCAGGTTATCAACTTGCTTGATGTTTTAAAGGACAGCATTAAAACCGAAGAATCTATGCCGGGGATGCAGGCAGAAGAAGGACATAATCATGGCTATGCTCATTTTGAGGACAGTGATGTACAGGATAGAACATTGTCCGACTGGGATGGTGACTGGCAGTCTGTGTATCCTTATCTGCAGGATGGTGTTTTAGATGAGGTCATGGAGAAAAAAGCAGAAAGCGGAGAAAAAACAGCAGAAGAATATAAAGAGTATTATGAGAATGGATACAAGACAGATGTTTCTCAGATTACCATTGATGCTGAAAATAATACCATGTGCTTTGTAAAAAATGGGGTTGCATCAAAAGCAACTTATGAATATAAGGGTTATCAGATATATGATTATGAATCAGGAAGCAGAGGTGTCCGTTATTTCTTTGAAGCAACGAGTGGTGATGCTGATGCACCGAAATATGTTCAGTTCAGTGACCACGGTATTGCTCCGGGAAAGGCAGAACATTTTCATATCTATGCCGGAAATGATGGATTTGATGCGTTGTCTGAAGAGATGGAAAACTGGCCAACTTACTATCCGGCAGATATGTCAGGCAAAGAGATTGCTGAAGATATGTTAGAACATGAGGAGAAAGAGTACGATGAACATGTATGGCTTTCTTTAAAGAATGCACAGACTCTTTGTAAAGCAATCGCTGAAGCTTTAGAAACAGCAGATCCTGAGCATAAAGATGTTTATGCAGCAAACGTTGATTCTTATCTGGAAAAACTTTCTTCACTTGATGGTCAGTATCAGGATGCGGTAGCGAACGCTTCACAGAAAACGTTGCTTTTTGGAGACCGTTTCCCATTCCGTTATATGGTGGATGATTATGGCTTAAAATATTATGCGGCGTTTGCAGGCTGCTCTGCTGAAAGTGAAGCAAGTTTTGAAACAATCTCTTTCCTTGCAAAGAAGGTAGATGAACTTGGCTTGAAAAATATTATGACGATTGAGAATTCAGATCAGAAAATTGCAAAAACGATTCGTGACAATACAAAAGATAAAAATCAGGAAATTCTTTCCTTAGATTCCATGCAGTCTACAACTTCTGAAGATGTCAAAAATGGAACAACATATCTTTCTGTTATGGAAAGCAACTTAGATGTTTTAAAGAAGGCAATGCAGTAAGGAGAGACAAAAGATGTCAAACAGTGCAAGAGTAAAAATCATTTTGGCGTGTACAGAATGTGGTGACAGAAATTATACAACAACGAAAAATAAGAGACTTCATCCAGAACGGATGGAAGTTAGAAAATATTGTCCAAGATTAAGAAGATATACCATTCATAAAGAAACAAAGTAAAGGGAAGCATACAAATGTTTAAAAGAAAGAAAAAACCCGTAACAATCATCACAGGGTATCTTGGATCGGGAAAAACAACCGTTATGAATGAACTGCTGAGAAATAAAGGTTCTGAAAAAATAGCAGTTATTGTAAATGACATGGGGAGCATCAATATTGATGCTTCCCTTATAAAAAGTACGAATGTAGCGCAACATGATGTGAGCATGGTGGAATTATCCAATGGATGCATTTGCTGTACGTTACAGGATGCATTTATGAATCAGATTAACAATATTGCGGATAATAAAGATGTTGAGAAGATATTGGTTGAAGCATCTGGGATCAGTGATCCGTCTGCTATAGCAGCCGGGTTTATAGAATATCAGAGGATGGGACTGAGTAAGAATGTGTATTTGGATTCTATTGTATGTGTAGCGGATGCAGATAGAATTTACACTGAATTTTTAGATGATTTAAAAGAAGCAGACAGTACATATGCAGACCAGGATCCGGATATCATCAATCTGGTAATCGATCAGATTGAATTTTGCAATACCATACTGTTAAATAAATATGATTTGCTGTCAGCGGATAAAATAGAACAGGTATATAAGACCATACGGACACTGCAAAAGGATGCAGATATTATCCAATGTATTCAGGGCAAGGTAAATCCGGACAGAATTTTCAATAATAAAAAATTTGATTTTGAAAAAATCATGCAGTCATCAAGAATTCAGGAGCAGCTTTCAAGGGGAAAGCAGGAAGAAATTCAAGATGAGCATGGAATTACTTCTTTTTTGTATGAAGAAAAAAAGCCATTTGATTATGACAAGTTTATGGCATTTCTGGAAAATGATTATCCGGAAGAAATCATTCGTGCAAAAGGATATGTGTGGTTTTATGACGATGATATACATGTACAGCTTTTTGAACAGGCGGGAAGAAATGCTTCGGTAACGATTGTATCAAATTGGCTGGCGGCATTTGGAGAAAAAGAAAGAGAACGTGAAATACGGGAAAATCCGGAAATTCTGGAAGACTGGGACGAAAAATACGGGGACAGACTCAATCAGATTGTTTTCATAGGGAAAAATTTGGATAGAGATCAGATAATTTCAAGATTACAAATCTGCTTACATGAGAAGTCATTGGCATGAAAAAAGAAGTATTGTAGTAGGAGGAAGCATGGAACAGATTACCTGCAAAAATCTGGCGATTGGTTATGATGGAAAGGTTCTGTTAAAAGATATTAACTTTTCTGTGAAAAGTGGAGACTATCTTTGTATTATAGGAGAAAATGGTTCAGGTAAGTCAACTTTGATGAAAACTTTACTGAATCTGCAACAACCTATTAGTGGGAAGATTTTATATGGAGCTGGAGTAAAGAGTGATGAAATCGGATATTTACCTCAACAAACCGTAATACAAAAAGATTTTCCTGCATCAGTGAGAGAAATCGTTCTCTCCGGATGCCAGAATCGTGTTGGGATGCGTCCGTTTTATAACCGATCAGAGAAAAAGTGTGCGAGTGAAATGATGGAAAAGCTGCAGATTACAAATCTGGAAAATCGCTGTTACCGTGAACTATCAGGTGGACAGCAGCAGAGAGTTTTACTTGCGAGAGCATTATGCGCAACAAAGAAAATATTATTATTAGATGAACCAGTATCGGGACTGGATCCCAAAGTAACCGAGGAGATGTATCGTCTTATTGAGAAAATAAATTGTGAGGATAGGATTACAATTATTATGATTTCCCATGATATAAAGGTAGCAACGAACTATGCCAGCCATATATTGCATATTGGAGAAGAAATATTTTATGGAACACGGCAAGAGTATGAAAGAAGGTGTACTATTGATTGATAAATTGATTTTTTATTTTCAATATCCATTTGTAAGATATGCTCTGATTGTTGGGGTGTTAATCGCACTTTGTTCTTCCTTACTCGGTGTTACCTTAGTGCTGAAGCGATTCTCCTTTATTGGAGATGGATTATCACACGTTGCTTTTGGAGCTATGGCGGTAGCATCAGTTTTAAATTTTACAAATAATATGATATTCATTTTACCCGTAACGGTTATTTGTGCTGTTTTGTTACTGCGGACAGGGCAGAACACAAAAATTAAAGGAGATGCAGCGGTTGCCATGATTTCTGTAGGGGCGTTGGCAATCGGTTATCTTCTCATGAATTTATTTTCCACAGGTCCGAATCTTTCAGGAGATGTGTGCAGTACACTGTTTGGTTCAACATCCATATTAACCTTGACGAAAGGGCAGGTGGTATTATGCAGTGTTTTATCAGTTATTGTTGTGGCTATTTTTATTATATTTTATCAGAAAATTTTCTGTGTTACCTTTGATGAAACATTTGCAAAAGCTACAGGAATGAAAACGGACTTTTACAATCTGCTAATAGCTGTTATTACAGCGGTAATCATTGTTCTTGCCATGAATTTAGTTGGATCTTTGCTGATTTCGGCATTGGTAATATTTCCGGCATTGTCAGCTATGCGTGTATATAAGACGTTCTTTAGTGTTACAATTTGTTCAGTCGTATTATCTGTGCTCTGTGCAGTTATTGGGATTCTATTGTCCATTCTGGCAGGTACGCCAGTAGGCTCGACGATTGTAGCAATCGACATTGTGGCATTTATGATCAGCTGTGCTGTGGGAAAAGTGGCAGGAGGAAGAGCATGAAAAATTTGAAAAAATGTATGGTTTTGCTTTTATGTATTCTCCTGATAACTGGATGTAGTAATAAAAAAGGCACGAACGGAAAAGGTGTCAACAATACAAATTCGATTGAAAAAGTAATAGATAATCAGATAGCGAATGAAGATGGTAAAACTGAGACTACGGAAAGTGAGAAAGCCTCATCCGATGTCGAATCAAACAAAGATATTGAAGACACAATAAGTGGGGCAGAAAACGTCAGGGATACAGACGAAACAGTTGACTATGACCTTACGCAAATGAGCAGTGACATGGTGTATGCAACAGTATATCAGATGATGGTTACACCAGAAGAGTATGAAGGAAAAACATTCCGTATTGATGGAAATTTTTATGCAACCTATTACGAAGCTACAAAAAAATACTATTTCTATTGCATTATTCAGGATGCAACAGCCTGTTGTGCTCAGGGAATGGAATTCATATGGGATGATGGCTCTCATATTTATCCGGATGAGTACCCGGAAGATAATGCAGAAATCGTAGTGGAAGGAACTTTTGAGACATACAGGGAAGATGGTGATGAAAATTTGTATTGCAGGTTGTCTGATGCAATATTACAGCAGAAAAATTAAAAATGTAAATCTTTTAGTTTTAGGTAGGAAACATGGCAGGAATCTCTAAAGCCCATGTTTCATATAGCAGAGGACTGGTTGAAATTGAATTTTTATAATGAATCTAATTAAGCAGCCTGTATGTAACAAAGCATACTGGCTGCTTGTGGTTATAATTCTAATGAATTTTCCGCATCTACCCACATCTGCATAGTACCATCAAGATATAATCTTGCATATTCAAGTGGTTCATCAATGGCAAGTGCGTTTAATGCACAGTCTGATCCGGGTGTGGTTTTTAAATCCTTCTCAGCTTCCCAACAATCAATGCGAAGCATGTAGCCAGCAGAAGTATAAACATCAATACTGTTGCGTTGTGGATTGTATTCTGCAAATATGGTTTTCATCGTATCAAATCTCCTTATCATTCAATCAATCATCAGTTACAAAAATCAGAAGCATTTCAATCAGTTCACCATGTCACTTTTATTTTGTGTTATACTGTTTTATATGATTTTCTTGGTCTCCGCTGCCGCTTCGGTCGGCACAGAGCAGATGTCCACTGGACATCTTGTGCCCTTGTATTTGCCCTTATCAGAGTTCGTAAACATTGGTGGGACGATATAACACAAGGGAAACAATAAGGGAAAGCTCACCTGCGATAAATCCAGTGTTTTCAAGGGTTTGCAGAGAATTTAATAACAAAATATAATAGATATTAAATCTCTTAAAACAGGTGAAATCTCAATCGGAATTTG
>JAAYPT010000020.1 GCA_012519695.1 Clostridiales bacterium | reverse complement strand
GAATATCTATAACTAATATTCAATCTCTTTCGTGATTCGCATCACTATTTGCGCTTGCGGAAATGGTTCTTTAAACGGAGAAGGTGGGATTCGAACCCACGGTCCCTTTCGGAATCACTGGTTTTCAAGACCAGCTCCTTAAACCACTCGGACACCTCTCCGGATTGTCCCGCTTTTTACAGCGCAGATATGATTCTAACAAAATAATTCGTAACTGTCAATAGAATTTTTGAATTTTTTCTACTTTTTTTCTTTTTTATAAATGCACTACTAAATACAGCACGATTAATACTGCCTTTTATCGCAGAATAACTGCGCAATCTGTAAATCTTCCGGAGTAGTTATCTTGATATTTTCATACGACCCTAAAATCATTTTTACTTTGTAATCTGTCATTTTTTCTACTACCATAGCATCGTCTGTTACAGAAATTGTTTTTCCTGACTGTTCTTCTGCAATAATCGTTTTATATGCATCCCATATCATTGTTCTTTCAAATGTTTGTGGGGTCTGCACCATCCATACATTGCTTCTGTTTGGAGTTTGAACGGCAAATAAATCTTCATCTGCTATTTTTATCGTATCTTTTACAGGCATTCCCGCTACACAAGCTTTATACTTTTCCACTCCTTGGGCGCACCTTTCTATGATTGCATCATCAATAAACGGTCTTGCGCCATCATGAATCATAACGTATTGTGCAGTACTTTCTTCTTTTTCCAAGGCTTGTAATCCGCAAAAAACAGAGTGATAGCGTTCTTTTCCTCCTGATACTATCGCCTTCACTTTTTTTATATTGTATTTTTCAATAATTTCTTTTTGGCAATAAGAAACTTCTTCTTTTCCTGTTACCAGTATTATCTCATCTACCATACTCTTTTCAAATGCTAAAAGAGAATAATACAGCACCGGTTTTCCATTTAGCAATAAGTATTGCTTTGGCACGGTGCTGTTCATACGTTTTCCTCTTCCGGCAGAAAGAACTATGGCTGCGTATTTTGGCTTTGCCATACTGCCTCCTATCGTTCTCCTAATTTTAAGTTAGGAACTGCATTTAAGTCCCAACCATCTCTTTTTCCCGCTATATATTCATAATAGGCTGCTGCACCTATCATAGCTGCGTTATCAGTACAGAAAATAGGTGATGGATGATAAAACTCCACTCCCTTTTTCTGACAGGCTTCTTTCATTCCATTACGCAAGGTTCCATTGGAGGCAACCCCTCCTGCAATAGCAAATTTCTTTATTCCAAATTCATCTACTGCCATCATTGCATGGTCAATTAACACATCTGTCACTGCTTTTTGGAAAGATGCTGCTATATCTGCCTGTACAATGGGAATATTTTTCATTTTACATCCATTTATGTAATTCAAAACTGCGGATTTTACACCGCTGAAACTAAAATCATACGGATCTTCTGCTACTTTCGCTCTTGGGAATGCAATTGCCTCCGGATTGCCTTCTTTGGATACCTTTTCAATTTTTGGTCCTCCCGGATACCCCAATCCGATTGCACGGGCTACTTTATCAAAGGCTTCGCCTGCTGCATCATCTCTGGTTCTTCCTAATATCTCGTATTTTCCATAATCTGCAACTTTTACAAGATGCGTATGTCCTCCTGATACTACAAGGCATAAAAATGGAGGTTCTAGTTCTTTATTTTCGATATAATTGGCACTGATATGACCTTCAATATGGTGCACACCAATTAAAGGCTTTTTTGCCGCATATGCAATCGCCTTTGCTTCTGCTACTCCAACTAAAAGTGCGCCTACCAATCCTGGTCCATAGGTAACTGCTATGGCATCCATTTCTTCTAATGTCATATCTGCTTCTTTTAGTGCTTCTTCGATTACCTGATTTATTTTTTCTATATGCTTTCTGGATGCAATTTCCGGCACTACGCCTCCATACAACGTATGTAATGCAATTTGAGATGAGATTACATTTGACAACACTTCTCTTCCATTACGCACTACTGCCGCTGCTGTTTCGTCGCATGAGCTTTCGATTGCCAGTATTACTACATCCTGTTTACTGCTTGTCATATTTCTTTCCTTCCTATAACTTCTTTATTACTTATTGGTAAAATCCCAAAATTTTCCAGTTTCCATTTGCATCCTTGCGGAGCACATAGGTCTGGCTCGCTTTATTGGCACCTTTTTTTTCTTGAACAAAATAAGACACACCTACATAGGCGCACTCCTGCCCGTTTACTGTCTTATATGTTACTTCGTTAGTGCTGTCTATTGTATAACTAGTAATGGTTTTATCTTCATCTGCATAAGACTTTATGTCTGCCTTTACTGCTGTGAGATAAGTATCTTCCGGATTTTTTTCCTGAAGTTCTTGATCCATTAATTTTCTTGCCTGCTCTGTCAGTTGCTCTAATTCCTTCTCGGTGTGTTCTTCGTTGTAATAACACTTCAAGATTCGATTGTAAAATTTTACTACTTCTCTTGCTGTTTTTGGATAGGACTTATCCAAATCTTTTGTAATTACCTGTTCTACCTCTGTAAGATTTGTCTCTTTCCCTTTGTCACGATTGGATAAATAATAATAATATCCAATACATAACCCTGCACATAATACCACAATAATAATTGTACGCAGATTCTTTTTCATAGAATCCCCTCCTTCATCCTTTGTTTTCTACTGGAAATCTAGTTCTACTGTTTTTCCATCTTTTCCAAGGTGAGCATTGGGATAGATTTTTCGCACCTCGCCCATATATTCTTCTGCCCTTACCAAAGATGGACTGAAATGTGTTAACCACATCTCGGATACTTCTGCATCTTTTGCAATTTGTGCTGCCTCATAAAAGGTCATGTGCTTATATTGCTTTGCTTTTGCCAACTTTTCTTTTTCCGCATACATGCCTTCTATAATTAATAAATCGGCATTTTTTGCTTGTTCCGTAATAGCCGGTGTTGGTCTTGTATCGGTACAGTAGGTTACTTTGATTCCTTTTCTCGGCTCGCCTAATACCATATCCGGTGTATAGGTTTTTCCTTCTAATTCTATCGTAGCACCTTTTTGCAGTTTACTCCAATAATTTCTCGGAATCCCCAGTTCTTGTGCCTTTTCCAGCTGAAATTGTCCGGCTCTTGGTATTTCTACGGTATATCCATAGCAGGTGATTTTATGATTTACCTTGAATGCTGTAATATGATATCCCTTTATTTCCATTTTTTCTAATGGTTCTGTCAATTCAATAAACTCCAGCTGAAATGGTAAATCCGGTGCTATCACACGAAGGGAATTTACTACTTTTTCCAATCCCCTTGGTCCTATCATGGTCAATGGTTCTGTTCTGTCTGCATTTCCCATACTAAGTAAAAGTCCCGGCAGCCCGCTGATATGGTCTGCGTGATAATGGGTAAAACACATCACATCAATCGGCTTTGTACTCCATCCTTTTTCTTTTATAGCAATTTGTGTGCCCTCTCCACAATCAATAAGTAAACTACTTCCATTATACCTTGTCATTAATGACGTAAGCCATCGATATGGAAGGGGCATCATTCCAGCTGTTCCTAATAAACATACATCTAGCATAATATTTCCTTTCAAATGAATTCTGTCACTTCTTGTTTTCGCACAGGAATTTTAAAAGAAGATGTCCACTTATCATAACATTCCTCGCAAATATCAAACTCCTGCTTTTCTCCATCTTTCTTTGAAAAATATCCCCACACTTTTTCTACATGAAAAAATTCCTCTGTTGAAATTTCTCCACTTTTCTGTATTTTTTTCTTACAGCAGTTGCATCTGATCTCTCCGTTTTCCGTTCTCATCTGTTATCCTCCTAATCGATTTCTATTATAGGTGGTACAGCGTCTTATTGAAAAGAGGAAATCTGTTCCAGTACCATAATCCTAGCATCTTCTCGCGGTTTTTCATAAAATCCTTTTCGAACCCCCACACTTTGAAATCCGAATTTCTCATACAATTGAATGGCTGGCGCGTTGGATACTCTCACTTCTAATACGATACGAGTAATTTTCTTTTCTTTTGCCAACTCCAGTAAACCTGAAATTATCTTTTTCCCAATCCCTTGCTTCTGTACTTGTGGACTGACTGCAACATTGGTAATCTCGCCTTCTTCAAAGGAACAGTACATTCCGCAATATCCTAATACCTTTTGTTGGTGCTTTGCTACTACAAATATGGTATCCTGGTTTAATGCATCCAGGAAGCCTTGTTTTGACCATGGCATCGAAAATACCTGTGATTCGATTTCAGCTACTTGCCCTATGTCATTTTTTTGCATTTTTGTCACTATAACACTAGGCTTGTCCATTGGCTTTTTCTTTCTCCATACGTTCTCGTTCTGCCTGTGAAAGCCTTAAATAATCCGGTCTGTGTTCTTCTGCCGTCTGCACTTTGCCTTCTTGATAATATTTTTCTCCCAGGGCTGCTACTGCACCCGCCCGCTGTTTGTTCATATGCGCCGGTGCAAAGGAATACGGTACCTTGCAGTTTTCCTTGATATAGTCACGAAATACAGGTACACCATCTCCTAAAAACACTACGGCTTGTCCCAAATCATTTATTTTTGCAAGAATCTCATTAATTCCCACTGCGCACTGTGGCTCTAGCACATGCATGCCTTCTGCATCAAAGCGATACAAGCCTGTATAAGTCTGATTTCTTCTTGCATCCATTAACGGACACACCATATCCTTGCATCCATACAGATTATATGCCAGCCCATCTACGGTAGGTATCTGGATTAATGGCTTTTTCAAAGCAAGTCCTAGTCCTTTGGCTGTTGCTGAACCGATACGAAGTCCGGTAAAGGAGCCCGGACCGCCGGAAATTGCTATGGCATCTATGGTATTTAAGTCCAACTCTATCATTTTTGCTAATTCATCTAACATAGGCAGTAATGTCTGGGAATGTGTCTTTTTATAATTTACTGTATATTCCGCTAACATATTATCGTCCTCAACCAGCGCAACACTTGCTACTAATCCAGAACTGTCCAATCCTAATATTCTCATTTTTCTACCTCATTTATTGTAATTCTACGATAATCAAAACCTTTTTCTAAGTCTTTTTCTATTTTTATCTCTTTATAATGATCCGGCAAAATTTCTTCTATTAGATTTGCCCATTCAATCATGGTAAGTCCCTGACCGTAAAAATAGTCTTCGTAACCAATCTCATCCATTTCTTCAATATCGCCAATTCGATATACATCAAAATGATAAAAGGGCATTCTGCCCTCCTCGTATACTTGAACAATTGTAAAGGTCGGACTGTTAATTGGTTCGTCGATATCCAGTCCCTTTGCAATTCCCTGAGTTAGTACTGTTTTTCCTACACCTAAGTCTCCTATTAGTGTATATACTTCTCCCGGTTTTGCAATTTCACCTAATTCTTTTCCAAACAAAAATGTTTCTTCCGGGGAAAATGTTTCTTTTATCATATATTTCTCCTATTTTAACTTCAGACGATATTTTTCTAAATGGTCTTTTGCAAGACTTGCTACTGTTTCATATTCTGCGCCTATTACATCTCTTGGAATCACATAGGCATTTACTCTGCTACTGTAAATAAGCAAGTTACTTTTTGTTGAAACAATTTTATAAATCTGATTCCACAAAAGGTCTGCTGTCTGATCATTTTGAGATACATGTATGCCTTCTTCGTCAACTTTATAATGAAGTGCCTGTTTCAGCACATCGGATAACAATATCTGCTGTTTGGAACGGATGTATAAACTTCCCGGTACATATACCAAAAATACTACTCCGAAAACTGCATACAACACAGTATACATGGTATCTACTTTTCCTGCTGTTAAACCTGCCACTACCAGTACCAAAATTCCTATTACCGTTGCAAATATTCCCTGAAATCCATGGTAAGCATGATACAGATTAAATCGGTACATATCTTTCCAAGTAATTGTCACATCAAATTCTGTGCTCATCTGTATTTCTCCATTTCTATTTTCTTCGCATATAGTATAACCTTTTTACAAAAATAGGTCAACGGAAGATTAAAAGTCCCCAACACAAAAAGCCCGACTATCAAACATCTTTTCTGTTTCATAGTCAGACTTTCTGTTAAACTTATTTTTCTATTTTACTTTTTACATATTCTTGATTAAATTTACCATTTCTATTGCGGTGCATGCTGCATCGTATCCCTTGTTTCCTGCTTTTGTACCTGCACGTTCGATTGCCTGCTCAATATTATCCGTAGTCAGTACTCCAAAGGTTACCGGTACTTCTGTTTTTAATCCTACGGTTGCAATTCCTTTGCTGACTTCTGCACACACATAATCATAATGGCTGGTAGAGCCTTTGATTACTGCTCCCACACAAACAATGGCATCATATTTTCCGCTTTCTGCCATCTTCTGAGCAATTACCGGAATTTCAAATGCTCCCGGTACCCATGCTAAGGTAATATCATCATCGGAAACTCCATGGCGAACTAAGGCATCCTGTGCTCCGCCGATTAATTTTGATACAATAAATTCGTTAAATCTTGCTGCTACAATTCCTACTTTGATTCCCTGTGCTACTACATTTCCTTCTAATACTTTCATTTTTCTTCCTCTTTTCTTTTTTTATCTTGCTTTTTATTAAAAAATACTTTTGTACTTTGTGATTTTTTTCACATTGTTTTCTAATATGTAGTCATATGCTGCATTTTATCTTGTTTGGTCTTTAGATAAAATAAATCTGTTTTCTTCGCAGGCATCTGAATCGGCACTCGTTCTTCTATGGTAATCCCATAGCCGGATAAGCCACTGATTTTTTTCGGGTTATTGGTCAAAAGACGCAACTTATGTGCTCCTAAATCATTTAATATCTGTGCTCCGATGCCATAGTCGCGAAGATCCGGAGCAAATCCCAAACGGATATTTGCCTCTACGGTATCTAAACCTTGCTCCTGAAGTTCATATGCTTTTAGCTTGTTAATCAGTCCGATTCCTCTTCCTTCCTGTCGCATATAAAGCAATATGCCTCTTCCTTCTTTTGCAATAACCTTCATGGCTGTATCTAACTGTTCTCCGCAATCACATCTTCCTGAACCGAAAACATCTCCGGTAAGGCACTCGGAATGTACACGGCAAAGTACCGGTGCTCCGTCTGAAATATCTCCCATAACCAGTGCTACATGATGCTCTCCATTTAACTTATTTTCATATCCGTATATTTCAAATTCTCCATATTTTGTCGGAAGCTTTGCATGAGCCTCGCATCGCACTAAGCTGTCGCGTTCCATACGATAGCGAACTAAATCTGCAATGGTAATCACGGTTAAGCCGAACTTTTCTGCCAACTGCAATAATTCTGTGGTGCGCATCATGGTTCCGTCTTCTCTCATGATTTCGCAACAAAGTCCACAAGGTTTTAATCCTGCAAGTACTGCCAAATCTACCGTTGCTTCTGTGTGTCCTGTTCTTTTCAACACACCGCCTTCTCTGGCTTCTAATGGAAACATGTGCCCCGGTCTGCGAAAATCCTCCGGTTTTGCTCCCTCTTTTACCGTAGCTAACGCTGTCTTGGAACGTTCATAAGCTGAAATTCCCGTGTCTGTATCTACTTCATCAATGGATATGGTAAATGCCGTCTGATGATTATCTGTGTTCTGTTCTACCATCTGTTTTAATCCCAGCTGCTGACACAATTCTTTACTCATAGGCATACAAATCAAGCCTTTTCCATGCGTTGCCATAAAATTTACATTTTCCGGTGTGGCAAATTCTGCTGCACAAATAAAATCTCCTTCGTTTTCTCTGTCCGGGTCATCAATGACCATAACAATTTTTCCCTGGCGAATATCTTCCAATGCCTGTTCAATACTATCTGTTGTGTTCTTCATTTTTTCTCCTCCTGACGAATAACATTAACAAAATCCATATTTTTGTAAAAATTCTTCTGTGACTTTACTTTCTTGCTGTTTCTTGGCTCCACCCACAAAGCGTTCTACATATTTTCCTATGATGTCACATTCTAAATTTACGATATTTCCTATCTGTTTTTCTGACAATGTGGTTTCTTGTCTGGTATGTGGAATAATGGATACCTGAAAGTTTTTTTCTGATACCTTCGCTACGGTAAGACTGATACCATCTATGGCAATGGAGCCTTTTTCCACGATGTAGCGTAATACTTCCGGTGTCGCTTCTATGGTGTACCAAACTGCATTTTCTTCCGGACGAATTTGAACAATACTTCCGGTTCCATCAATATGTCCGGAAACGATATGTCCTCCGAATCTTCCATCTGCCGCCATTGCTCTTTCCAAATTCACATGGTCTTTTGCCTTTATCTGGGATAAACTACTGCGGTGCATGGTTTCTGTCATAACATCTGCCCAAAAACCATATTTTTCCAGTTTTACTACAGTAAGGCATACACCGTTAACTGCTATACTATCTCCTAACTTTGTGCCTTCCAGCACTTTGTCACAGCCAATCTGAATCATTGCCGAAACACCTTGTTTTCGGATAGACTCTATGGTTCCTGTTTCTTCTACAATTCCAGTGAACACGTTTTCTCACCTACCCTTCCTGTAATGCAGATATCTTCCCCATATGTCATGGTTTCTACATTTTGAAGCTTAATCGCATCCTGCATTTTCTCTATTCCGTTCCCTTCTATCGGGGACTTTGCCGTTGCTCCCGCTACTAATTTAGGAGCAATAAATGCATATACTCTTTGTACTAACTCTTCTGATAACATGGAGGCATTTAAGGTTCCTCCACCTTCTAATAAAATACTGTCTATTTTTTGCTCTGCTAATTTTTGCATCAGCTCTTTTAAATTTAGTTGTCCTTGTTTATTTTTGGAAACAGGTAACATATGGAGTCCCTGTTGCTTTAATCGCTCTATTTTTTCTGAATCGCCCTGACAATATGCCAGGATGGTTTCCTGTTCTGGGGCAGTTGTTACTATCTGACTGTTTTCCGGTATTCGCACCTGTGAATCACAGATAATACGAATAGGATTTCTCCCCTGTGGGATACGACAGTTCAACATCGGATTATCTGCCAGAACGGTTCCGATTCCTGCCATAATTCCACGGTATTGATTGCGCAACTGCTGCACTTTATTTCTGGCACATTCTCCTGTTACCCACTTGGAATCTCCCGTTTCACATGCAATTTTTCCATCTAATGTCATGGCATATTTCATTGCCACAAACGGCATACCAGTCTCTATGTAGTGAAAAAACACTTCGTTGAGTGCCCGGCACTCTTTTTCTAAAATTCCGGTTTCTACTTCAATTCCATGTTCTTCTAAAATTTTAATTCCTTTTCCTGCCACTAATGGGTTAGAATCCAGACACCCTACAAATACGCGCTTTATCTTTTTTTCTATAATAATGTCTGTACATGGCGGTGTCTTTCCCTGATGACAACAGGGTTCTAAGTTCACATATAAGTCTGCGCCTTCTGCTTCTGTTCCACATTTTAGCAAAGCGTTTCGCTCTGCATGAAATCCACCGTATTGTTCATGGAATCCTTCGGAAATCACCTTTCCATTCTTTACTACCACACATCCCACCATAGGGTTGGGGGATGTTTTTCCCATTCCTTGTGCAGCAAGTTCTAACACTCGTTGCATATATTTTTCTTTTTCCTGCATTTTCATTCTCCTAGCTATTGCATAAAAAAACCCTAAGACCGGTAAAAACCAAATCTCAGGGTAAGTAAAACACGCATAAGTTTTCATGCCTGTCATCTTCTTTCATCCAGACTATACTGTCGGCTTCGGAGTTGCTTTGTAGCTCACCGAATCTGCACCTTAGTGCTCGCGGGCTTTACCGCCGGTAGGGAATTGCACCCTGCCCTGAAGATTTCTATATTCTCTTTTTATTTTTGCTTTTTATTTTCTATAGTTTCCTTTTAAAAATGGAGATAACGGCTTGTAAATCACCAATGTGATAATTACACTGAACAATCCCTTTACAAAGGTAAATGGCGCATTAAAGATAATCAAACACTCCAGAATGTTATCTACTCCTGAAAAAATTGCCTGATATGCTGCTAAGATTGTTTCCTTCGGGAGAAAATTGTAATACACCGGATATACAATAAAATAATTAGATACGATACTAATTAATGCCATCAGAAGTGCTCCCAGTAATGCTCCGAAAACTGCGCTCTTTTTTCCCTTCCATTTCTTGTAAATCAAACCTGCCGGAAGTACAAATGCTGCTCCTAAAATAAAGTTAGAAAGTTCTCCTACTCCTGCGGTATCTGTCATAAATAAGTGAAGCAAATTCTTAATGAGACAAATTACCACTCCACTAATGGGTCCCATTGCAAAAGTTCCTACTAATGCGGGAAGTTCTGACAAATCCATTTTTATAAAGTTCGGCATAAATGGTGTAGAGAAATCTAAAAACATTAAGATAAATGCAATTGCTGACAACATAGCTGTCATTGTCATCTTCCAAACATTTACTCTTTTCCCATTTCTTACCGTTGTTGTGTTTACAGTATCCATTTTTATCGCTCCTTTTCTTACCATTACTTGTGTATACAAAAAGCCCTGAGAATTAATCTTCTCAGGGCTTGTATCTACATATCGTTCTATATCACTTCTTCTCTCATCCAGACTGTACTGTCGGTTTTGGATTCGCACCAATATCCTACCATTATGGCTCACGGACTTGCCCACATTGTGGTATCACCGTCGGTCGGGAATTCTTTTAAAAAGTCACCCTGCCCTGAAGAACTTTATTTTGTTTTCTAAAACGTATTGTACTCGCACTTTTTCATTCTGTCAACTACTCAATGATAATTCCATCAAAGAAATTATTTCCTTTGCGTACTCTATCGTTATTTCTACGATTACGTTGTCCGTTTTTCGGCTTTTGTGTCGGCTTCGTCGTTTTTTGCTTTTCTTTGCGTTCTTCTTTCTTCTGCGCCTCTGACTTGCCACCACCGATTTTCATGGTAAGCTGAATACGTTGCTTTTTCTCATCTACGGAAAGCACCTGTACGTCTACAATATCACCTACGCTGACTGCCTCTAATGGATGCTTGATAAAACGGTCACAGATTTCAGAAAGATGTACCAGTCCATCCTGATGCACTCCGATATCTACAAAGGCACCAAAGTCAATTACATTTCGAACCGTTCCTTTTAGAATCATACCCGGTTTTAAATCTTTGATTTCTAACACATCACTTCGCAAAATCGGTTTTGGCATGTCTTCACGAGGGTCACGCGCCGGTTTTTCCAATTCTCTTACAATATCCTCCAGTGTAAGTGCACCGATTCCTAATTCTTCTGCTAATGCATCATAATCTGCGATTTTCTTAGAAATTCCCTCTACATTACGATTTTTAACATCTTCCATGGTGTAGCCCAATTTTTCCAACAACTTCTTGGTTGCATCATAACTTTCCGGATGCACACTGGTTCCGTCTAGTGGATTTTTACCATCTGCAATTCGCATAAATCCTGCACACTGCTCGTATGCCTTTGGACCTAATTTTGCCACTTTTAATAGTTGCGCACGAGTCAGGAATCGTCCGTTTTCTTCTCGATATGCTACGATATTTTTTGCAATGACTTTACTGATTCCGGAAATGTATTCTAACAGAGAGGCAGATGCTGTGTTAAGGTCTACACCAACCTTATTTACGCAATCTTCTACTACACCGCCTAATGTCTCGCTTAACTTCTTTTGGTTCATATCATGCTGATACTGTCCGACTCCGATGGATTTTGGATCAATCTTTACCAACTCTGCTAATGGATCTTGTAAACGTCTTGCAATGGATGCAGCACTTCTTTGTCCTACATCAAAATTAGGAAACTCTTCTGTTGCCAACTTACTTGCTGAATACACAGAAGCTCCTGCTTCGTTTACAATTACATACTGTACCGGTTTTGGAATCTCTTTTAGCAAATCCACAATTACCATTTCGGATTCACGGGATGCTGTTCCATTTCCTACCGAAATAAGGGATATATCATATTTTTGAATTAACTGTTTTAATATCTTTTTAGACTCTTCTACTTTATTCTGAGGAGCTGTTGGGTAAATGACTACGGTATCTAATACTTTTCCCGTGGAATCTACTACCGCAAGTTTACATCCGGTACGGAATGCCGGGTCCCATCCAAGTACTACTTTTCCTGCAATTGGTGGCTGCATTAAGAGTTGCTCTAAGTTCTTACCAAATACTTTAATTGCTCCATCTTCTGCCTTTTCTGTTAATTCATTACGAATCTCTCGTTCAATGGCAGGCGCAATCAGACGTTTATAGCTGTCTTCTACTACCGCCTTCAAAGCAGGTGTTGTATTAGGGTTGTCCTTTTCAATGACTTTCTTTTCTAAGTATCTTAAAATATCTTCTGTTGGAGCTTCGATTTTCACAGTAAGGACTTTCTCTGCTTCACCACGATTCAATGCAAGTATTCGATGTCCTGCCAGTTTCGCAAGACCTTCCTCAAATTCATAATACATTTCGTATACAGATTCTGCTTTTGGATCTTTGGCTGTGGATGTGATTTTCCCTCTTTCCATGGTGACTTTTCGGATATATTTTCGATAATCTGCTTCATCGGAAATACTTTCCGCAAGAATGTCCATGGCACCATTAATAGCATCCTGTGTTGTGTTTACCTCTTTTTCCGGATTTAAGAATGCTTTCGCCTCTTCTTCTAATGTCTTATCTGTTTCCTGCTGCATAATTATATTTGCCAGCGGCTCTAATCCTTTTTCTTTGGCAATCGTTGCACGCGTACGACGCTTTGGTCGATATGGACGATACAAGTCTTCTACTACCACCAATGTCTCTGCTGCTAAAATCTGATGTTTCAGCTCTTCTGTCAATTTTCCCTGTTCTTCTATACTTGCTAATACCTGTCCCTTTTTCTCTTCCAGGTTACGCAAATAGTTCAGTCTTTCATACAGATTACGAAGCACCTCATCGTTTAATGCTCCAGTAGCTTCTTTACGATATCTGGAAATAAAAGGAATGGTGTTTCCTTCGTCAATTAATTTTACGGCAGCTTCTGCCTGATTCTTACGAATATTCAATTCTTCTGCCAGTTTTGCAATTATATCCATTCTAGTTCTCCCTTGCTTTTCAATTCTATGCAAATGCACTCTTTTCCCATTATAGCGGATTTGGAAATCGGTTTCAAGAAATACCTTTTTGACAAATAAAAAAAGAACCGTTATACTGCAAATGGTAATAACGATTAAAGGAAAATTTATATGAAACGTGAACGAAAAAAGGAAGAAACCGCCCTTTTTTACATTGGCTGGTTTTTTGTCATCATTTTATTTATTATTTATATACTTTTGAAGAAAATCCCTTCACTTTTTCAAGCAAATGGGCCTTGTCTCATACACATGCTTTTTGGTATCTATTGCCCCGGTTGTGGAGGTACTCGTGCTATCTCTGCTTTTTTTCATGGACACTTATGGAATTCTTTTGTCTGTCATCCCATTGTGCCTTACGCCTTTCTTCTTGGTGGATGGTTTCTTATCAGTCAGACAGTGGAACGTGTTTCAAAACATAAATTAAAAATCGGACTACACTATCGTGACATATATCTATGGATTGCCCTTGCCATTGTAGTTCTAAATTTTATTGTAAAAAATGTATTGTTGCTTGTATGGCAGATTGACCTTCTTGCAAACTATACTCTTTAAAAAATCCTTATGTATTGGAAATTGTTTCTCCATACATAAGGATTTCATTTACCCGAGTTTCTCGTGGTTTATTCTTCCATAAATTTATCGTGTACCGCCCGCATTGCCTTTTCCACATCTTCTTCGTTGATTAACACGGTAATACGAATCTCAGAGGTAACAATCATTCGGATATTGATTCCCACATTGTAAAGGGCTTCAAACATCTGTGCTGCCACACCCGGATTTGACTGTACGCCTGCACCTACAATAGATACTTTGGCAACTGTATCGTCAAACTTAATTTCTTTTGCGGTAATACGGTTTTTATTCTCTTCTAAAATAGCAACTGCTTCTTTTAAATCATCTCTTGCTACTGTAAAAGAAATATCCTTACTGCCATCGCGTCCAATGGACTGAAGAATTACATCTACATTAATATTATGCTTTGCCAATAAATCAAATATCTTAAATGCGATTCCCGGTGTATCTTCTACTCCGATGATTGCAATTCGTGCAGCATTTTTGTCTACTGCCACACCACTAATCAGCATACTTTCCACGTCTGTTTCCTCCTTCACAACGGTTCCTTCTGCATTATTCAGGCTGGAACGAACTACCAGCTGAACTCCATACTTCTTTGCCATTTCCACAGAACGATTGTGTAGAACCTTTGCTCCAAGTGTTGCCAACTCTAACATCTCATCATAAGTAATTTCTTTTAGCTTCTTAGCTTGCGGCACAATTCTTGGGTCTGCTGTATAGACACCTTCCACATCTGTATAAATCTCACATGCATCTGCATGAAGTGCTGCCGCTAAGGCAACTGCTGTGGTATCGGAACCGCCACGCCCCAATGTGGTAATATCATCATACTTATTGACTCCCTGAAAACCAGTTATAATTACAATTTTGCGAGATTCCAACTCATGTTGAATCCGTTCTGTATCTATTCGCTTAAAACGAGCATTTCCATAATTGGATGATGTATGCATTACAACTTGAAATGCATTTAAAGAAACCGATGGCACTCCTAACGCGGACATTGCCATGGACATTAACGCTACTGAAGTCTGTTCACCTGTTGCAAGCAACATATCCAATTCACGTTTAGATGGATTGGGATTAATATCCTTCGCCATCTCAATTAAATGATCTGTGGTTTTGCCCATTGCGGACAAAACCACCACTACGTCATTTTCATTCTGATATTCTTCGATACATCTTTTTGCAACATGAAAAATTCTTTCTTTGTCGGCAACAGAACTTCCACCGAACTTTTTTACAATCAGCATATCTTTCTCCCGAATTCCCTATTCTCCTACTTCTTTAACATAAAACACATTATATTATATTATATTCTATGCTTTTTTGTAATATGGAATTCATTTTTCATTTCTATTCTACACGAATGCGTTGACGCATATTTTTGAGTTTTGCTGACTTCTCTTCAAACTCTTCTTCCGTCAATACATCTGTTACGAATCCAACTTCGTCTGTAATTTCCGGAACTTTCACAAATTCCACATTTCCAAATATTGCTTTTACCTCTTCTTCGCTGTCTGTTGCTCTTACGAAGAAACGGCTACTTGCCTTTTTACAATCTACCAATTCTAACTTCTTAGAACTCCAGGAAATCATAATATTTCTATGTAAATGCTTTGCAATATCCACAATATCTGCTACTACTGCGCTGGCAGTTGGAAGCTTTCCTGCTCCACTTCCGTAAAACATTGCATCTCCTAATACATTTCCGTGTACAAAAATTGCATTAAATACATCGTTTACGCTGTACAATGGATGTTGCTGAGACAACATAAATGGAGCTACCATTGCATAATAGCTATTGCCAACTTTCTTACTTGTAGCTAACAATTTAATGATTCTTCCCATCGCTTTTGCATATTTAATATCAGTTGCAGTAATCTTGGTAATTCCTTCTGTATAAATCTCTTCAAAATCTACCTGCTGTCCACATACCAAGGAAGTTAAAATAGCAATCTTACGACAAGCATCATAACCTTCAATATCTGCGGTTGGATCTGCCTCTGCATATCCTCTGGACTGTGCGTCTTTTAACACATCATCAAATTCAAGTCCTTCAAAGGTCATTTTGCTTAACATATAATTAGTTGTACCATTTAAGATTCCGGTAATTTCTTCAATTTCATCTGCTGTTAAAGAAGAATTCAAAGGACGGATAATCGGAATTCCTCCGCCTACACTTGCTTCAAATAAGAAGTTAATATCCTTCTCTTTGGCAATTGCAAGAAGTTCTGCTCCGTGTTTTGCCACTAATGCTTTATTAGAAGTAGCTACATTTTTTCCTGCCATTAAGGCACGTTTTACAAATGTGTATGCCGGCTCTACGCCACCCATTGCTTCTACTACTACCTGTACCTCTTCATCATTGGCAATTATATCATAATCATGAACTACTTTATCTGCCATTGGATCTCCCGGGAAATCCCGTAAATCTAATATGTACTTTACTTCAATTTCATCGCCTGCACGCTTGGCAATGCTTTCTCTATTTGTGTTTAATACTTCTACTACTCCGGAACCGATAGTTCCATAACCTAAAATTGCTATCTTGATCATGTTGTCACTCCCTGGCTAAAATTTTTAAATAATGTATGCCTTCCTGTTGCTCAATGTTTTCCACCATCTGGGACACATTCTTTGTATCTGGCAGCACATCAACGCTTAAGGTCAGCGAAGCAATTCCATTAACGGGTATACTCTGATGAATCGTAAGAATGTTTGCATGAAAATCTGCTACAATTCTAAGAACAACTGACAAAAGTCCCGGTTCATCATCCATCTGTATCACCATGGTAATCGTCTTTCCTTTGGCATTGTCATGAAATGGAAAGATGTCATCTTTATACTTATAAAAAGAGCTTCTGCTGATTCCAACCATATCCGTTGCTTCTTGTACAGATTCAGCCCGCTCTGATTCCAAAAGCCTCTTCGCTTCAACCACCTTCAACAATACCTCAGGAACAGCTTTTTTCTTCAGAACAAAATATTTTGTTTTTTCTTGCATTTTGCCCTCCTGGTGTGTTTGTCTGTGAAATACATTTGTGCTCATAGGAAAGATGTTAGCATATTTATGCATGCAATGCAACACCTTTTTCTATTTTATTACTAAAATTTTCTACTTCCGCCACCGGATACTCTTCCTCCAGCGCCAACATGTGTGGTTGTTTTTCCGCCACTTCCACCACTTCCGTCTGATTTCGGAATATGTCTGTGGGTAACAAACTGATTTACAAAAGCATCTTCTTTTTTTCTTAATTTTACACTTCCATTTTTCTCAATTGAATATTTATAACCACCAAATTTCAAACGATAAGAACCGATAATACATCCAATAGTCAGTCCGCCTGCTGCAATTGCTATTACAAAAGCAATTCCTGCTTCTACCGGTGTAATCTGACGGTATGCATATTTTGCCGTTTTTTTCAGCATCGCTTCAAAGGCTTTTCCATATTCTTCATCGCTTACTTTTTCAAAACCTGCATCCAAAATTTTGTCTCTTTTGGCATCGTTGATACAATCAATTGCTTCTCCAAAGGTTCGCATGATAAGCTCCCGATTATCCATATCGATGAAAAAGATGATTCCATCATCGCAAGTAGTATAATCATCAAACCACTTTTCTGCATAATAGGTTGCATTCATTCCCTGGGCATCATCTGTAGTAACCGCCATTACATCCCAGCCGGTTTTTTCTTCCATCTTTTCTATCTGGGATTCTATTTCTTCTATTTCAGACTGACTTAATAAACCTGCCTGATCTGTCACCTGACTATTTTCAAGTGAACTATCTACTTCATGATTTGAAAGATTGATTGCTATTTGTCTGTCAGTACTATAATTTTTACCTGTTGACTCAGCTGCATTTGCTGAAAATCCGCTTCCCATCACAAAGATACAGGTAAGCAGCAATGCCAATATAACTTTTTTCCCCTCAAAATATGTACTTTGCTTTTTTCTCATTCTCATAACAGATATCCCCCAATCAATGCCAAAATTAATACTAATCCGAAAACAATTCCACCCAGTATCCATACTTTTTTGTAATCAATCGGAAGTTCTCCGTATACTTTTCCATCCTGACCATTCATGGAATAATAATACATTTTTCCATTTTTTCCTTTATAGGTAACGGTCCAGACAGGAAGCATGGTGTAATCCCAATTTTCCTGTGTCTGATTCAAATGACAGCTTTTTACCGATATGGAAGAATATCCTTTTACCGTTCCTCGCAAAATCTTTTCGCCATACTCATTGGCTTCCTGCTGCACCTGTTTGTTTAGCTCTGTTCTTTCAATGTCACGCTTTTCTGCTAAAAATCCGGACAGAAATCCCATATGAAACTTCTGTACCTTGCTGACATCATAAGGAAGTACTCCCTCTGCCAGCTTAGCGTTGGACTTCTTTAATGCATTCTTGGTAATGTCCTCTAAATGAACATCACCTTCACGTTCTACACGGTATACCTTTGTCTCGGTATACTCTGTATCTCCACTTCGCCATACACGGACATTTCTGCCCTCTGCCTGCATAGAGCCTTCCATATCCATATCTACCATCCAATATGGAAAATATACACCGGAAATCTTTTCAATCTGTTGTTTGTTGAAAAATGCCTTTGGTACAAACTTCTTACTATGTACATAGTCTAAAAACTTCTCTGTTGCCTGCTTTTTATCAATAGCAAACGGAATAATTTTATCCGGCAAAAACTCGCCGGATACCCTTCCTGACAACACCACCGGATTATGACAATAATAGCAAAATGTTGCTGCTGTTGTCTCATCTGTTACAATTTCCGCACCACAGCTTGGGCAGTGATAAATCACTGCCTCCTCCTGTGTTTCTTTTTCTGTGGTATTTTCTTCTTGTGTATCTTCCTCAAAGTTTACCGCTTTTTCTTCACTGCCTTCCTCTGGCTTTAATGCTTCTAATTCTTCTTGGGAAAAATCAGAAAGACAGTATTCGCATTTATATTTCTGCGTAGTCGGGCTAAAAATCAACTCACCGCCACAGTGAGGACACTTATAACTTACTACTGCCATTGGTACTCTCCCTTACCTTTCTCTTATGCTCTTGGTTTTCCACATTCGGAGCAGAATTTTCCTGTATTGGTTGCTCCGCATGCACATGTCCACTCTCCATTATCTACCGGCTTTGGTTTTCCACATTCGGAACAGAACTTTCCACTGTTTACTGCTCCACACGCACATGTCCACTCTGTCTGAATAATTGGCTTTGGTTTTCCGCATTCAGAGCAGAATTTTCCTGTATTGGTTGCTCCACATTCGCAAGCCCACTCTGCTTCTCCTGCCGGACTTTGCGCCTGTGGCTGAACCGGAACAGCTCCGCCTACATGGAAGTCATTGGTATTTTGCTGCTGTGGCTGCACTGGTGCCTGTGGCTGTCCATTTGGATTCATCTGTGAAAATCCATTCATCATACCACTCATGGCATTTGCTCCCATTCCAACTCCCATAAATCCAGTCATTGCTCCTGCACTATTGGAACCTGCATCTTTTACCCCCTGTGAAAGATTTTTCACCATATAGCCCTGTGCAATTGCCGGATCACTCAACATTGCACCTTCATTTCTACTATTGATTAATTCTTTTGATTCATCATCATAAGAAATGCTTGCAATACCAACTGCCTGTATTTCCATACCACGCATTTGATTCCAGTCTTCATCCAGAATCTGAGACATGTATTTGCTTAATTCACGTCCCTTAGACGGTACAAAGGAAATACGCATACCATCTGCGGACAGCTGATTGATTGCTGTCTGCAATGCTTCTAAAAATTCGGAAATATACTGTTCATTGATATCTGTAATTTCTACATGATCTTTATTTCTTGGAATTGCTTCTGCATAAAAACGAAGTGGATCTACGATTTTTACAGAATACGTTCCATGCGCACGCAAGAATAACTCTGCGTTATAGAAACTGTCGAAATAATTGATTGGATTTCTGGTTCCAAACTTAATTCCTTTGATTTCCTGCAAATTAATGTAAAATACTTTTTGCTGGGTAGGTGTCTGTCCACCAAACTTAATTCTGCCAAAGGATTCTTTTAAAGTATCCTTTAACTGTCCATTGAATAAAGATGGTAAAGAGGAATTGTCTACCTTATAATATCCCGGTTCAGCAGTGTAATCCACAATCTTACCACCATCTACTAACATCATAAACTGGTTGTCATATACATGGATCACAGAACCATTGGATACGGTATTGTCTGTTCCTTTTTTGTTCTCACCTTTTCGAATCATTACTCCTCTGGTAAAGACGGTCTGGTCTCCCATATCATCTGGTTCATAAACCTCTAACCACTGATCTGCTAATGCTCCTCCGACTGCCGCTGCTGCTGCTTTAATTAATCCCATAACGAACCTCCTGATTTTTGTTTTATTTATACATTACACCCTTTGGTATGTAACTTCATAAAAATGTTGCAAAGACCAAACCTGCATATTGATTGGTACCACTTCACTTCCACAGTATTCACAACATTTGATTCCAAGCGTCTGAATAGGGGCACCGCAATTTGGGCAGGTAAGTCCTACTCCATGGCTATTGTTTGCCATATTTTCGTTTTGAATATACATTAGTTCCATATTATATTTTGTTTGCTCTAACAAGTCTTTTTTTCCTGACAGAATTTTTCCGTCTTTTTCTTTATAATGAATGTGTTCTACGGCACTTTGCAGTGTAACAATACAACGTCCGTTCTTCTTTTCGTACTTGGCAATCTCTGTCTGATGAATGCGAATTCGCTCATAGACCTCTCTAACACCTGCTGTCTGATTTTCCAAAATCCTGCCTTCTACCTGTTCTTTTAATGCTTCTGAGGCATCTGACATTTGTTCCATACTTTGTGTTGTAATTGCCAATAATGATACCCGTAACACTTCTTCTGCTTTATTTTTAAACTGAACCCAATTAAACTCCGGAAAGTCCTTTTGTATCTGCGGTTCCAGTATTCGTGTCATTCCAGATACGGATGCAGGAATCACAGATAGTTCTTCTTCCTGCATCTTCCACCCTTCTGTGAAGGAATCTGTTCCAAATATTTCTCTGGAAAATCCACGCATTTTTCTCTTAATGTATTCTACTAATATTACAACTGCAATTATCACACATAGCAGAACTACTCCAAACAGTACTAAGCCTTTCATTCGTTCTCTCCCATTTTTTCCGGACAACCAAGACTTTTCCATTTCAAATATGCATTAATGAACAAATCTATATTTCCATCCATAACACTATCCACATTTCCAGTCTCTGCATTTGTCCTATGGTCTTTTACCATGGTATATGGCTGCATAACATAGGAACGAATCTGATTTCCCCAGCCAATTTCTGTTACTTCTCCACGGATATCTGCTGCTTTTTTCTCGTTCTCTTCCTGTTTTAACAAGTACAGCTTTGCCTTTAACATTTGCATTGCTTTATCCTTGTTCATATGCTGGGAACGCTCATTTTGGCATTGCACTACAATTCCGGTAGGAAGATGGGTAATTCGAATTGCAGAAGATGTTTTATTGATATGCTGTCCACCGGCTCCACTGGAACGATAAGTATCAATCCGCAAGTCGTCATCCTTAATTTCAATATCTAATTCTTTTTCAATATCCGGCATTACATCACAGGATGCAAAGGAAGTCTGACGTTTTCCTGCCGCATTAAATGGAGAGATACGCACTAAACGATGTACTCCTTTTTCTGACTTAAGGTAGCCGTATGCATTTTCTCCGCATACTTCAAAAGTAATGGACTTAATTCCGGCTTCGTCACCATCTAAGGAATCTAATACTTCTACGGTAAATCCCTTGGCCTCTGCCCAACGTTTGTACATACGATACAGCATCGCATTCCAGTCACAGGATTCTGTTCCTCCTGCTCCGGCATGCAAGGACACAATGGCATTTTCTCCATCGTATTCCCCGGACAATAACGTCTTAATTCTGATATTTTCAAAGGTCTGCTTGAATTCTTCTAATGCTTCCTGAATCTCCGGAATCAATGATGCATCTTCTTCCTCGTATCCCATTTCCAGCAATGTTTCAATATCGTCATATTGCTGCGTCAAATGAGCATATGTTTCCACGTCATCCTTCAAGCTCTTTAACTCCTTCATTTTCTGTTGGGATACTTCTGTATTATCCCAAAAATCAGGAACTTCCATTTCTCTTTCTAATTCCTGGATTTTCTTTTCTTTGTTAGCCAGGTCAAAGTGAATCCCTCACTTCAACTAACGGTTCTTTGTATGTGTTCAATGTTGTTTTGAACTGGTCTAATTCAACCATTATGTCACCTCTTTCTTATGGGCAAAATTTCCAATATTAGTTTTATTATAAAGTTTTCCCAAACGCTCGTCAATGTAATTATCGTTTCAGACTCCGAATGTATTCTTTTTGTGCTTTACCGACTTTTAGTGATTCTGTTATTTTTTGCAAGGCTTTATTATGGGTAAAGTCATTTAAATGATTCTGTCTCAAAAAAGATTCTGTCTCTTTGGGAAATTCGCGATAGCAGATAGATACTGCCCATGCCTGTGCCATTTCCACATAATATGCTTCACTGGAAATTTTATCAATTTCTGTTAATACACGTTGCAGGTATTCTTCCTTTACATAGTAATCTAACAACTGTACCAGTGCAAAACGAATTTCAAATTCTTTTTCGGAATGTAAATATTCCTGCAAAAACTCCCACATTTCTTCCGGCTGTTCTTTTGCTATTTTTATGCTGTTACAACAACTATCACATACCGACCAATTATCAATTTTCGGAATAAACGCCCGCAGAAATGTCTCTTTTTCCTGTAAATTTCCCTTTGCATATCCCAGGGTCATTCCTTGCAGCATAATTTCCTCCATGGAGTCATCCTGTGCTTCTTCCAAATATTCTTTCCAGTTGTCTTTGGCAAGTTTTTTGGCAAGTTCACGAAGTTTCGGAAGTCTTACTCCTAAAATGGATTCTACCCCGGGCAAAAGGCTTGCCGTAAACCTTTGATATTCCGGTTCTCTTAAAGCCTCTAATTGTTCTTTTATCCAATGATTATCGTATGTTCTCATATTTTTCTCCCGTTCTCACGTTCTTGACTATCCTTGCAACAGAAAAAGGCAGTCCATTATCAGACTGCCATTCTTGTGATTCTAATTTCCAAAATATGCATCTATTCCATCTGCAATTCCCTGTGCCAGTTTCTGTTGATAACTGTCAGTTGCCATGTTCTGGTCTTCTGTAGGATTGGTCATAAATCCCATTTCTACAATCGTTACCGGCACTGTACACCAGTTGATTCCACTCATGGTATCTGTTTCCCAGACATATTTTTTATTGGCTCCAGTCGCATTTACTGCTCCATCTAACACACAATCAGAAAGGGCACGGCTTTGACTATAAAGATTTCCCATATATGGATTGGAAGCTGTTGGACAAATCGTTAAAATTCCGTTTTCACTACTATTATCCGAACCATTTGCGTGAATACGAATAAATGCATCTGCACCGGCATTATTTGCTATGGCTGCCCGCTCACTGTTGCTAAGATTTACATCATTCGTAGTACGCACCATAATAACTTCATATCCTCTGGCTTCTAATTCTGCCTGTAGCTTTAATGATACCTGCAAATTCAGTTCATATTCTTTTAGTCCGGTTGTGGTTCCTGTTGTTCCACCTGCAACCTTTGCCTTTGTCTCTGATGCTCCGGGACCTATGGGTTCTTGTTCGCTATTTCCCTTTGCCTGGTGTCCGGCATCAATCACAATCAGATGTCCACCTGTTGTCATTTCTGAGGCTAATTTCAAATATTCTGATGCAATATAGTATTCCTGATTTTCAATTTGTACTGCACTCCATGTTCCGTCATCTGCCGTACGCAGAAACTTCGTTCTTCTTCCTGCAACCTCATATACTTCACTGTCTTTGGATGGAAGTGTACGCACATTTACTTTGTCCGTAGTTAACACTTCTTCTTCGGTATATACTACGGTATCCGGATTCAAGGTAGGCAATGGCGCAACATTTTCCTGTTGCTGATTTTGTTGTACAATACTTCCTTGTCCCTTGTCTTCTTCTGTTTCGGTGATTTCTTTTGTTTCCTCTTGCGTCGGAACTTCTTCCTGTTTTTGACTTGTTTGTTCTACTTTTTTCTCTTTTCCACAACCTGCCAATAATACTGCTATCATTATCAACAGTACCAAGAAACCTCTTTTTTTCATTTGCGCTTCCCCTTTATTTTATAAAATTCACGGCATAAGCAATTACGTTTGCTACGCCTGCCACTGCAACATACCCTGTTATTACTGATTGCAGTCTGTAATTTTTTACTTTTGCAAACAATATTCCTGTCAAAAGCCACAAGAGCACTGCTGTCACAAACATAACTCTTGCACCTGAAACATACATTGTAGGAGAAAAATACATAACGGCGGCACTTGCAAGAGACGCTAACAGCATCAATACCATTACACATTTTTCTAATAAAGTTTCTCCTGCTTTCCACAAAAAGACACCTAGCAAAATTAATATTCCTATCTGCCAGATACAGGCAAATATCTGTATTCCGCTTAAGGATGCTAAGGTAGCGGTTTTTTCCACCGGTACCATTCCCTCTGAAATTCCCATCCCCAATTCCGAAAACACATTAATTCCTAAAATACTTACCCAAGTACTAAGGACACCTGCTGCTGTCAAAATACTAAAAATAATTTTTTGTTTGGTTTCTTTTTCTTTCTGCAAATAATATACCAATGCAATGATTAGTATTGCACTTACAAATACTTTGTGGTAATTAGCAAATCCGCTTAATATCCACTGTACTGTAATAAATATATGATGCGGCACACTCATGGTATCAAACTCCGGCATCCATTCTAATTCCTGTCCGCCACGGGCACTTGTTCCCGGTGAAACAAAAAGCAACAGTAAGCCAACTATCATTATCACTGTTTCTACCGCAGTCCATACATGCACCTTTTTCTCTTTCCAAAAATGATATGCCACTGCCAATACGCCAAAGGTAATTACCACTGCCGCTATCTGTTCCAATCCCATGGATGCAATAAATCCACATGGAATTGCATACAGATAACTCTTCCAGCTAACTGTCTTTGGAGAAAATGCCAGTTCTGCTATAGGAACTGCTGCCCAGATACCTGCCACAACAGACCACAAATAAAATGTGGAACCTGTAATCCAAAATCCTGCATATCCAATTACCGGTATTCCCATCATTAAAATTCCTGTACACATAAAAAATGTCAATGCACATTCCTTCTGTGGTTCCATTGCGCCGCTAATTTTCTTCGTAATCTTCACCAGACCTGCCACCAATAATGTAAGCATTCCGGCATTTGCTATGTTCCAAAATGTCTTTCCCAAATACATGGAAATGTAGGTCATAGCTTCGGAGGTCATTCTTCCCTCCCATGTAATATAGCGCATCTTCAGGTATTCAAAAAATCCCATACTGTGCGCCATCTGGTAAAAATAGGCATCATCGCCATCACTATATTTAATTATTCTACATAAAAAAAATGCTGCCAGAAAGAACACGCAATAGCATGCTCTTTCCAGCCACTCACATTTTTTCTGGTCACTTATTCGTTGCAAACAATTACTCCTTTGCCTTTTCGGCTCTATCTATTAGTCTGCTACACGCACCTTAATCATATTAGTTGTTCCGGATACACCAAGTGGAACACCAGCTGTTAAAACTGCGATATCACCTTTTTCGATAACTCCAGCTTTTTCAGCAGTTTCAAGTGCATGATCAAATAATTCATCAATGTCTTCTTTTACATCAACTAATACTGGAACAACGCCCCAAGCAAGGTTCAACTGACGGCAAACTTTTTCAGAAGTACTTCCTCCGATGATTGGGCAAGCTGGACGATACTTAGAAACATCCTGTACTGTTCTACCAGACTTAGATACTGTGATAATAGCTGCTGCATTTAAGTCATGTGCTGTTGTACAAGTTGCATGAGAGATTGCATTTGTAATATCTGGGTTGTCCAAAGTCTCTCTCTGTTTGAATCTTGATCTGTAGTTGATATCCTGTTCTGTACGAACTGCAATACGAACCATTGTCTTAACAGCTTCTACAGGGTAATCACCAGCAGCGGTTTCTCCGGAAAGCATGATTGCGCTTGTTCCGTCATAAATAGCGTTTGCAACGTCTGTTGCTTCTGCTCTTGTAGGTCTTGGATTCTTAATCATAGAATCTAACATCTGTGTTGCAGTGATAACCTGCTTTCCAGCCTTAGTTGCTTTCTTAATAATCATTTTCTGAATAACAGGTACGTCTTCTAATGGAATTTCAACACCCATGTCTCCACGAGCTACCATGATTCCGTCAGATACTTCGATGATTTCATCGATGTTATTTACACCCTGCATATTTTCAATCTTAGAAATGATTTTAATTGTATCATTTCCATTCTCTTTTAAAATCTTACGAATCTGAAGTACGTCATCTGCTGTACGAACGAAAGATGCTGCGATAAAATCGTAATCCTGCTCTACTGCAAATACGATATCAGAGTGGTCTTTTTCACTGATGAAAGGCATTGTAAGGTCTACGTTTGGTACGTTAACACCTTTCTTGTTAGAAACTTTTCCACCATTTTCAACTTCACAAACGATGTCTGTCTTTGTTAAATCTTTAACTTTTAATTCAATTAAACCATCATCGATTAAGATAGTATCTCCTACCTTTACATCGTTTACCAATTCTTTATAGCTGATAGAAACTTTTGTCTCATCACCCTGGATTTCTTCAGAAGTTAAGGTAAAGGTCTGTCCCTTTACTAAGTTTACTTTTCCTTCTTTGAACTCTCTTAAACGGATTTCTGGTCCCTTAGTATCCAGAAGTGCAGCCACTGGAAGTCCTAACTTCTCACGAAGTCTTCTTAACTCTACTAAACGTCCCATCTGTTCATCATGATCACCATGTGAAAAGTTAAATCTTGCAACGTTCATACCGGCAAGCATTAACTGTTCTAAAACGCCATCCTTTTCTGTAGAAGGTCCCATTGTGCAGACAATTTTTGTTTTTCTCAGATTTTCTTTTTTCATCTTTCTACCTCTCTTTGCTTTTGCATCATTGCAATCTATCTATCAAAATTTGATAACTGATTTAGAATACTCCTAAAATTCAAATTTTGCAACGTAACTATTTAACGTGTCAAAGGGCACACATCACAAAGTGATGTGTGATTATTGCACTAAATTGCACTTGAAAAACTCGTTTTTCAGATGCAATTCGGTGCAATATGGCAATACTGCTTTGCAGTATGTCCCTTTTGACACTTTCCTATACTACGCTCAAACCCTTGAATTTTCAAGGAATATCAACTTATTCGTAATGTCACAGAGACACTACAGTCCATATTATAACAAATAAATCAAAAAAGAGAAACCGTAAGTTTTAATTTTCTACGGTTTCTTAACTTTTTATTTATGGATAACGGTTCCATGACTCTCTCCGGATGCCCCATCCAACTTGGTAATGAGTACTTTTCTAACTGCGGAATTACCAATAAATTCAATTGCAGTCTCTATCTTTGGAAGCATGGTTCCTTCTTCAAACTGGCCTTCTGTCATGTATTTCTTAGCTTCTTCTACAGTCATTTCATCTAACTGCTGTTCTTCGCTTGTACCGAAGTTTAAGCAAACTTTATCTACTCCGGTTAAAATAACTAACATTTCAGCATCTACCATGTCAGCTAATTTGCCTGCTGCAAAATCTTTCTCAATAACAGCACTGGCACCTTTAAGATTATTATCCTGTGCAAGTACAGGGATTCCGCCTCCACCACAAGCGATTACAATCTGATCTGCATCCACTAATGCACGGATTGCGTCTATCTCTACGATATCCATTGGCTTTGGAGCAGCTACGATTCTACGATAGCCTTCCTCTGTCTTAACTACATGATTGCCCTTCTTTTCTTCTGCTTCTGCCTCTGCTTCATTCATAACACGACCAATCACCTTGGTTGGGTGATAAAAAGCTTCATCATAAGGATCTACACATACCTGTGTCAAAATAGTTGAAACAGGCTTATAAACTCCTCTGTTTAAAAGTTCTGTACGAATAGCATTCTGTAAGTCGTATCCAATATATCCCTGACTCATAGCAGAACACACAGACATTGGAGTTGCTGTGTATTCTGGATAGATTCTGCAAAATTCTGCCATTGCAGTATGAATCATTCCAACCTGTGGTCCATTGCTATGAGAAATTACTACCTGATAATCATCTTTTATAAAATCCACTACCGCCTTGGCTGTTTTCTTAGTTGCGCTCTTTTGTTCTGGTAATGTGGTTCCTAATGCATCATGTCCTAATGCAATTACAATTTTTTTCTTTCTCATGAAAATCCCTCCTGCATATATTCCTATCCTACCACACTTCGAGGGATTTTAAAAGAAAAATTTAGCCATTTTTCTTGCCCAGTGTTACTGACAATGTCTGTTCCTGCCATTCACCGTTTTGGTTCGTCTGAACTACTACCTCTACTGTGGTTCCTGCTGCATAATACTGCATGTTATCTCTCAGTGCTTCCATGGAGCTTACTTTCTTGCCATCAAACTTTGTGATAATATCACCTTTTTGAATACCAGCTGCTTCTGCCGCTGTTCCTTCTTTTACCTGAGTAACATAAATACCTTCCGGCATTCCATATGCTTTTGCTATATCGGAAGTAACATCCTGACCGGCAACTCCTAAGTATGCGGAGTTAGAATCATCTACTACTTCACGATTAATCAAATCATTGATAATTGGTTCTGCCTGAGAAATTGGAATTGCAAATCCCATTCCTTCTACCTGTTCATCGGAGTATTTTACAGAGTTAATACCGATTACTTCGCCTTTCATATTCAGTAATGCACCACCACTGTTTCCTGGGTTGATTGCTGCACTTGTCTGAATCAAGTCATTGGTAACAGATGTTCCTGTATTTTCGTCCTGTACGGTTACTTCACGGTTCAAAGCACTGATAACACCGGTGGTTACAGACTGTCCATATCCTAATGCATTTCCGATTGCTACAGTACCTTCGCCAACCTTAAGACTATCGGAATCTCCAAGTGTTGCTACTTTTATCTTGCTAAGTGTATCTTTTGGAATATCACTTACTGCTACGGAAATTACTGCAAGGTCTGTGCTGGTATCTGTTCCTTTGATTTCTGCTGCAACGCTTTGATCATCAATAAAGTTTACTGTCAACTGTGTGGAGTTTGCTACTACATGGTTATTTGTTGCAATGTATATTGCATCATCAGTTTGTCCAATAATAATACCACTTCCAGCTCCTTCTACATCCTGTGTTACCTGTTGTCCAAAGAAGTTTACTGTCTGCTGTCCCATATTTGTAATAGAAACAATGGACGGCATTACATTTTCTGCAATATCCGAAACATCATTTACGGTTGTTGCTGTACTTACATTTGTTGCAGAAATGCTTCCACTGCTCTTGGTATTACTGCTTGTCTGTGTCACAGTCTTTTTGCTTGTTGTGGTTACTTTTCCGTTGGCATAATCAATAGCATACCCAGTTCCATAAAATGTAGCACCTGATACCATTCCAAATACTAATGCAACCGCTGCTGCTTTTCCTACCGTTCCTCCAAATCCATGTTTCTTTTTTATTTTTGCCTTTTTCGGCTTCTTTCCCTGCTGCGGATTGTTGTATGCATTTGCGTCTGTATAGGTATTTGTATAAGCTCCTGAATTCGTATAATTTTGGTTGCCAGACTCCTGTTTCTCATAATAGTTCGGATTTCTTTCCTGATTATCTTCGCTGATATAACTATATGAATATAAAGAATCTGAAGTATTGTTATTGTTGCTGTTGTTGTTATTATTTTGTTCCATAACGCAACTCTCCTTTCCTCTTTTGCTTTCTTTTCTTTTTATATTAAGGAGTTTACGATAGATTTGTGACAAATCTGTGATAAATACTTTAAAAATATATGTTTTTGTTAAGAAAATGAAAAAAGGGTCCGCTTGTCGGACTCTTCTTCTACGCGCTAACGATCACGCAATAACTCTTGTCTTCTGGCAAAAAGTCTTTCTTTGATACCTTCTTCCAGAAATATTTTTCTTGATATAAAATTCCAGATAGAAACAATTACTGCCGAGAATAATTTAGCTACCATATAATGAAATGCCATATTCTCTACAAATGTCTTCATTAACATGGAATTTAACAAAAGTCCACATGCACTTAATAATAAAAATACTGTAAACTGTCCTGCCTTACGCTGCTCTTCTCTGCATTCAAATACATACTTGGTACTATATATGTAATTAAATACCGTTGCCACAGAAAATGACAACATGGACGAAACCAGATAATGCATGTGTAATAAATCAGTAAACGCAAATAGCAAACCATAGTCTATCAGGAACGCTACTACGCCTACCATGCTAAACTTGCAAAACTGCATTAAAATCTTTTTCATAATATCCTCTCTCATTTATCCTTACGAAACTTAGGAAAGTCGACGTTTCCCCACATCAACTTTCCCATTCTACCGTATTTTGTTTTTTTTGCAAGCTTTTTACTCAACAGTCACGGATTTTGCCAGATTTCTAGGCTTATCTACGTCACATCCCTTACCTACCGCTACATAATAACTGAACAACTGTAACGGAATAATTGCTAAGGAGTTGGTAAAATATTTATTGGTCTGTGGAATATAAATTACATAATCTGCGGAATTTTCCAGCTCGGTATGTCCGGTATTGGTTACTGCCAATACAAACGCACCTCTCGACTTTAACTCTACAATATTGCTAATGGTCTTTTTGTACAAATCTTCCTGTGTTACCACTGCTGCAACCAAAGTTCCTTCTTCAATCAAAGAAATTGTTCCATGCTTTAATTCTCCTGCCGCATAAGCTTCAGAGTGAATATAAGATATTTCCTTCAATTTCAAAGAACCTTCCATAGAAATAGCATAATCAATTCCTCTTCCTACGAAAAATACATCTTTTGCAGCAACATATCGATTAGCAAAACGTTGAATTTTTTCTTTATTATTTAAAAGCATTTCAATCTGTTCCGGAAGTTTTTGCAAATCACAGAGCATACTTTGAATCTGTTCTTCTGTTATAGTTCCTCGTGCCTGTGAAAATTTAATAGCTAATAAATATTCTGCTACCAACTGTGCACTATATGCTTTGGTGGTAGCTACCGCAATTTCCGGTCCTGCCCAGGTATACATAACGCTATCTGCTTCTCTGGCAATGGAGCTTCCTACTACATTTACAATACCAAGTGTTTTCACTCCACGCTTTTTGGCTTCTCGCAATGCTGCCAGAGAATCTGCTGTTTCTCCGGACTGGCTGATAATAATTACCAGTGAATCCTCTTCTAATATTGGATTACGATATCTAAACTCTGATGCAACATCTACTTCAACGGGAATTCTTGCCATATCTTCAATCACATATTTTGCCGTAACTCCTGTATGATATGCAGAACCACAGGCTACAATATGAATTCGTCTGATTTTACGAATTTCCTCATCGGTCATTCCCAATTCTTCAATTACAATATTTCCATCTTTAATTCTTGGGCTAATGGTATCACGAACAGTTGTTGGCTGTTCGTACATTTCTTTTAACATAAAATGCTCATATCCACCTTTTTCAGCCGCATTGATATCCCATTCAATCGTACTGGATTCTTTCTGAATCTCTTCTCCGTCAATATTGAAAAATGTAACTGTATCCTCTGTCAGCGCAGCTATCTCTTCATTCTGAATAAAATACACCTCTCTGGTATATTTCAAAACCGCCGGCACATCTGATGCGATAAAATTACCTTCTTTTCCTTTTCCTACAATTAAAGGACTGTCTTTTCGTACTGCATATACCGTATCAGAATGATCCTTGAAAATAATTCCCAAAGCATAAGAACCTTCTACTCGATGCATTACCTTGGTAATAGTCTCAATCGGATTTCCTGTATAATAGTAATCTAAAAGATGTGCTAATACTTCTGTATCGGTTTCGGAAACAAAAGTATATCCTTTTTCCTGTAAACGTGTCTTTAATTTAACATAATTTTCGATAATTCCATTATGCACAACTGCAATGGTCTTGTCTTTATTATAATGCGGATGTGCATTCACATCTGATGGTGCGCCATGAGTTGCCCATCTGGTATGACCAATTCCGATAGTTCCCGGCATAGTAGTTCCGTCGTGTGTCAACTCGCTTAACACTTTCAGTCTGCCTGTTGCTTTTTGTATTTGAATATTTTCTCCGTCAAATACTGCAATTCCTGCGGAATCATATCCTCTGTATTCCAATTTTGACAATCCGTCCAGTAAAATCGGAGCTGCTTGGGATTCACCTATATATCCTACAATTCCACACATACTATTTCCTCCTGCTATCTCTTTTCCTTGCCATCAATTTAATTGCCGCTTGTACTACTACTGTCTGACTCATCTTTTTCCGGAGCCTCTACGCCTGTTCTTTTTTCAATTTCATCACTGATATTCTGTACACTGTCTGTTACTACATAGTCGGTTGTTCCATATAAGAACTCATGTAACTGTTTTACATTGCTTGCCAAGTCTGCCGGAATTACACAACTTGCCTTCTTGCTCTGGTAACTTACCTTAAAGCTTCCTGTTTCCTGATCAAATGGGAATCCTGCATTATCTCCCATGGAATAGTTCATTGCATCCTTTGCAAGGCTTAATATCTGCGTCTTGGAAAGACTGGTCTTAATCTGTGGGAATACAGTATCTATCAACTCATTTACAGTTCCCATATCAGATGATAATGCCTTTTCTACCATTTTATTCACAATCAGTCTCTGACGTTCCGTTCTTTGGAAGTCACCGTTTCCTACATAACGCAGTCTTGCGTAAGAAACTGCCTGAACACCATCTAAGTTATAAGTTCCACCAACATTTAATTCCTTAGACTTCTTACCTATCATCTCAGCAACTTCTTCCTGATATCCATGCATTGCAACTGCTTCTTCTGTGCTGATTTCTACCTCAACACCGCCTAACAAATCAACTGCTTCTGCTACTGCATTAAAGTCAAATGCAACGTACTCTTTGATATCCAAATCCAGGTTGACATTCAACATGCGGACTGCCTGATCCGGTCCACCCATATTAAATGCTGCATTTGCCTTACTATATGCCTCTGCATCATCGTCATCCATCATATTTAACATCGTATCACGATATACGGATACCAGTTTTACTTCCTTTGTTTCATTATCAATTCGCGCCAGCATAATAACATCACTGTTTCCGCTCTTATAATTACCATTAGAACGATTATCCAAACCAAATAATGCAATTGTAGTATATTCTCCCAGAATATCCTTGGTGTCATCTGTTAATTCTTTATTTGCTACGTCTTTTCCGAAATTTTCATCTGTCTGAATCTTATCTAACTTTGACCATGCCCATAAAGCTATCAAAACCACAATCAGTATAATCAATTCTACAATAAGTAAAACTATTTTTCTCTTTTTCTTTCTTTTTCGCATTGCCTTCTTGCTCACTTTAGGCTGCTGACGTCTTGGATCTACATTTCCGTTTCTTGTATTTCTTCTATTATCTGACATATCTTCACCTTTCTCACGCTTATACTCATCCTTGTAATTCCCTTATTTTTACAATATACAAGACCTATCTTATAATATTTTTTTTCATTTAACAACTGTAATTTTTCTTAAAATTTTATTAAAACTTTTCTCTATTTCTAGCAAATATGGAGAATCCTTCCTAAAAAACGCAATAGAAAAACCACGCGATTGCGTATCATCTTTGGGATTCCATAGTGTTTCATGGCAGAGCTGTTCTCTCCGTGTCTGCGATAACTTAATAATGCTTCTTTTAAAAATACAGACTTTCCAAAATAAAAATCACTCAGTATTCCTATCCACTGATCATGCATTTCTATAGAATCAGGAATAGGAAGTACCTTTTCCAGCACCTCTTTACGAAACGCCATACAACACCCAATATATCCATTTTTCCAGATATTTTTCCATACGCCTGCCCCGGCATTTCGGAATGTCAAAAAGGATTCCATGGTAATCTCTTTGGGATTGTCGTGAAATACTTCCGCATCGTGTATTACCAGTGCACCATTTTGTTCTTTCATCACCTGCAAAACCCGTTCAACCTTGTTTGGTTTCCAGATATCATCCTGATCTGCCAGAAAAATAATATCACCCTTACAATGCTTTAACGCATTTTCTACATTTTTCTTAATCCCTCTTTGCGGACCTTTGATTACCCGTAGACGTGGCTCTGTTTTCTGATATTTTTCCAATATGTTAAGAGTTCCGTCATTGGAACCATCATCAGAAACGATTACTTCGTCTTGTGTTTCTAATTGAAAAAAAATGGAGTCCAGTTGTTCTTTTATGTACTTTTTTCCATTATAACTTATCATTGCAACAGATATTTTCTCTGTTCTTACCATAATTTCCACCCCCACTTACCGAAATATCGAAACATGGAAGCTATATGAATCCGTCGTAACTTTCCATTTTTCTTGGAGGCACGTTCCCACTTATGAATTACTGTAGTATCTGGACAGTAATACAAACTACTGCAAGCATTCACTTGCTTACACAAGTCTGCATCTTCCATATACATGAAATATCTGGTATCAAATCCACCAAACTGACGAAACAACTCTGTTTGAATCACTAAAAAACTGCCCTGTGCAAAGGGTACCTGGAAGGGCTTGGTGCAATCCATATCCTGCATGGTATGATATGCCTGCCGCTTTTTGAAATGAGAAGATAAAAACATACGAATTCCCATATCAAATACGGTAAGTTCTCTACGATAAACTGCCTGAAAATTCCCGTTTTCATCCGTCATTCGCGGAACTACCATTCCCACCTGATGTTTTTCCATAAAATCCAAGAGAATCTGAAAACTATCTTCTTTTAAGAGAATATCGGGATTTACAATGGCATGGTACTTAGAATCCAGTTCCGGAAGTACATAGTTATGTCCTTTTCCAAATCCAATATTTTCTTTTGGTTTTCGATAATACACTTCATCCCATTGGTTACAAAAGTTTTCCAATTGATTCTTATTGGTACTGTTGTCTACAATATAAATTTTCTTTTGAATAGTTACAGCGGTATGTTCCATAATAGAACATACCGCATTTCTTACATCTTCTTCGTCATTATAAGCAACAATGGTAATTGAAATATCTGTCATACGGATCCCTTCCCGGTCAATACTACCAGAACTGTGCGGAACAAAATACGAATATCCACACCTAATGACCAGTTTGATATATATTGTGTATCCAATGCTACAATTTCTTCAAAGTTCTTGATATCGCTTCTTCCGCTTACCTGCCACATTCCGGTAAGTCCAGGCTTTATTCCTAAACGAGCTTTGTGGTGTAACTCATATTGTTCAAATTCTTCCTCTGTCGGTGGTCTTGTCCCAACTAAGCTCATTTCACCTTTTAATACATTCCAAAACTGTGGCAACTCATCTATGGAATACTTACGCATAAATCTTCCGATTCCAAAAATTCTAGGATCGTTTTCCATTTTAAACATAAGACCTTCCATCTCATTTTGCTCCATCAGGTCTTTTTTCATAGCATCTGCACCTACTACCATGGTTCTGAATTTATAAAACTTAAATCTACGTCCATTTTTTCCGATTCTGATTTGAGAATAGAAGATAGGACCCGGAGACTGAATCTTAATAATCGGTGCAAAAATAATAAATGCAATTCCCGTAAACAATAATCCGATTAAACTTCCTATAATATCTATGGCACGTTTTACAAACAACTGTCTGGTGGATGCAATCTTCATACTGGAAGTAAGCACCATATATCTTCCGCAGCGTTCTACCATTTTATTTGGCATAAGCTGTGATTCATGTACTAAACTAAAATGCACTGTAACACCAAGCTCCAGCAATTCATTGGCAAGTGCTTCGCTGCTTTCTCTGGTATTTCCGTTAATGAACACTTCATCTACCACATTGGCTCTTACATATTCCAAACAGGTATCTGCATCTGCAACAACCGGAACTCCATATATTTCTTCTCCGATTCGATCTTTGTCAACGATAATAATTCCCGCAACTTCAAATTCTTTATAACGATCCCTTTGAAACTCGTGGACACATTCTGTTGCATATCGGTCTTCTGTAATTACAATCAGTTGGGAAAAACGCTTTCCTCGTATCATTTTCTGACGAATATAAATCTTCCAGGCACACCGTGCAAAGTATTCGAAGAAAACAGCCAATCCCCAGAATACCATAATTACCTGTCGGGAATAAATTTCTGACTGCTTTGTCCCCCACAAGTACACTGTAACTGCTGCAAAAACAATACTGCAATGAACAATTACCGCCCGCAGTTCCTGTACTTTGTTTCTTCTCAGGATTCCGGTATATGCCTCTAACAAAAATACAATACATAAATCCATCAACAGTAGCACAATCGCTAATCTGACATAATATTCTTTTACAATAGAGGATACGAGTGCTCTATCTCCAAACTTTATCCCAAAGGATGCCAGAAATGCCATTTCCAGACAAATCAGGTCAATTATGAGAAAGTCCAGATGTTTCACCCATCCTGTCTTCTGTTTCTTGTACATAGTATATCCCTCAACAATCTTCCATCCTAGTTTACACTAAGAAGATTCTCAAAACATTTAAAGTCTCTTAATTTTTCCTTAAGTCGCCATCCGTTTGTCGATAAATATCGCGGATAATATACTGTGGTGTATTATTAATACTTAAATTCATGCGTCCAATATATTCACCTAACAATCCCAGCATAATCAATATTATTCCGCCTATCAGCAATAACGCTACCATAAGAGAACTCCAGCCTACTACCGGTTCTGCAAAGCAAACTGCTTTTACTACCACATAGATTCCATATAAGAAACCAAACATAGCAACTAATACTCCTACCAAAGCGGAAAATCGAAGTGGCTTTACGGAAAACGCTACGAAGCCATTGAACCATACTTTTAAACATTTCATCAATGTAAAGTTAGATTTTCCTTCTTCTCTTATGCGATGTTCAATATACACATTGGTCATTTTATTGGTAGAACGTAAAATCAATCCCCAGATATAAGGAAAAGAGTTTCTATCCATCAACATTTGTTCTACTACGAAACGATCCATGGCAAAATAACTACATAATCTTAAGTCCTTTGGCTTGTCTAAAAGTGCGTCTGCCATAAGATCATTTACTTTACTTCCAAAGTTTTTAAATTTGCTGTGTTTTTTTACTTTATATTTTCCAAAAACAACATCCCAGCCTTCTTCCATCTTGTCCAGAAGTTTCCACGCTTCTTTTGCCGGATTTTGTCCATCATCGTCTAAGGAAACAATATAATCTCCCTTGGCAATGGAATATCCTGCCATAAGGGCACTGTCCTGTCCAAAGTTCTTAGACAGATTTACTGCAATGACTCTTGGATTTTCTTTGGCAATCTTTCGAATTGCTCCAATGGTATCATCCTTGGGAGATGCATCATTTACTAAAACAATTTCGTACTCATATCGGTCATTTCCCTGAAATGCTTCTTCTATCTCGTTTACTACATGTCCTACCGTGTGTTCTGAGTTATAACACGGAATTACAAATGAAAGTTTTTTCATGATTAGCCTCTTTTATAAAACTCCTTAATCTGTTTACATACATAATGCACATCTTCTTCACTTACATTGTAATGAAGTGGCAGTCTCAATAATCGCTCACTTTCCTTGGTAGTATAGCGGTCTTCTCCGTGAAATTCGCCATACTTCTTTCCTGCTGCCACGGTATGAAGCGGAATGTAGTGAAATACTGCGCCTACGCCTCTTTCCTTTAAAAATGCAATTAAGGTACTACGCTGCTCGATATCGTCTGTTTTTATATAAAACATATGGGCATTGTGTTTGCATTCCTTTGGTACTACCGGAAGTTCTATCTTTCCTTCTTCTGCCAATGTTCCTAGTTCTTTGTAATAAGTATTCCACAAATGCAGTCTTTTATCATTTATTTCATCAGCCACTTCTAACTGTGCCCACAAATATGCTGCGTTCATATCACTTGGAAGATAAGAGGAACCAAAATCTACCCAGGTATACTTGTCCACTTCTCCTCGCCAAAACTTGCTACGGTCTGTTCCCTTTTCTCGAATAAT